>NZ_CP129382.1:1200000-1574166 GCF_030435705.1 Rhizobium sp. SSA_523
TGCTGCTGGACCTGCCACGTCTCGGCCTACCGGAGGCAACCGTCGCCATCAATGTCTCGCCGCGCGAATTCGCCCTCTATTCCCTCGCCGAGCTTCTCGATGGCAAGGTGGCGCGCCATGCCATCCGTCCGGAACTCCTGGAGGTGGAAATTACCGAGGAGGCGCTGCTCGACACGGTGATTGCCGGCGAGCAGCTGAAACATCTGGAACAGTCGGGCTTCGCGCTCGCGGTCGACGATTTCGGCGCCGGCCACTCCTCCCTCACCCGCCTGATCGACCTCAAGGTCGACCGGCTGAAGATCGATCGCGGCATCATCACCCAAATTGCCGCATCCGAGCGCAACCAGGCCATCGTCTCCGCCCTGATCCGGCTCGGCGAAGCGCTGAGCGTGGAAATGCTGGCGGAGGGCGTGGAGACCCAGGCGGATGCCGCCACGTTGAAAAGGCTGGGCTGTCGCCAGGGCCAGGGCTATCTCTTTGCCCGGCCGATGCCCCAGAGCCGCATTGCCGGCTGGCTTGCCGAGCGCCAGGAACGCGCGATCCGCAAGACCAGGATCGGCTGACCCGCAAACGCGCGTCGGATCCCCGCGCCCGGCCTCAGAGGCGCTTGAGGCAATAGGAGAAATGCGCGTCCGGTTCCACCGTCAGATATTCGAACTGCCAGCCATATTCGACGCAGAACCGGTTGACCGCCTGCACCACGCCATAGACGACCGGTTTGATGACATTGCCGGTGCAGAAATCATGGCCGCAAATGCGTCCGTCGCGCTTCACCTTTGCGTCGCACAGCAGCAGCTCGTTCCAGGTGTTTTCGTAGGAATGATCGGTGTCGATATAGACCCAGTCGAAGCTGGCATCCGCAAATTGCGGCAGCATCTCCGTCGATCCGCCCAGATGCAGCATGACGCGGCCGCTTTCAATCTCGCCGGCAAACATCTCCTTCACCCGCTCATGTCCCTCATTGTAGCGGTTGAGGTCCCAGGGATCGATCAAATGCAGCTGGGAGGGGCGGTTCAGCGTCATGATCTCCTGCGAATAATCGCCGAAGGCGACGCCGATCTCGGCGACCACGCCACCATGCGGCAGGCGATGCAGAAGCTCGGTGCGGTTGGGCAGAAGGCGGCAGTTTTCCGTGTGATGCAGCGACAGCATGGTGCGCGGCGTGCTGTTCTTCAGCGCGAGCCGCTTGTCGAGGGACAGCATGGGGTCTGGTACTCCGTTTCTCTCACTCACCGCATGTAATCGCAAACTCCGGCAATGAGAACCCGTTGCCGTTCCCAATTTGTTTCGCTGGCACTCTTCCAATTGCGTGAGAGTCTCGCCATATTCCCGGCATGTCGAAAGCTCCGAAAAAGTCTCCGCCAAACAACGCCAGCAACGGTTTCGAGGAAGCGCCGCAGCGTGCCCTGGAGGGCGCACCGCTTTCCGGCTCGGTCGCCGATTGGCTGCAGCAGCTGGAAGCGGAGGCGGAAGCCTCCTCCGTCGAGACCCAGCGCGAGATCGCCTCCAAGGCAGGCAAGCATCGCAAGAAGATCGAGATCGCGGCCCGGGAAGCGGCGATCCGCGAGGCCAAGGAAGAGGAGGCGGCCAGAGCCAAGCGCAGCGCCCCGGCGGGGAAAGCCGGCACAGCCAAGAACACCACCGCCTCCAAGACCTCCCGCGGCGTCTCGATCGGTGCCTCCTCCGATCCGAAGACCCGCGCCGCCGCCGGCCTCAATCCGGTCGCCGGCATGGATATGTCGCTGGAAGAGGCGAAGACGCTATCCCCATCTCTCGCCCCCGGCGCGGTCACCGCCACAGTCGATGCACTGGCGAAGCTGATCGAAAGCGGCAATCCGCTGTTCAAGGACGGCAAGCTCTGGACGCCGCACCGCCCCGCGCGGCCGGAAAAGTCCGAGGGCGGGATCACGATCCGCATGGCCTCCGACTACCAGCCTGCCGGCGACCAGCCGACCGCCATCGCCGATCTGGTGGAGGGGATCAGCTCCGGCGAGCGGTCGCAGGTGCTGCTTGGCGTCACCGGCTCCGGCAAGACCTTCACCATGGCCAAGGTGATCGAGGCGACACAGCGGCCCGCCGTCATCCTCGCGCCGAACAAGACGCTGGCGGCGCAGCTCTATTCCGAATTCAAGAATTTCTTTCCCGACAATGCGGTGGAATATTTCGTTTCCTACTACGATTATTACCAGCCGGAAGCCTATGTGCCCCGCTCGGATACCTATATCGAGAAGGAAAGCTCGATCAATGAGCAGATCGACCGCATGCGCCATGCGGCGACGCGTGCCATTCTCGAACGCGACGACTGCATCATCGTTGCCTCCGTCTCCTGCATCTATGGTATCGGCTCGGTCGAAACCTATACGGCCATGACATTCCAGATGCAGGTGGGCGACCGCATCGACCAGCGCCAGCTGCTCGCCGACCTCGTGGCGCAGCAATACAAGCGACAGGACATTAACTTCGTGCGCGGCTCCTTCCGCGTGCGCGGCGATACGATCGAGCTCTTTCCCGCTCACCTGGAGGATGCCGCCTGGCGCATTTCGCTGTTCGGCGACGAGATCGATTCCATCACGGAATTCGATCCCCTCACCGGCCACAAGACCGGCGACCTCAAATCCGTAAAGATCTACGCCAATTCGCATTATGTGACGCCGCGCCCGACGCTGAACGGCGCGATCCGGGCGATCAAGGACGAGCTGAAGCATCGCCTGGCGGAACTGGAACAGGCCGGGCGCCTCCTGGAGGCGCAGCGCCTGGAGCAGCGCACCCGCTACGATATCGAGATGATGGAGGCGACGGGCTCCTGCAACGGCATCGAAAACTACTCACGCTATCTGACCGGCCGCCGGCCCGGCGAACCGCCGCCGACACTGTTCGAGTATATCCCCGACAATGCGCTGATCTTCATCGACGAGAGCCACGTCACCATCCCGCAGATCGGCGGCATGTATCGCGGCGACTTCCGGCGTAAGGCCACGCTTGCGGAATACGGCTTCCGCCTGCCCTCCTGCATGGACAACCGGCCGCTGCGCTTCGAGGAATGGGATGCCATGCGGCCGCAGACCGTTGCCGTCTCCGCCACGCCCGGCGGCTGGGAGATGGACCAGGCCGGCGGCGTCTTCGCCGAGCAGGTCATCCGCCCGACGGGCCTTATCGATCCGCCGGTGGAGGTGCGTTCGGCGCGCAGCCAGGTGGATGACGTTCTGGGCGAGATCCGCGAGACGGCGCTGAAAGGGTACCGTACGCTGTGCACTGTGCTGACCAAGCGCATGGCCGAGGATCTCACCGAATATCTGCATGAACAGGGCGTGCGCGTCCGTTACATGCATTCCGACATCGATACGCTGGAGCGCATCGAGATCATCCGCGATCTTCGTCTGGGTGCTTTCGACGTCCTGGTGGGCATCAACCTGCTGCGCGAAGGTCTCGATATCCCCGAATGCGGCTTCGTCGCCATTCTGGACGCCGACAAGGAGGGATTCCTGCGGTCGGAAACCTCGCTCATCCAGACAATCGGCCGCGCGGCCCGCAATGTCGACGGCAAGGTCATCCTCTATGCCGACAACATCACCGGCTCGATGAAACGGGCCATGGAAGAGACCGCCCGGCGCCGCGAAAAGCAGATGGCCTATAATATCGAGCACGGCATCACGCCGGAATCGGTCAAGGCCCGGATTTCCGATATTCTCGACAGCGTCTATGAGCGCGATCATGTCCGCGCCGATATTTCCGGTGCCTCCGGCAAGGGCTTCGCCGATGGCGGCCATCTGGTGGGCAATAATCTCCAGACGCATCTCAACGCGCTGGAGAAGGAGATGCGCAATGCCGCCGCCGACCTCGATTTCGAAAAGGCCGCCCGTCTGCGCGACGAGATCAAGCGCCTGAAGGCCGTCGAACTGGCCAGCATGGATGATCCGATCGCCCGCGAGGAGAGCAAGGCCCAGGAAGGCGTGCGCCGCAGCGCCGAGGCCACGCGCCAATCGCTGGACCAGTCGCCGGGTGAGCAACTGGCGAAGCGTGGCGGAAAGGGAGCCTCACCCCAGGATGCGCAGGCCTCTTATTTCGCCAAGCCCTCGCTTGACGATATGGGACCGGGCACCGATACGGCCATCCCCTCCGCCCCGGGCCAGACCGGGGCGCCGCTGTTCCGCAAGAACACGCTGGACGAAATGACTGTCGGCCGCACCGAAAAGCCCGTGCCCGGCAGGCTGCCGGAAAAACCGAGCGCAGCCTCCGCCGGCGACGACGGCAGGAAGAGCGTGAAGGCTGCGCAGACGGAGAGCGACCCCCGCCCGCTGGTGCGCGGCAAAACCGGCATCGGCTCCTATGAGGATCCGGCAGAGCTGAAGCGCAAGGGCCGCACGAAGGGCAAGACGGGGAGACCCGGGCGCTAGCGCTCTGGTCGCGAGGTGCTTTACCCGCCCACGCTCGCAGTCAGACAGACAGCCGATCATGCCACACGCAAC
Source organism: Rhizobium sp. SSA_523 (assembly GCF_030435705.1). Classification (NCBI taxonomy): domain Bacteria; kingdom Pseudomonadati; phylum Pseudomonadota; class Alphaproteobacteria; order Hyphomicrobiales; family Rhizobiaceae; genus Affinirhizobium; species Affinirhizobium gouqiense. The sequence continues at coordinate 1,204,467 of NZ_CP129382.1, forward strand.
TCCGCAGATCCTCGAGTCAAGCCCGCGGATCCGCAATGCCGCGCCTCCTCCGTTCCTGCAAAGACCGAAACCAAAACCGAAAGCGAAAGCGAAGCGGGTAAAAGCGCCGTGCGTTAAACCGGCGTCAACTCGGGCATGCCACAAATTTAGTCTGCAAGATAATTCGAAACTTCAGGACAGTGATGATCGGCTTTATCAACACGCATAACCAGCCCGTCTACATCAATCCGGCCCAGGTGCTCTATGTCACCGTCTATGAGGCGGAGGTGTCGATCATCGCGCTTGCGGTGATGAGCGGCAACGGCAAGCCGGTTTCCATCTATGTTCGTGGCAGCGTCGATGAGGTGCAGGCCCGGCTGGCAAGCCGCGCCGCGGCCTGAGCGAGCCGCAGGCCGGCAGAGAACCAATCAGCCGGCGAGACGGGTGGCGTCCGCCGCAGCATCGCCCGCGGCCGGTTTCGGCGCGGCCGTGAGATCCACCGCCGCAAAGGCGGTTGCGATGAGCTCCGGTCCGGCGCCCGGTTTCGTCGCTTCCGAGGACAGGATCTGGCGGAAGCGGCGCGCGCCGGCAAACCCCTGGAAGAGGCCGACCATATGGCGCGTGACATGGTGCAGCCGGCCACCGGAGGCGATCACGGTCTCGGCATAATCCATCATCGTGTCGCGCAGGTGCAGCCAGTCGAAATCGCGCTGCGGCGCGCCGTAAATGGCTGTATCCACCTCCGTCAGGAGACCGGCATTCTGGTAGGCGGCGCGGCCCAGCATCACGCCATCCACATGATCGAGATGTTTGCGAGCCTGATTCAGATCCTGGATACCGCCATTTATGCCGATGAAAACATGAGGATTTTCGCGTTTCATCGCATAGACGAGATCGTAATCCAGCGGCGGGATCTCGCGGTTTTCCTTCGGTGACAAGCCCTGCAGCCAGGCCTTGCGGGCATGGATCCAGACGGCATCGCTGCCGGCGCCGACCACCTGGGCGAGAAAATCCGGCAGAACCGTCTGCGGCTGCTGGTCATCCACGCCGATGCGGCATTTCACCGTCACCGGCAGCCTTGTGACCCGCTTCATCGCGGCCACGCACGCGGCCACCAGAGCCGGCTCCTTCATCAAGCAGGCGCCGAATGTGCCGCTCTGGACCCGATCCGAAGGGCAGCCGACATTCAGGTTGATCTCGTCATAGGCATAATCCGAGGCGATCGTCACCGCCTCGACAAGCTTGGCCGGATCGGAGCCACCGAGCTGCAGCGTCACCGGATGTTCGGCAGGGTGGTGGCCGAGCAGCCGCTCGCGCGGACCATGGATGATTGCATCCGCGACGACCATTTCGGAGAACAGCACGGCCTTCGACGTCAGCTGGCGGTGCAGGAAACGGCAATGCCGATCCGTCCAGTCGATCATAGGTGCAACGGCGAAAACAGGATCCCTAAGGGACTTCGGTTTCTGCGAATGTTCTCGTTCCATTCTCACCTCGTTCATGCAGATGACTGGCTGTCGGTTTGCATTCTCGTTTATTTTCCTGCAAGAGTACGCCAGAAATCGTACCGCCGAAGTGTCTGTCGTACCGGGATTTGCAGATGGGAACCATTGTCGAACGCAAAAGAGCGGACGGTTCAGCCGTCTATGTAGCTCAGATCCTTCTGAAACAGAAGGGCAAGATCGTGTTCCGCGAAGGCCGCACCTTCACAAGAAAGCCCGCGGCTGCCGATTGGATCAAACTTCGTGAGGAGGAGCTACGGCGCCCGGGCGGGCTAGAGGCCGTGCAGAAACGGAAGAGCCAACACATCACGCTCTCTGATGCCATTGATCGGTATCTGCAGGAGAACGAGAAGGGCATCGGTCGTACCAAAGCCCAGGTTCTTCGTACCATAAAAGGGTACGACATTGCCGCGATGAGCTGCGAGGCGATTCGCTCAGAGCATATTTTCGAGTTCGCTAGGACGCTCCGCCAGAAAGTCGCACCCCAGACGGTTGGGAATTACCTGTCGCACCTCAGCGCGATTTTCACCCTTGCTCGGCCTGCATGGGGGATTCCGCTGGACGAGCAAGCGATGAAAGACGCGCAGGTTGTCAGCAAACGGATGGGGACAGCATCGAAGTCAAAAGAGCGAGACCGGCGCCCTACGATCGTGGAGCTGGACAAGCTGCTCGAGCATTTCACCGACCGTGCCAAGCGATCTCCTAAATCGGCACCAATGACCGAACTGATCCTCTTCGCCCTGTTCTCGGCTCGCCGCCAGGAGGAGATCACGCGACTATGCTGGGATGACCTCGACGAAGAGCACAGCCGAATACTTGTCCGCGACATGAAGCACCCAGGGCAAAAGATCGGGAACGACCAGTGGTGCGACTTGGTCCCCGAAGCGCTTGCGATCATCAAGCGCCAACCGAAGAAGGACGCCAGGATCTTTCCGTACGGAACGGATGCAATAAGCGCCTCGTTCACCCGCGCATGCCCCGTCCTTGGAATCGTGGATCTCCGGTTCCACGACCTCCGGCATGAAGGGATCAGCAGATTGGCCGAACTGGGATGGTCGATCCCGCATATGGCAGCAGTCTCCGGCCACCGGTCGTGGGTGTCGCTCAAGCGTTACACGCACATCCGAACTCGGACGGATAAGTATGACGGCTGGAAGTGGAGACCGACACGGCCGAATGAAGCGGACACAACTATGAAGGAAACCACCGTTGGAGCTTGAGCAATTCGAAATCCAGCTTGCCGAGATCATCGGCAGGCCAACGAACCTGCGTCCCTTCGTCTGCGAAGGCTCACCGCTCGACTGCAGCGTCTTCATCGTGGGATACAACCCGGCGACTAAGCTAGACGGAGACTGGTGGAGATTTTGGACGCCAGGCCATGGGTACGAAAAACGACAATGGCTGGATGAGTACCTCGCGCAGCGGAAAGAGGTAAGCAAAACGCGGGCCAGGATGCAGCATATCGGTGACCAACTCAGAGGATATAATATCCTTGAAGCTAACATCGATGCGCGACCATCTGCCAAAAAATCAGAATACCCGAGGCCGATCACAGAGCCATTTGACTTTTTGATGAGTGCGTGCCGGCCCAAACTTGTTATAGCACACGGAGTAGACGCTGTTGAACATCTTCAGCAATGGAAGGACAGATGCGCTGTGATTGAGTGTTCGCACTTCATCTACGTAGGAAAAGCTCGCGCAGCTGAAATTGTAGCAGAGGCAAAAGAGGTCCTTTATAGCTGAGACCTAATAGTTGCCGTTGGGTTAGCGGCATCTAGCCTTGGCGTTGTTAACGGCGGGAAATCGCGTCCCACCGCGGCTCCGCTGGCTGAACAATCTCAACGCTCCTCCGCCTCAACAAGCAAAGCCTTCTCCTCATCTGTCAGGACATGAGGCTGGATAAAGAGGACCGGCTCCGCCCACTCCACCGTCTGGTTGATCATCTGTTGCCCGTTGATGGTCGACAGGTCCCACTTGTTCGGGTCCCAGGCCTGCTTGACGATCCTGGTCAGTATCCGTCCGTTGGGCAGCTTCACCAAGCACAGCTTGCCATTGAGGTCCGCCGTCGGTTTGCTCTTGTCATCGTTGTAGTAGAGCATCCACCCGTCTTGGATCGCACCCATGCTGTGGCCACGATGAACTCGGATAGCCATGGATGGGCCAAAGGTCGGGATCGGAACGTGCGTGATCGGCTTGGACATGCGAGGACTCCGGACGGCCCGCTGTTCGGCTGGCGGGCAAAAACGAAAAAAGGCCCTCGACACCCGATTAGGGCGCCGAGGGCGAAAGAGTTTAGATATTAGGAAGCGCTGCTATGCAACAGCCGCCGGCGCTCGGCCGCTCGTCGCGACCAGCATTGAGCGGGAAATTGCCTGCTGCTCATATCCAAGAGATCTGGGAATCAGCAGAGGTTCAGTCGTCTCGACCAGCCGAACCTGCATGCCGAGATAGAAGCCGATCAAGATCAGCGCTGCTGCTCCGATCACGGTCACCCACCAGCTTCTCGTTAGGACGATTCCATCCTTTTGGAAGGCCGGACCCGCCTGCATGAGAACGAAACCGGCCGCGTGGCAGAAGCGGCCGAAGTTAGCTGACGCTGATCCGATCCAGTCTGTTGGCTGGCCAAGCCAGCTCCAGGCGAGGGCATATGTCCCGGAGAACACGGAGCCGAGGGCGAACATGAAGAAGCCGAAGATTGCCAGATGGCTCCCCCGGCCGCGCCCGAACTCATCGGAGCTCCGCTTCTTCTTCACCACCACCCTCCACGCTTCCGGAGTGTATTCCGCCAGAGCAACCGCCGAGGTGATCATCACGGCAAGTGCCATGACGATAGAGAGAAGCGGATTGCCGGCCAGCGGGGCCAGGACCCAATAGCCGGCGCCGACTAGGATGGTCACCCAAAGCAGCGGGTTAGTTTTCAGGTCTACCACGGGGGTTCTCCATCATGATCATTGCATGCGTCATCGTGTTCATGATCCGAGAACTCGACTCCACAATCTGCTCGTATTGCCGGACCTCTCCTCTCAAAAGCTGCTGGTTTGTCTCCAACTCGGCTCGCTCCCTATCGAGGACGCGCTCGCGATCTTCGCGGTGAGCGCGCGTCTTCTTGTCGATGAATAGTCTCTCAAGAATGCCGGCCAGGTTCATGCCCGCATCCTTTCACGATCCCGAACCACCTCGATCAAGGTCGTGGTGGCTTGCGTGTTGGCGCGAAGCTGCTCCGTGTTCGCAGTCAGTGCTGCCCGGTTGGCTTCGTTCTCGGCCGCATATTTGCGGACATCGGCAAGGTGAGCATCGGTCCGCGTGTCCTTGTCCTTCAGGATAGCTCGGATCCACAGGACGAGAGCGACGATGACAAGGCCGAGGATAATCAGAAGCGGGCCAAACACCGGGCTCGCATCCATGATCTTCTTCCCGGCGTCGGTGATGAGCTGGTCATTCATCGCTCGCCCCTCGCCTTCCGCGCCCCCTCGTCGAGGCGCTCCCATTCCGTGGCCAGTGCGTCCAGATCCGGCGAAGGCTCGGCGCCCTCGAGGTAGCGGAGGATCGCTTGTTGCTTTGCGGCTGACGTCGGCGCCGGGCAAACTCGGGCAAGGTCAACCGCCGAGGCTACCGGGCCGGAGGCGCTGACGCAGCCGGCCAGCCACATCGGCAGCAGTGCCGCGATCGGCCATGTCGTTCTGGTGCTGAACATCTGCACCCTCCTGGATCTTCCGCTGAGTCTCCAGGGCGGCTTCCGTCGCCCATGCTTTTTTCAGATCGCGGTCCCGCCGCCAGTCCGCCAGCGCTTCCTTGAGAAACGAGACGACGAGACCGCTGACAAAGGACAGGAGGGCGCTAACCATCGGCCGGCGCCGGCTTATAGTCGAAGGGCTCCATCTCCCCAACTACCGCTGCCGAAATGCCAGTCGGTAGCTTTGCCTGCACCATCTCACGGACGCGCGCCGGCGTCAGGCCGAAGTGCGTGAGTGCATCCGGCACCGACTGCTGGACGTAGGCGACCGCAGCAGCAAGCGCCTGGTTTTTCAGGTTGACGTCTTTCGCGTCGAGGTACCCGCCGACTTTGTTGAGCCCGTAGTTAGCCCCGTTTGCCAGAGCCATCTGCAGAGCTTCCCGGTGCTTTGCTTCGATCTGCATGCCGGTCAGCTTCGTCACCTTGGCGCTGAGCCAGGCCACGAAGAAGGCGATCAGCACGGAGACCAACTCCACGATGTAGGGCTCGAGGACGTGGAAGAATCCACCCACATTGGCGGTGGCGCCGTCCTGCGCCAATGCCACATAGGGCACGAGAAGCAGGGCTGCGAAGAAGAGGGTGGCGATTGCCAGGTATTTGCGGAGCATGTCTGTCGTCTCCAAAAAAAATGCCGCTGGACGGCGGCTTGTGCTGAGGGTTTGCTCGACCGCCTATTGTCAGTCTTCCTTTGTCGAGTAGCTGCCGGTGAACGTGGTCATCGACATCTGCTCGGTCGGGAACTGATAGGTGGCCGGGAAGCGCATCGCGGTGATGTCCGACTTCCGGATCTTCACGATGCTGATGCTGTTGGACTGATTGCCGCCGAGCGCGTGGACGGCCGTCTTGTCGTGGCCGACCAGCGTGAACACATGGTTCCCGCCCGGCCGCGCCTTCACGCCAATGGCGCCAAGGTAATATTCATCCCGTTGAACCGGGACGCCGAACTTCAGCCAGTTGGCGGCCCAATAGGGGTTCACCACCATGGGCTCCCGCGGGAGGGTCAGCGCGATGATCGTTTCCATAAAGTCGCCGCACCAGGGAAGCTTTGCGGGGTCGCCGAGGGCGTGACCGTCACTTGCGAGGTAGGCCCGCAGCTCTTTGTTGTTCGTCTTCTCGTGCAGACCCTTCTTCCGGAGCCCCTCCAGGATCCACGGAGGCGTCACATGAACCTCCTTTGCATCGAGATTCAGGGCGGCGATCGTGATCGGACCAATCGTGCCGGGCCACTTGATCGGCAGCCCCTTGTCAGCCTGGAACTTCGCAACGGCCGAGGTGGTGAACCTCCCAGATATGCCGTCGGCACCGGCCGGGCCCAGGTCGTAGCCGAGATCAATCAGCCGCTGCTGCACGGCCTTCAAAGTGCTGTCCATCGTTCATGTCCTTTTAGAAGAAAAAGCCCGCCGGTTGGGCGGGCTGAAAGGCGAGCTCAGTCGTAGAGCTTCCGGAATGGAATGGGCGTCTCCTGTTTCGGGATAGGCGGGAGCACGATCACCAGGCCCGGGGGCAGGAGCATCCCCCTTTCCGACAGGCCTCGGTTTGCCTCATAGAGGGCCTCGGTGTTCTTGAGATGCCGGCCGTAGTAGCTGTGCGCGATCTGGTCGACACGGTCTCCCTCAATCGTGACATAGCGGTCGATGCCGTCAGCACCGGTCACAATTCGCTCCCTCATAGCTCGTCCTCTCCTTCAATCAGCTCCTCAGCGCTCGGGGCTGACGATGATCTTGACCCGCTCTCCGGTCGAGGCTCCGGCTTGGACCCGCACTGGAGCGAGACGGTGTAGGGCGAGCTGGCAGACAGATTATGGGTGGCGGTTTTGATCCACCATTGCCCGTCGACCCGAGACCTCACTCCCTGCACATCGGCCCACGCTTCCGCCTGGGCAAATGGATCTCCATCGATCTCGAACGAAGCGTCGGCCTGCATGCGGAGTAGCTCCTTGGCGTGAGCTTCCGCTGCCTCCTTGGCTTCCGACTCGCTCTGGAACGGCGTGCGCAAGAGGAATTTCGGTCCTTGCATGCCGGTCTGCACAGTCACGATCTCGCGCTTGTTCTGGGCGCGGTCGTAGTAGGTCGCCTCCACATTGGAGTGCTTCGGCTCATCCTTCTCCGTAACCGTGTAGGACAGCAGGTTGAGCCCCGGCGCCACCTTGATGCGATCCAGAGCCGCACCGCTGGCACTCTCTCCGGCTCCGCGCTTCACCACGACCAAGTTGCCGGACTTGACGGCCACCGTCGCATTCAGCTTCTCACCGATCCGCGTGGTGAACTCCAGCGCGTCCTCGTCGGCCTGCGCCTCGTAGCTGTTCGCTTTGGTTTTGATCTCGACCGAGATTTGGAGCTTGAGATTGATCCGGCGCGCGATGTCAGCGAAGATGTCGCCGTAGGTCGGGTAATCCTTTTTGGGATAGGCCTTGGGCTCACGCTGCTTGGCTAGAGATTTGGCCGCGACCGACTTGGCGTCGATGGTGATCTTCTGCGGCCATCCGGAATAGACTACGCTGTCGACCGAATAGAGCCCGAAATCCCGAGCGCGATCTACATAGCCGGCGACTGGGCGAAGCAACGCACCCGTTCGTGGGGCCTGCGTCCATCCACCCAGATCGTCGAGGACCACCTGCAGCGTGTCCGACTTGATGCCGGCGCCGTCGGTGATCGTCATCGTCATGTTGGCGCCAAGGAAGTTTTGTGTGACGTCTTTTCCATCGGCCTCTAGCGAGAAATATGGAGTCGGCATCAGAACCCAAGCCTCACACTGAAATTGATGCTCCCCACGGACGCCGCCATCGCGATAGAGCGGGCTGTCGTCTTATCGTCTCTTGTGAGCGACATGCTCACGGTGACGGTCTGCGGCGTGCCGATCGTGTCGAAGATCGTCTGCTCATCCTCGAGCGACGTAGCAATCCACATGCCGAAGACGTTTTGCCCGGCTCCGTTGATGTGGACGAGAGGAAGAGGCGCCAGGCTATTGACCGCTTGGCGAACCCCTGCCAGTTGCGCCAGCCCGCGCCCATTAAGATGGCGCGGGTGGAAGGTCGATGAGAGCGTGATCTTATCGTTGCCTGGCCCCAGCCGATGAAGCGTCGGCGTGGCCCCGATAATGCCCTGCTCCTCCACTCTCGGCTGTGTGGACCGCCGGAGCGACTCGACCGAATAGTTCGGTACGGTGAACCGGAACGGTCCCCAGCCCATAAGCATCACTTGTCTCCATAGGGAATCCCCGAGAAGGCGACTTGCGCCGCTCGGTTGAGTTGACGATCAAGGGTTCGAACGATGTCGCCCATGTCTTGGCCGTTGCCACCTGACCCGTGGAAGTGGTTGTGCTGATGAACCACCACGCTGGTGCCGCCACCGCCGATCCTGTTATTCGGGGTGATGAAGCCATTCGCGCCGGGTGTGAAAAGCTCGACTCCCTTCTCACCGGTGAGATAGGTCTTGCCCGCCTGCACCGGCCCGCCTCGAGCACGCGCTCCGGCCACAGCAGGAGGCGTTGCCGCCGCCGCAGAGCCGGGCGCTGTCGGCGCGCTGATGCCGGACAGTGCCGCTTTCAGTGCTTCAGCCCTCGCTTTGGCGATGTCGATCGATGAGGTGTCGATTTGCGGCTTGACGCTCATCTGGTCAAATGCGCGTATCCTCGCCTCGAGCGCATCGAGGTCGCTCTGGATCGGCCGGATCAGATTGTCAGCCATCTCCGGCATTCTGGAGTTGGCGCGGATCTGCGCAATCCGCTGCCGCTTTTCTTCCGCCAGAGCGACGAGATCGTCGCGGCTCTCACGGTCGGGCGGCATCCAATGTTTGCCCCCGGCTATCGAGCCCAACTCCTGCGCGCCCTTTCCGAGCGTGCTGCCGATCTCATAGCCGGTGTAAGCGGCTCCGGCGGGGCCAAGGAGGCGAAGGAGGCCCTTGCCGCCATATCGGGCGAGCAGACCGCCAAAGGCCGTCCCTCCCCCAGCAGCTGCCGCTGCGCCGCCGCCCGCGGCCGCTGCGCCGCCACCCATTCCGAAAAGTCGGCCAAGCAACCCGGTACCGGCCCTAAAAGCCGCAGCCCCAGCCAGCACGGCCGCAGCCGCAGCGAACGCTTCGATGAGACGACGGGTGCTCTCAGGCAGCCGTGTGAAGCCGTCAATGGTGGAGTCAATGCCGCGGATCATGGGACGGGTTGCCGCTTCCCAATCCTGCGAGATGCGCAGCAAGGCTGTTTCGACCGTACCCGTCAGCTTCGTCCAGTCACCATAGATGCCTTGGTTCGCTTCCGTACCGATCTTGTTCGCCACGCCTCCCGGCACGTTGTTCATCATCTCGAGCAGCTGCGTGAAAAGCGGCCACTGCTGGAAGATCATGTTCGCTCGGCCGCCTTGGCGGTCAGTGAAGAAGGCGTTCAGGTTGCCGAGCGTGGGATCGCTCGCAGCGATGGCGTTGATGAGGCCGACGACGTCGACACTGTCGACCGAATATTTCTGGTAGTCCGCCAGGGCTTTGGCCAGAGCGTTGGCGTCTCTGACTGCCACCTTGCCTTTACTGTCGGCGAACAGGGGAGATAGGATCGCGCTCATCTGCGTGACGAACTCGCCGCTATCCGAAATTACCGAGCGATTCTCGCCGGTTTGCGGATCCACAAACTCGCCGTTGTTGATCAGCTCAGTGATAGCCGCCTGCATTTCCGGCGTGATGCGCTCGCCGAAATTGTTCTTCATCATGATGCCGACGCCTTCGGTATTCATGGCGCCGGTGGTCGTGAACTTGTTGAAGTCGATGCCCATGGCCGCAAGTGCATCACGGCCCTTTTTCGTCGGAGCAACCAGCTTCGATGACGCAGAGCGGGCGAACACGCCGGCTTCATCGCCGCGGACTCCCGACCGCCGGAGGATCATCCCCATGGCAGCCATGTAAGGGTCCGGCAGGCCGGCGCCGGTAGTTGGACCACCGCCGTATTTGATGAACTGGCTGACGTCCTCATTGGACATACCGCCGTTCTTCGCCATCCAAACCATGAAGTCGACGAAGTTGCTGATCGCCTTCGTGTCGGTGAGGTCGATGCGCTTTGATAGCGCCGAGCCAGTAACTGCTTCGGCGCCCTCCTCCAGCGTCACCCCCATCGCGAGAGCGTAATCCGTGACCTTCTGCGTCAGATCCATGATCTGCTTCGTGTCGCGGATGCCTCGCTGCAGGATGGTAGTCTGGGCCCGGACGACGTCGACATTCGAGAACCGGGTGTCGCCACCAATCTTCTCTGCCTGGCGGTTGAGCGCGAGCCGGTCGTTGCCCTTGAAATCTCCCAGCGCGGCTTGATACTCGGCCGCCTGGTTGAAATCGATGCCGGTGAAGAATGACTTCTCGGCGATGTTCCGCCCCTGCATGGCGATGTAGCCGCCGGCTGCTGCGGTCGCGGCCTCATATGCAGCTGATCCCCCACCAGGCGGCCGCGGCCCGGGCGGCTGCCGAGGCGGTGGCGGCTGACGCGAAGGCTTCGGTTTGCGGGCCTCGCGGTCCAGCCTGCGCATTTCTCGAATCGTCCTAGCGATCTCGTTACGAATCGCCTGCTGCGAGCTCGAGATGCCCCGGCGCCCCGCAATGCCGTAGGACTGGAGAGCGCGCTCAGACTGACGGACCGCAACCCCCTGCTCCCGGAAAGCCGATGTCGTCGACTTGAGCACGCTGCGTGCGGACTCGAGCTCCGACTTCATTTTCGCCGTCGGCTTGGTTGCGCTTTTCAGCGCCTGCTCCAATCGGGACACGTTGCTGCGCGCGGCAGCCATTTGAGTGGAGAGATCCTTGAAACCCCGGCGAGACGCCGTGAAGTCCTCGATCGATCCCGCCTTCTTCTGCAGAAACTCGAGCTGCTTGACGAGCCGTCGGATCTCCGGGGTGCCGCCCCGACCGAACCTCGCCAACGCTCCGTCGATGCCTTTCAAGGCGTTGGAGGCATTTTTCGCTGGGCCGCTGACCGCTTCAATCAGCTGGAGTCTGAGGGTTGCGGTGCGGGTTACCATTGATCACCTACCTGATGCGGACGGCCTCCTCCCAAAGATCGACAAGATCCGGGAAGGTGCCGTCTAGGATTGCTTCGAGGGTGACGCCGCCCTGGCTCTCCCTCATTACGACGAAGGCGAGCTCTCGCCAGTTTCTGATTTCGAGCCCGACGTTTCCTCCTCCGTCTCTTGAGGCAACGTCGATCTTCCGAAAAAACCGTCTTGCGCCGCCTCCACACGGGTGACGTCGGTGAAGTCCAGTTCTTCCAGAACGGCGGCCGGGACGGACACCCAAACCTGGTCGACCAGGTCGTCGGCACCTGGGCCGTATTTCTTCACAGCGTCGAGGCAGTCACGGATGTACTGCCGCCATTCCCGCATAGACGGACGACGGATTGTCACCTCATCGATCAGCTTGCCGTCCACCTCCACAGGGAAGTCGAGCGACACGCTGACCTGTCTCGCCTTGCCCTCCTGCTCGACGAACCGCACCCTGTGCGCCTGCGTGACGTCCCGCACATTCTGAGGGATGAGCTTGGGCTCGACGAAGCCACCCGAGTTCTTCCTGCCGGAGCTTTCGATCGCCGCGATCTGTTCGGGCGTGAGCGCCCTTGTTACCTGGTCTGCCATTCCGCTCTCCGTTGGACTTGACGCCCGGCTTAATAGCCGAGCGCCTGATTGACACCGGCGAGCTGGTTCACGCCGTTGATGATGCGGATCGGCGGCCAAACTCCGAGCTCGTGGATCACGCGCGAGTCCGCCTCGTAGCGGTAATACTTCACGCCGTTCATCTTGAACTCGAGGCCGGACTTCTCACCGCGCTGCCAGCGGTCGCGAGAGCTGCCGTTCAAGGCGCCCTCAACGATGCAGACATGCGCGGCCATTCCGCCGTCCATTTCCCGCATGACCGCGCCGCGAAAGTTCACGCGAGTGGTGACGCCGGGCGCCTGCGCCATCCTGGCGAGGACGTCGGGGTTGTGTCCCGCCATCTTCACCGTGACCTCGAGCGCTTCGATGGCGGACATGGGCATAGAGATCCCCAAGTCCTGGCCGCCGCCTCGGTAGTCCTGCGTCATCGGTGTCGGGAGAGGCAGCTCCACCTCTTCCGTGTCGATGCCGAAGTCGAGCCCATCCATGAACATGGTGAAGCCCTGCAAGATATGCCGCATGGTAAGATCTCCTTATGCGTGCGGGTTGGATCAGGCGGCGGTCGCAGGAAGCGCCGTGCCTGCCAGACGGGCGATCTCCCGGACGGCATCGGAGGCGAGCTGCTCGTAGTAGCCGGTGTTCCGGTTGAAGACGAAGGTGATGTGCTCGATCGGCGCCGGCCCTTCGGCGTCGTAGCTGATGAAGATCTGGCCGCTTGCCCAGGTCTCCTTCGTGTTGAGCGCGGCATCGAGCCAGACGCGGCCCCCGAGCGTTGCGCCCATCCCCTTCCACCGACGGAGTGCGCTGTTCACCGTCTCCGCGATATCAACGAGGATGTTGACGCTGAACGGCTTATCGATGAAGGGCTCAGCCGCTCTCTCGATCGAGTCGATGATCGTGTCGTGCGAGCGCCGCACCGACCAGAAGACTTTGAGAGTGTCCGAGGAAGGAACCCGGCTACCCCACAGCTTAAAGCCTCCGCTCGGCGAGCGGACGATGCACGCCACCGCGTTCTTGTTGAGGAGCTGCGACTCCGCCGAAGGATCGGTGATCGAATGCTCGATCGGCCGAGACACTCCCACCACGCCCTGGATGACGTGGTTGGACGGCGACACCCAGAAGCCTTCGGTATAGTCGACGTAGGCCTGCAGGCCGGCGACACGAGCAGAGGCCGGTTCGGAAACCGCCACCCCCTCCTTGAAAACCTTGACCATCGGCTCGACGATAAGGAGGCGATCCGTGTCGTAGTCGCCACGGTCGCTGATCGCCGCCGACGTGGTAGTCGCCAGAGAGTCCTTGATCACTCCGGCGCGGAACCGGTTGGCGAGCGTCAAGAGCTCCACGGTGACCGGATTGGCGACTGTGCCAAGGGTAGCCGTAGCGGTAGCCTGGGTGGTCGCACCGCCGCCGCTCATCGTCACAGTCGGAGCCGTGGTGTAGCCGAAGCCGGGGCTGGTGATGATGATCTCAGCCAGCTCGCCGGTTGCGGTATTGATCGTGGCAACGGCCTTGGCGCCCTTGCCCCCACCGCCGGTGATGGCCACCGTGGGCGCACTCGTGTAACCGGCGCCCTTCGTGTTAACGGCAAGAGAAGCCACACCGTCGGTCGGTCGGTTCGAGGTGAACCCCGGTGAGGTGAGCAGCTTCGGCGTCAGCCCATTGTTGCCGGGCGCCTTGCGCAGCGCGTGCATGCCGGTGAAGGTTGTGGAGTCGCCGATAATGTTGGACATCGTCGCGGCGATGTTCGCGCCCTCTGTGACCCGGACGACGAGGATGGTCTGCGACACCCGGCCCGACTGATCGAAGATTCCCTCGATCGCGTCCTTCAAGGTGCCGGCATCACCGAGTCCCTGAACTGCGCCGTTCGCGCCGTAGATCGGTACGACCGTATCGAGCGGCCAAAGGGCAGCGTTTGCGTCCGGCGCAGTGCCGATGAGACCGATGACGCCGGTGTCGATCGTGAAGACCGGGCGGGGACCGTTTGCGTTTTCGACGGTCTCCACACCGTGCAGATAAATGTCGGCCATTTCAGTTTTCCCATGATTGGAGGTGCCGCCTGTGTGCGGGCAAAGAAAAACCCGCCGGCGACGACGGGTTCGGTGAATTTTTAGGATGGACTGCGACTTGTGCGCGTGCTTGTTCTGCAACCCGCTCAACTTGAGGAGGTACAAATGCGAGTCGTCATCGCGTTGCTCATGATGGCGTCGGCCGCCGACGCGAAGCCCATTGCCGAGACCCCACGCCCAGATATCCAGGTCGCACAAAGTTGGTCGTGCCAGCCGAGAAAAACCTGCAGTGCAATCAGCTCCTGCGAGGAGGCCCGCTACTATCTGGAAAACTGTTCCTGGGGCGGAAAACTGGATCGCGACTCTGATGGCATACCTTGCGAGTCCATATGCTGAAGCTTGTCATTGCGATCGCTCTCACGCTGGCGCCTTTGACCGCGCGAGCACAGGGGCCGGTGACTGGCCGGGCGTCGATCATTGACGGCGACACTATCGAGATCCGTGGCCAGCGCATCAGGCTTCAAGGCATTGACGCCCCAGAAAGCTGGCAAGGCTGCTGGGACGCCAGTGGCAAAATGTATCGGTGCGGCAAGGTCGCCGCTGATGCGCTGGATCAATTCCTCGCCGCCTCCCGGCCTACCCGATGCGACTTCGTCGAGTGGGACAGGTATCATAGGATGGTCGGAGAATGCTTCCGATCCGATGGCGCCAGCGTCGGGGACTGGATGGTGCGATCCGGTCATGCCCTCGATTACACCAAGTACAGCAAAGGCGCCTTCGTGAAGGCTCAGCGTGAAGCCGAGGCAAAGAAGGCTGGCATCTGGCAAGGCCGATTTGATCCGCCGTGGGAGGCCCGCCGGCAGTAGCTACCTGCGTTCCCGCCGCCAGTGCCGAAACACCCACCACACCGTTGTCGCGAGAGCCATGATGGCGCCCATGACAGCACCGCCGCTGGTCTGCGCAACACAGAGACCAAGCTCAAGATGCGATTGCAGCGTCACGGTATCCGTGGCGTAAGCCAGGTCGTGCGCCTCGCAGCAATGCCGCCATGTGCCGTCGAACCAATAGGTGCATCCGTCCGAAATCATGACCGGCACCTTACTGCCCCGCCGACCACATCCAAAGCGCATCCACCTGCTCGGGTGGGAGCGACATGGCAGCGGCGATCTGGTCGACAAGCGGATAGGTCCGCTCATAGGTCTGCGTGTCCTGCCAGTCGATCATGGCTGCCTCGCGCTCCAGCGGATCCGCGATGGTCGTAATGTGCGCCTCGACATCGGCCGAGGTGACCCCAATCGACAAGAGGCCGTTGCGCAGCTGCTTGCGGGTGAGCGTGGGGAATGCTGAAGGTGGCTCCGGCAACGCTGGCGGCGCCCATGTGCTTCCATCAAAAGTCCACCCGATGCCGACGCCAGCGGCTTCGAACACGTCCGAACGCGGGAAGAGCGTCTGCGCGTCAGAGACGGACGAGGCTTCGATGATGTTCTGGATGACGCCACCCGAGGCAATTGCAACTTGCATGGCCGTTACCTCCGAATGATCGTGATGACGACTTCACCGCGACCGCCTGCACCGGAGGTGG
The DNA here is from genome assembly GCF_030435705.1 of Rhizobium sp. SSA_523. Taxonomy (NCBI): domain Bacteria; kingdom Pseudomonadati; phylum Pseudomonadota; class Alphaproteobacteria; order Hyphomicrobiales; family Rhizobiaceae; genus Affinirhizobium; species Affinirhizobium gouqiense. Next base: position 1,219,882 of record NZ_CP129382.1, read on the forward strand.
TTGTTCCGGTGTTCGTCCCGCGTTTCGCGCCCGAACCGCCGCCGCCACGAGGATCTCCCGCTACTCCATTAACATTCGATGTAGCGAGTGGAGGTATAGGGACACTGCCACCATTGCCCCCGAACTGACTGATACCTCCGGCTTCTGTCCCAGGGAGACCGTCCCCATACGCGCCACCCGCCGCGCCACCCCATACAGAATCTCTGGTTTGTCTATCGCCGCTATTATATGCAGCAGCGCCTCCATGCTTTGCTCTTGCACGAGGGTCGTTCGCTGTGACCACCGAGGCCCCACCCCAATCTCCCGGAAACCATCTAGCGGCTTGTGATGATGTTCCGTTAAAATCAGGAGATACTGAGTTACTCAAGGGGTACAAGGTCTGAGGTGAACCACCGATCCCCCCGGAGTTATTAGTCCCTCCGCTATCGACGCCGCCGCCGTTCCCGCCAGCGCCTACACTGTTGCCGAGCCCACCTCCATAGGCTCTTGAGCCCTTAAATTCAGAATATCCTCCAGCATTCCCGTTAGCGCCCCCCATATTGTTGGTTGCTGAGCTTGCACCCCCAGCGCCTACGGTAACTGGTTCGGTGGCTTTCAGTTCGAAAGCCAAAACTTCGAGCCGATTATGCGCTCCACCCCCTCCCCCACCACCAGTCGATCTGTCTGTGGTTGCGTAGTAGACTCCCCCACTTCCACCACCGCCCCAGATATCAACAATGACGGTATCTGTCGGCAGAACACCGGCAGGTTTCGTCCATGTCCCAGACGCGGTGAACGTCTGCTGGTCGATGATCTGCGCGCCGGACGAGGGGAAAAGATCAGAAAGATTGCTCATGCGTATGCCCTCGCCTCGACTTCCCAATCGGAAGTGGTCGCGTTGTAGATGAGGTCGATGGACCGTTTATCGCCATCGATGGTGAGATCCGTTGCGGAACCGGCAATGGTCTTGCCATTGCGAGCCACGACGACGTTGTTCGCGCCCTTGCGGCGGATTGTGATGATGGTGCCGTCAGCAGGCGCCGCCGGGAGCGTTGCAGTGATGACGCCGCCACCCGTCTCGCACCGGTAGCGGCGGAAGGCGGCGGCTGCGAAGCTCGCCGTCTTTACCTCATGCGGCCGGGTGGTCGCAAAGCTCACGGCCGCCAGACTATCGGCAACGCTGTCTGCCAGTGCTTCCAGATCAGCGACCAGCTCAGCAAAAGCCGCCTGGCTGTTCGTTGCAGCCAGGCCGTCGATAGCAGTGATGGCAACGTTTGCCGCCGGCACGCCGCCGGCCAGCATCTGGTCCAGCGTCTCCTGCAGGTCGGCGATGCTCTGGCTGGCGATCGCCAGAGCCGCAGCGAATGCGGCATTGGCATCTTCAACCGTATCGGATAACTCCTGCTGCGCCGTTGCCACCGCCGCCTGAAGCGTTGCCAGCGACTGCTGCGTCTGCTCGATCAGCGGGTTGATCGCCTCGTCGAGGCGCTGGATGCCGAAGTTCTGCAGCTCAAGCTTGATGGCCTCGATGCCGGAATTGACGTCCTCCAGCACCCGCAGCCGACCGCCGATGCTGGTGAAGATTAAATCCCAGGACTCGCGATTGAGAGTGAAGCGCTCAGGTGCAGGCGGCGCCCGGTAGTCATTCGCTGGGTTCGGCAGAGCGGATGGCATCGGGACCATACTCCTTGATGATGCTGTTGATCAGGCTCCCTTTCGCCAGCACCGAATGCCGAGGGAGGTATTTGAAGGAGCCGATCGATATAGGCTTCTTCACAAAGAGGATGAACGTCTTCTCCGGCTGGTAGATCGGTGCTTCGTCTTCATCGCCAGCATCGACCGCTGAACCTGCGAGAGCGCCCGGACCGACCACAGAGGCCGTGTCGGTCAAGCCGCTGCCCTGGGCATCTGCGGACACTGCCGCCCGCAGCGTGGTGGGGCTCTCCTGCGCATTTTCGATCGGAGGGGCGACGGCCTCTCCGGCATTGCTCGCAGTGCCCGCCGCCTGCGCATCAGTCTGCGCAGGCGCTGCCTGTTTCTTCGTCCTCGCCATGGTCGGCTCCTCAATATCCGATGATCTGGATGTCCTGACCGAACGGGACGTCGGTCACCGACGTGGTGGTGGCATCCACCCGCGCGCGGACCTGAGTGGTGCCGGCGGGAAGATTGAAGTCGGCCGTGATCTTCACGCGGCTCGGCTTGGTGATGTCCGTCTCGGCCACAATGGCCGTCGCAGTCACCACCGTGTTGTTCGCCAGGACGATCATCGGCACGGCCGAGTGTTTCGCCGGGTCGAAGTTATCCATCTGCAGGACGATGCGCGCCTCGTCAGTCGAGAACCCAAAGGTCTTGAGCTTCGAGAACGCCCTCATGTCGAGCCGCATCCGCCCGCACACTGCGCGCGCATACTGGTCGAGGATGATGGCCGGCGCCACATCCTGCGTACCGACGAAGACCAGCCGGATCTGCACCAGCGGCGGAAGATTGGCGAGCGGGTTATCCTCTCGCGCATCGAGCGGGATCCACTCGGTATCGCCCTGCGCCTTGATCTCCCACGACAGCTGCGTGGCCGCCGGCCGCCAGCGCTTGTAGACCATCTCGATTTCGGTCATGCCGTTCTCGAGCGGGCCGATGCTTTCGAACTGGACCACGGTGCGGTTCTGCTTGAACTTCGCCACGTTGAGCCGGAAGGTGAAGTCTTCCGTCACGGTCCCTTGAGCCCAGGCGCCATCGGTGCAGACAAACTTGCTGCCGCCGGTGTAGGCGTTCTTGTCGTTGGTCATCAGCTGATGATTTCCCGACGAGACCACGAACCAGCCGTAGCGCTTGCCCTGCTCGAGGAGAGCCGGCGGCAGGGGGAAGTTATTCCATCCCACCTTCAGCTGGCTCTTTGGCTTGGTCACCTTGGTCAGGATCGCATCGAAAGCAGGTGCTGCACTGGCGTTGACCTGACACAGGCAGAGCATGACGTCAGAATCATCCGAAGACTGGTCGACCTTGGTGAAATAAAGGTCGACCGAGGTCGCCACCGACACCTGAGAGTTCAGGAAGGTCTGGCCGTAGATGGCCCCATCCAATCCAAAATACTCGGTGTTATAGGTGGTATAGGTCTCGTAATAGGTGTCGACGATGAGCCGGGCGACAGCATACTCCGTGTGACCGTTTTGCGCGGTCTCGGTCTGGTTCCACGGGTTCGACGTCTGGCCATAGTTGACCCATGTCTCGCCGTTCGCCTGGAACGCTGCGCCGTACTGCTGGCTGCCGAGCGAACCCCAGCCAGCAGTGTTCTCGCAGACGTTGATCGTCTCGCCATAGCGAATGCTCTCATGCGCCACCGTGTGCTGAACAGCCGTCACTATCGTATGAACGATATTGGAGATGTCCTGCCGGCCGCTGCCTTCCGGCGAGGTGATGCGCGTCACCTCCTCATAGGCCGGAAGCACGAGGTTGTTTGCGTGCACCTTCAGCTGCGGATCATCGTAGTTCAGAAGCCGCAGGATGCTGTCCTTCTGGGAGGCATACTGGAAGCGGATACCTTCCTTGATCCGGAAATAGCCGCCCAGGGTGAAGTCCCAGAAGTCCTTCAGCAGCGCCTGGTCGAAGAAGTAGTTGCGCGCCTCGTCCGGCATATTGAGCGCCTGGTTGTGGCGAGCAACGTCCCGGACCACCTGCGCCACAAGACGCGGGTCCGGAATGTTCTTCTGGCCCGCCGCGATATTGGCGACGTCGGTTCGGATCGATGCCGTCTCTTCAAAGAGCTGCGTGATCCGAAGCTCAAGCGATGTGACACGGCCTTCAACTTCCGCCAGCGACTTCACGCGCCAGAAGTTGCCGGGCTCGATCGTCTGTATGCCCTGCGTGGTGACGAGCACATAGGCAAGGCAGGCATCGGTGTCGGACACCAGAGGCTTTGCCGCCGGCGACGGCCCGGCAGCACCTGCCAGGACCGTGTACTTCACGGTTCGGCTTTCGATCGTTGACGCCTGAAACTCGACCGGGAGCTGTGTTTCCGGGTCGGTGGAGGTGTCGATGTTGCGATCCTCCTTGATGACCACGACTTCGCCGCGAGGCAGGATGGCAAGCCACCGCTCGTCGTCCTCATCCGTTGGGAAGTAGATGGTGAGGTTGAGATCCTCGGCATCTTCGCGGGTATAGATGATGGCGCCTTCGAAGAACCGGCCAGGCGACACCGTCAGCAGCTGCGCCGACTTTCTGGACACCGTGTAGCCGGCCCAGCCATTGGCATAGCCGATGGCGTCGCCCACCACGTTGTCAATCGCGGCCCTCGGAAACAGGCCGAGCCGGTTGACGTCGGCCGCGTCAAGAAACTCGGCATCGACGGTGTTTACGATTTTGCTCATAGGGAGGTCCTGTCCATGAAGGAGCCAAGCATGTAGCCGGCGTCGATGTCGTAGCCATCGTCGAGGGTGATCGGCCGCCGGTGAGCGAACGACACGCTGTATTGCGTGTGCGGTGCCTTGGAGACGACCAGCGCCTTCTCAGCACGTTCCAGAGGCCGCCGATCGCGGCGCCGAAGAGCTGCCTTGCCGAGAGCCGACCGGCCCACACAGAACGAGCCGCGCGGCTGCACGAGCGTCGTCTTCACCAAGAAGCGCGCAACGAATGGCGGGTGATTGATGGGGCTCTTCCCCAGCACGATGCGGCCGACCGGAAAGCGAGCCGGGTGACTGCGTTTATGGATGATCGTCGCATCGACCAGCTCGAGGTATCGAGCGGCCGCAGCGCGTGTCGTCTTCAATGCGGCAAGCTCGCCGTCGTAAAGCACCGATACTCCGGCATGCTGCGCGATCACCTCCCGCTTGCGGGCTTCCGGCCACTCATCGAACCACAGGTCGACGGAGTGACGGGCGGCGAGCCACGGCAGCATGTTGACGGGGCAGCGATACGGGTCCAGCATTTCAGCGAACGGTATCTCAAGCTCCGTCGATAGGGCGAAAGCCGCGGCTATTTCAGCGGGCCCGGTTGAGGAGTTCGGCAGGAGCGCCGTCAGCACATTCAAGCTCAAGCCCTTACCTCCACCTGAATGGTCAGATCGGTCATCACCGGTGCGCTATAGGGGTCCGGCTGAATCGCCACCGGATCCAGGTCGCGCACCCGTATGACGTTGTCCCCGTAGGCCGCTGCCGCCAGGAAGCCAGGCGGGATCTCGCCTCCGATCAGGATGCGCGATGTCGCGGCCTTGGCCACTCTCTGAATTGCTTCCTGCCGCAGCACCTCGGCCGACGGCCCGATGCCCGGCACCTCGATAACCAATGATGCCTGATACTCGACGCGGTGCGCGGCCATGACCGTGATGCCGCAAGCCTCCGGCGCTCGGTTGGGATCCGTCACTGCGGCGCGCACGACAGCCAGTTCCTCGGCAGTGGGCAGCCGGCCGAATGGCCCGATGATCACCAGATCTGTCTCGCCGCGTCGTCCGTGGATGGCGCGACCGTTGACTCGCGCGTCCCAAAGACCGAGCGTGCGGTCCTTAGACGGTGGCCATGCCTTTTCCGCGTCGAAGAGATAGCGACCCGCTGAGCCAGCCGCGGGGCTGTCGTAGCTCAAGAGGTATTCTCGCAGCAGAGACAGATCGCTTTGCATTACCGCTGGCGTCGTCTCGGTCGCCGGCTTGATCACCTGTCGGATTATGTTGCGGCCGGCAACGATCGTGTCGAGGTCGTTGCCCTTGGCCAGCGTCGGCAGCAGGGCGCGAAAGGCGTCATTGACCCGCGCGCGATCTTTGTTCCGGCCAGCGACTGCGGCTTCCCCGACAATACCGACGGGTTCGGAGCGCAGCGTGAGGGCAGTGAATACCGGAAGGTTGACGTCCCTGGTGCGCAGCTGCTCCCATGCCTGCAGGAAGAGAGCTTCAAACTCGTCGTAGAGCGCCTCGAAGTCGAGCGTCTCAATCGCGTCCGGCGGTGGCACCCGGGAAAGGTCGATGATGGTGGGGGCGTAGGTCACAGCGCCTCTCCCTCGGCTCAATAGATGGTGTCGAACAGGCCAAAGGTGCCGCCCTCCTCTGAAAAGACGAAGGATGCGTTCTTCGGCAGCGGATTGGAGAAGTCGCCCAGGTGGCCGTTCTCAAAAAAGACCCCGTCCAGAAGCAGGCTCACCCGCGCCGGCGTGCCAGCATCAAGGTAGGTGCGGAGTAGGACGAAGCCTGGCTCGCCATATTGGCGGCCTTCGACCACGCGAGGCTCGAGAGCCTTCGCGGATGCAATGTAGATGTCGAGGATCGTCTCCTCGTTCTCCGGCCGATCGATGAGCTTGATCAGATCGCCACCGAACTCGTTGCGCTGGACGCGCTCGTTGAGCTCGGTGAGAAGGATCTTGCTCATGCTCTGGACACAGTGCGCCCAGCCGTAGATTAGCCGGCCGGTGCGCGCGTCCATGCCGACCCGAGACATCAGCGCGTCTTCCGATCCAGGTTGACGGGATCAGGCTCGGCGCGCTCGGCCTCCTTCTTCCCCTTGGGCTCGGGCTTCTCGGCGCTGATCAGCCCGTGCATCAGGGGATACTTGGCTTCACGCGCGGTGAGCTCTCCGACCGGGTCGCCCGCTTTGCGGTACCGGCCGTTGATGTCTCCCTCAAACAGGGCGTAGTAGACCTTCTTTTCCATCGTCTTCTTCCTCAGTGTGGATCTTTGGTATCGAACCCGCCGGGAAGAACCCCGCCGTGAACGTGCGTGCTGCCGACGTTCTTGCCGTCGTGCGTCTGGCTTCCCCCACTCTGCTCGAAACCGGAGCCGGTGAACTTGTAGGAGACGCCGCCAACTTCGATGATCAGCCCCTCGGCTGAATGCGTAATGATGGCGCCGCCGATCTTCACCCGCTTCTGCGCCTTAGTGTTGTCGGGCGCCTTCACTGCGTCGGTGTAGCCACCGGGCATGATGAATGATCGACCCATGTCCCCGCCCGGCGAGACCAGCACCACGCGCTGGCCAACCGAGAGCGGCACCCATTCATTGATCTCGCCCGCCTGTGTCAGCCAGGGCGACGGCTTACTTTCGACGCCATGTGCATTGACTATGGCGGTTCCCGTCTCCTCGTCGACCGACGTCACCACGCCCTCTCTGAACATGTTGTTCTGCCGGATCTGGAGCCGCTGGATCGTGCTTTCGAGGGTGGCTATCCGGTCGATCAACCGCTGAAAGACAACCTCCGGATTCATGGTGTCGTGACCAGATGGAACGTGAGGTTGGCCGGAAGCAGAACTTGTGACCCTGTCTCGTAACCGAGCTTGCGAGCGACGATCGACGGATAGCTGTAAGCCTTGGCAACCTTCTCGGCGGCAGTGTCATCCTTCGATGCCAGGAACATCGCGCGGATGTCGTCGACACGGCCACCGTAATCGTTGTGCTCCTCGAGCTTATCAAGGAATGCGCCAATGGCGGGGGGTATGGCGCCATAGACATTGTCTCTGGGGGCCTTCATTTCGAGAGTGATCTGTCGGGCCGCCAGCCTCGTGCCGCCCTCGATCGAGGCTCCGCGGCGGCTGATCACATTCTCATATGACGGGCAAAGAAAGTTGAAGCAGCCGGCCGCCTCATTGTCAGCGTTCAGCGCGCGGAAGATCTGGACCTCAAACAGGTCAAGCGAGGTCTCTATCTCGCTATCTGTCGCCGGCGTCTCCAGGCTGTATGTCGGGGTCACGACTGATCCATCAGGGCCTGTCGTGATCACCTCAGCGACCTGGACGATCAGCAGCTCAAGGGTGACCGTCATGAGGCGGTCCTTCTTGTCGGCCGCCCCCTTGGACCAATGGTCCTTGTCATAGTCCGTGTAGACGACACAGCAGGGAAATGCGCGGTCGGCTGCCATATCCTCAACCGGCTCGATCTTCGAATCGAAAATGTTGGGCCCGGCGAGAGTCGGCCATTTCCCGTTTACCGGGGAGAGGTGGCCGTTGAGAGCCGACACGACAGCCAGGCGGGCTACGGTGCGGTTGAGGCTCATGCCTGCCCTCCTATCTGGACCAGATCCAGGCGGATGCGGTTCATGCCGTCCCGCTGTGCTTTCGACACCTGGAAATCTGGGAGGTTGGGTTCGTCGGGGAATGCGATGACGTCGCCTTGCAGCGCCGTCTCATCCACCCCCGGGAAATAGATCATGTCCACCGACAGCTGCGGGTCTCGGCCGGACTGCACGGAGCGAAGGTCGTTGCCCTCGCGATAGGATTTGCGCACGCCGAGCTGCACGCCATATTCCATCTCGACGTAGTCGAAGATCCCCTTGCCTCGCACCACCTTGCGGTTCGGGTCCACCGCGCCGCGGCCATTCGGCGTGCTTTTCATCGGGGTAAGCACGAAGCGGGTGGAGTTGACGGCATCAACCGCCCGGCTCGTCATCCTGTCCAGGCGGTTGAATACTGACATGGCCGGCCCTTACTTTTCGGTGCGCTTGTCTTCGGACTTGTCGATGGCTTTCGCCGCCTCCGCCATCACCTTGTCTTCCTTGGTGACCTCAGCCTTCTCGGCCGCGATGAGGCCAGCATCGAGGTAGCTTTGCAGCACCTCGTCCGACATGTCCTTGGTCGGAACCTGGACGCCCTTGCGGACGGGCCGGCCCTCGATGATGGTGTCTTCGGCGGCGACATGCACCTTGGTACGATCGGCCTTGCTATCGGTTTTCGTGGTCATTTTCCCGTTCCTCGTTGGAGAAGAGGAGCGGCCGGTTAGGGCCGCTGGCTCACTGTCAGAAGTTGTCGTTGAGGCGGACGAGACCAGAGCCCGACGGGTTGGCGGCGTCAGCCACGGCGACACCGACCTTGGTGTTGCTCGTGGCAACGGTGGTCATGATGCCGGCGGACGTTGCATAGATTACGTCACCTGCCGTCCACGCCTCGGCGCTGGTTTTCGGAAGCTCGTAGACTTCGCCGGTGGCAAGCTCGAACTGCTCGCCTTCAGCAGCCGAGATCGCGGCCACGCCAAAGATGGCGCCAATCTTGTAGAACTTGCCGGAGACAGCACCACCGGTCGGCGCTACCATCGTGAGCACCTTGCCCGGCTGAATGAAATTGCGCATGGGGATCTCCCGTTATTTGCGGAAAAAGCAAAGGCGCCGGTGATTAGCCGGCGCCCTGTGGATTCAGCGTGAGGTGCTTACTGCGGAGCCACGCCAGGGTTCTTGTAGCCGAAGCGGTAGTCGTCCGCGCCGACGCCGAAGTCGTGGGCGATCGTGTACTCGACACCCTCGACGTCGAACCCAATGCGCTCGTTCGTGCGCGGGGCTTCGGAGCCAAGGAGGTGCAGATACTTGATCCCGCGACCCATCGTCGACTGAGCGTCGGCGAACAGAAACCAAGCGGAGGTTGGGATCTTGTCGAGGCGGGACTCGTAGACCGGGATCAGCGACTTGATCGCCTGGGGCGTGACATCCCCGACGTTGCCGGGCGTGTAGGCTGCGGCGATGATCGTCTGCGCATCAACTTCCAGATCGGAGCCGGTGAACAGATACTTCGGCGTGACGTCAATCGGCTCGCCGTCAATATCAGTCTGCTTCCGGAACGCCTTGCGGGCCTTGATCAGGTTCGCCTTGTCGAGAACTGTGCCAGTGCCAGCGACGTTGTTGTGCGAAGCATCGAAGATCGGCTTGTTGTCCTTGAGCTTCACCGAGTTGTTGATGATGGCGCCCCAGACGACGTCGCCTTCCAACTTGGCGACCTTCAGACCCCAGTTGGCAACGAGCTGCATGAAGGCGTCGAGCTGGTCATTGATCAGCATTTCACGGGTGAACCCGATCTTCCGCCCGTATGCGTGGAGCTTCATGCCTTCTTCGCTTTCGCGAACCGAGCCGCTGGTGAACTCGCCGTGCTCACCCTTTCGCTTCAGGTCCGGCGCGCTGCCGATGTCGAGCACCTTCGTCTCGCGGTAATCGGACAGCAGCATCCGGGTCGCAAAGAGCTGGAAGGTGTTCTCGTAGCGCCCGTAAGCGTTCATCAGAGTCTGGCGGGTGATGTCCCCAAGGATGATTGGGAAGTCACTCGTCGAGTGAAGCCCGCGAGTGGCAATGTCGTGAAGATTGCCACGGGTGCTTTCGCCACGGGCACGAAGGATCTCCTTCACGATGTCCATGGTTTCCATGCCGCGCCATTCACGAGCGCCATCCTCGAGCTTCTCAACGATGCCGGAACGGTGAAGAATGGCGTTCGCCACCATTCGCCGCATCGTTTCCTGGGCGTCCTGCATGCCTCGCGTCTCCGCATGAGGGAAAGTAGGGTTGCGGCCCTGATCGGCGACCATCTTGTCGAGCACCGCATTGCGGAACTTTTCCATGGTGCAGGCCGTGTCGCCGAGCGAGGTGCGAACCAACTCGTCACTGAGCGCCAGGCCGGCAGTCGCGGCGAATGCCTCGATGTCCGAACGACGCTGGGCTTCGGCGGCGACTGCCTGGCGGGCCTGTTCGCGTGCCTGCTCGGGCGTGATCGTCTGCGGCTGCTGGTTGGAAGCGCGGCGCTGGGCGTCTTCCTCGGCAGCGCGGCGCGCGGCATCGGCAGCGTTGCGAGCCTGCTCAGCATCAGCCGCTTCACGGTCTTCCTTGTCGTAGGCAGCCAGGAGGCGGGCACGAAGAGCGTCGTCGGTCTCGCCTTCGCTGCGGGAGATGCCCGAGCCGATCGCCAGTGCATCCAGCTGATCGCCCGTATACTTCTTTGCGGCTTCGCGCTTATTCATGGGTCTTTCCTTTGTAGTTGCGGGCGAGGCCGCGCTAGTGTCCTGCCGGACCAGGACTGTTTCGAAGTCCTTGCCGTCAGGCTCGGATCTGCTGATTGCTCCGGCATCCGCGGGGATCGGCACTGCTGACAATTCGAGCGGTTCCCAATCCGTCGCCCGAAGCACGGGCAGCTGGCCGTCCGATGCTTCGGTCTTTTCGTAGCGGTGGATTTTGTAGCCGACCGAGATCGGCAGGGGATGTCCGTCGCGGATGTCCTGCATGATCTCTTCGGCGCGCTGCTTCCTGGAGAACTTGATGCGCGCATACGCCTTGCCGTTCTGGAAGCGCACCGAGCCCGGCACGACAGTGCCCAGCCTCGATTCCATGGAGTAGTTGTCGTGCGTGTCGAGTAGCGACATCGCACTGAAGCGCTCGAGCCGGATGGACTTCGCATCCACCTGAAGCTCTTCCATGTAGTATCCTTCGTCCCAGGAATAGCGCTTCACCGCGGCGCCGGTGGACCAGCAAACCTCGACTGTGCGGTCGTCCTCGTTGAAGGTATCGGCCCGCACCTCGACTTCACCGAAGCTCTTCGGGATGCGGATTTCCTTTTCCAGTGCCTGCCTAAGAGCTTGAGGCATTGTCTTCTCCATTGCCGTCGCCCAAGCCCCACATCTGCGCTTGGCCGTTGACGGCGACCTTGCGTGGATCAGAATCGAAGACGAGTTTGCTTTCGGTGGCATCGACCTTCGCGTACCACTCGTCGGTTTCCTTCAGCACGACAGACGGGTCACGCCCGGTCTTGCTGATGATCTCCTGCGGTGACCGCTTGCCCATGCGCATTTCGATGAGATCGGCGCGCGCGTCGTCGAGGCGGGTGATGCTCTCGACCTCCGGCATCGTCCACTCGATCGTCACCTTGACGTTCAACGGCAGCTTGTTCGCGAGCTTCACAGCTTCGATGAACCACTTACCGATCGGGTCGAGCGCCTGCGGAACGAGCATGTGCCACTGCACATGGCTGACGAAACGCTGATACTCCAGCAGCCCAAGCTTGCCGGAAGCAAAGTTGGCCTGGCTGAAATCTCCGATGAGGAGCTCGTAAGGGAGCCGCGAACCAGCCGCGATGCTCCTGTGGCGCGTTCGGATATAAGCCTCCATGCCGGCCGAGATCGCAGGGGTGTTGAACTTGATGTCCTTGCCGCCCCTGAGAATGGCAAACATGCCCGGCTCCATCCGCTCCAGTGGGTTGCCGTAGGCGTCAACCACGCTGGGCCCATGAAAACCGCCAGGGCCGTCAGCCAGCCCCTCCTCGATACCTACATTCGGGTCGTCGTCAGTCTCCCCGTCTCCGGGAATTACCGTTCCGACCATGCAGGCCTCGACTTTTTTCCGAACGTTTTCGGCGATCTCGTAATCTTTCAGATCGTCCAGCTCATTGAGCACCGGCGCCAGCCACGGCACGCCCCGGATCTGGCTAGTCTGCGCCTCGTAGAGGTGGACAACGTCTGTCGCTGGGATGAACGCACTCGTATAACTCTTCCCGAGAAGACCATAGAAAGCTCTCGGGTTTTCCGGATACATCCAGTAACCGCGTCGTCGACCAATCCCGTCGTACTCGATCCCTTGGATCACGCGGTTCCCGTCGATGACGCCGGTCTTCCCCCAGTCGCAATACTCGGATTCAAGAAGCTGCAGCTGGAGAGGAACCGGCAATTCATCGGAGAGCAGCCGGTTGCGTTTGCGTACGAATACCTCGCCATCCTGCGGCATCATGCGGGCGAGCAGGTAGGTTAAGCCGTAAAAGTCAGTGCTGCCGTCGACAAAGCAGACCTTCGACCATTCATCGAAAAGCTCAGAGAGCCTCGCCTCCTGATCCGGGTTGCCAGTCTTGAATCGGGGCGTCACCCCAAAGCCGACGAAGTTGTTGGCGTGCGCGGTTATAACCTTTGCCGCGAGCGGATTATTGCGAACAGCATCGCGCGATCTATCCCGGATAGCTGGGGCTGCTCTCGCGATCTCGCTGTTTGCATCACCGTTCGTAGTGCGGCGGCCCTTCGCAAGCCGCCCCACCGACGCTGCCTCATAACCTCTAAGGCCATCGATCAACTCCATCCGCTTCCGTGCCGCAACCCGCATCGCCCCCTTCTCCGGAGAGAAAAAGCCGATAGTTCTGTCCAGGAAGTTGGAAACCATCAGTACCCCCGGCTGAACGTTGTGAAGACGGCAGCGCGTGGCCGACGGCTCGGTTTCAGGGAGTTCTCCAGCTCGTCGATGATGGCCTTCATTTCTGTAGAAGACCGATACGTCACATCGCGTTCACGAAAGCGAACGCGGTGCGCACCGGAGTAGTAGGCTTCCTTCAGATCACGCAGGAAGACCCGCTTCTCTTCCGGCGTGAGCCCATCGATAGGGACGTCATTGTCAGCCATCACCAGTACCTGTCAGACGCACCTCCCCAATAGCTGGAGGGCCGGCCGCCCCCCGGTTTGGAGGAAGGTCCTGGCCGCGCAGCTGGCGGTGGCGATGCTGGTTGCTCTTGCGCGGGGCGTCGGCGCTGCGGCGGCCCGTCTCTCAGTTTCGTCAGGTTGAGCAGCGTGCATGCCGCCCCCTGCATGGCTTCACAGTCGAGGAAGTGGTTCTGCTTCGACTTCATGATCCATTTGACTTTTCCGCCCGGGGCGCGAATGCGCGCTTCCGAAACGATCTGCTTGCAGTAATCTTCCGAGATGTCCTCGGGCAGATACCAAGAGCCCGGCTGCCCATCGAGCCACCGGACCTTCTGCTGTACCCAGCTCTTGAAATAGTCCGTATCCAGGCGCAGCAGCTCAAGACCGCGCTTGATCTCTTTGCCGTCGATGTTGATGTCGATCGTGCTGGTGGCGATCGGCTTGCGCATCGATGTCGACGAACCCTTGGTCGCCCTTACGAGTGCGGGAAAGCGTCGAGCGAAGGCATAGACGCGGTGCTCCGGCACAAGGAACTTCTTGCCAGGGCGAAAACCAGAATCGATGAGAGCGAGCTTGATCGGGATGCCGTCATAGGTGTCCGTCACTACCGTCGCCAGATCATTCCAGACCTCCAGCTCTTCGGTTGCTCCGTAAAGCTCATCAGCCTTGACCAGCCAGGATGTGCCGTGAGCGCCCCATCCCCGGATCACGTAATAGATCCGGTCTTTCTGGACGTCGGCCGTGAGCGTGAGGATTCGAACACCGTCAGGCACCTCATCACACCGATAATCAGGGGACGCTCTGTCAGCGACCTCCTTCCAATCCGGCACCGCGCCGCCGCCCGGCGAGTAGAGCTCGCCGAAGCCTTGGTTTTTCACCGACTGAATGTCGCCGGGATTACCCGACCGGACCGCCTCGACATAGCGCTGCGCACGCTCGCCCCATGGCACGAACGGCGAGCAAAGGCCCGACACCCAAAAGCTGATCGTTGTCGACTCGGGTGTCGGGCCTTCGATCGTTCCGTCCGGGAGGATCTTCTGGCCGGGTGCGACGTAAACGCCGCGGCTGTTCATCCATTCCTTGGCTGGCAGGTTGGCCCGCTCAATGGTGACCGATTCTTCTTCGTAGATGATGCATCCCTGCGGGCAAATCAGGTGTGCGGTGTTCTTCGCCATAATCGGCGTCGAAGGCATCTCTTTGCCAGCGCGATCCTTCGGCTTATCCCAGCCGAGGCAGGTGAACCTCGGGATGAAGAATTCGCCGCAGTGCGGACAAGGCCATGCCCAATGATATTTCGTCCCGGTCATCCAGAGGCGCCAGACGGTCGACTTGACCTCTTCCGGATCGCTCTCGCCCCAAAACTCCAGGCCGCTGTCAGGGTCGACTTCCACCTCTGCCACCCCTTCACTCGGCGTTGACGTGATGGCGTGGACGAAGTCGGCGTAGGTATCGCCGCGAGCGTCGATGAGGCCGATCGGGTTCCCCTGCCCCTTCAGCTCCTTCATGAGCTCGTCGGCTTCGTCGGTGAATGCCATGCCGAACGGATCGGACTTCATGGCGCCGGACGAGCCGCCGTGCGCCAGTCGGAGAGGCACGCCGTTGATGAATTTGCGGCTGACCTTCTGCCGGCTCTTGGTCCCAACGCGATCTTTGAGCGACGTTTCTGTCATCAGCTCGAGGATGCGAGGTTCCCACTGCTCCGTGATGAAGCGCTTCGACGGGCCGACATAGATGATCGGCACCGGCGCGGTGTCGAGGCGCTCGCCGATGAGATCGAGGAATGTCTCCGACTTGCCTGACTGTGCCGACACGACCATGACCACACGCTTGTGGGTGCGCCCATGCACAGCCATGGCGAACGGGATCATGTAGGGCGTCTTGTGTGGGTTCCTTTGGCCAGGGTGCCCGGCCGTCTCAGGATAGACGCGTGTCTTCCCCCACTCGACCGGATTAGTCCTCGGCCTCGGCGTCAGGATCTTCTTCGCCCGTGCGAAGAGTTGCGATCCTTTTGGCGAAACGATCTGTGAGGCGAAGTCGCTCTGCGTCGAAGATGTCATTCAGCCGTTGCCGCTCTCTCGGCACTCCCGTGATTTGTGCTGGGAGACCGGTCAGCGAGGCGACGTACATGCCCGTCACCTCCTCGACCGCGCTTACGGCTTCGTCCAGGGCGATGACTTCGCGATCCTTCCGCGCTCTTGCGAGGCGGATGTCGAGGGCCTTCTCGTTGCGGAGAACGTCCAGGCTCTCGGTACCGGTCTTCTTCGTCGCCCCCTCCTTCAGGAAGGTGGCGTATGACTGAACCACCGATGCGATCCGAAATCGCCCGCGGCCCTCAGAAGGGATGCCGTGCTCGCTCACCAGCTGCGTGAGCCGGCGCGTCGTCACCCCAAGGATGTCGGCCATCTCATTCGATGAGACGATCAGGTCGGGCGCCCTCGATTTCTCGCCCACCTTCGTCACCTTGCTTTTCAAGGGCTTGCCCTTCGTAGTGGGCGATTTCGTTGGTGATGGCGGCTTTTTCGTCCGGGTGGTCATCAGTACCTCATGAGCTTGGTCACACGCCTCATGACAGCCTGCTCGAGGTTGATCGGGCCGACTGCCAGGAATGTCGCGAGCGACTGATCCTCCGGGATTTCCTTCATCAGCGACGGGCCGAACAATCGGCGGGTCTTGCCGTACTGCACATTCGGCGACTCGAAGCGGCCGCCGGCCCCTCGTGGCTGCGCGACCTTCAGGCCGAATGTCCACAGCGCCTTTGGTGCGCGCGTCGAAGTCCCTGCGCTCGCTGGGCGCATCGCATAGAAGCCGCCAGCATTGCCCTCGAACGACCGCTTGAAGATCCGAGGGTTGTTCCAGACCGCAGACCGGACTGTCCCCTTATCGGAACCCGAACGGCCAACGTTCAGCTTGTTGCCTCGGCCCACCGACCGCAGGCCCTTGTAGGCCTCGATCTTGGCGCCGCCTTTGACGCCGAAAATGTCGTACGCCAGGATCTCCTTGCGGGGCACGCCCCTGGTCCCGGCCACCACATGACTGTTGTAGTTTCCAGACTTCAGACCCATTTGGCGGAACACCGCCTTCTGCACGGGGGTCTTCGTCTTTCGGCCGGCGTCGATGACGCCACGCATCAGCTCCGTGCTGGCCCGCCTGCTGGCGAGTAATTCCGTCAGCTTCTCGAAGTTCTTCAGCGAACTGAGACCTGAGCGACCTATCACGATCCGCATCGGCACCCCTAAACGAAAGCTTTGTTCTAACGACAGGCCCGCATCTGGGGATACGTTGGAAGATCATTCCTCATGCCCAGGTATCCAGCCGGTGGACTTCCCTCATATCGGTGGCGATCTGGGGAATTTTCTTCCTCAGGCGTTGGGAACGAGCACCTGCACAAGATCGCCGCGAAAGAAGATGGCCACTTTCGGAATTGTTTCAAAGATTACAGAGAGTTGATCCTCATCAAGGGCCTCGTAGAAGAACCACATCCCGATCACGAAACCTCTTGGGTCAGTGGCTGGAGTGCTTCGGACTGGCGATCGGAACATCGCGTCTCTCCTCGCTAGAACATCGGGAATCGGAAGCCTCAAATCGATTTGCACAAAACCGCTCAAAGGCTGCGCTGCCGCCGACCCGCGGTGCCCGGCCCCCCTCTGGGAAGAACCTATTCGGGGGGAGGGTCTCAAGCCGTTGATCTGATTGATCTTTCAATGGTTCTCGCCGGTCGCGGTGCGGTGCGCGCGGCAGGGGATGCCGGGGGATGCCGCCGGGAGGCGTCGGGGGATGCCATGCGTTCCCCCCTCCGGGGGCCTTGGCGCCCTTCCCCCTTCCTTGTCGTCTTCTGCTGCTATGGTGCCTGACGTCGCGGTGTAACGCGGTGCGCGGCATGGACGCGGTGACGCGGTCGCATGGCGCTAGGCTATGGTGCAGCGGCGCGCGCGCCTCTCACACTCTCACAAAGCGGAGGGCGCGACATGCGCTAACGATGGAAGGGGGAAGGGATGCCGCTTGCGCTGGACGCAATCCGACTTTCTGGAAACGGGTGTGACTCGCTGTGTGGTTAACAGTCAAGCGCAATCCTCTCTTCCCCTCTCCCTTCCCCTTCTCCCGCGTCTGGCCATGACCGCACGTTTAAGGCGTGGTCGGTTCGAAGCGGTGCGCAAGCCAGGCATCGCAAAACGAGGATCGGATAACGCCGGGCCTAGCACGCTCTTTCAAGGGATGCCGGGGGAGGCTTGTTGCTAAAAACCCATCAAAACTGGCGCGAAAGCCAGCCCGGAAACGCAAAAATATCCGTTTAAATTCAATCGCCTAATCGTACTAATTGGTTTTTTTCTCACAAGCCTATTGCCAATGCGTACAAATCGTACGAGATTAGGTTTCAACGAAGCACGGCAAACGGGTTTCGGGCGGCAGACCGGCTAAGTCGGTTGCCGGGTTCTTTGAAAACAAGACGACGGTTCTTTGCCTTACTATCGGAAGGTGTACCGGAGACGTGACAAGATTTCTTGTGTGGTTTCTGGCGATTGGACGATTGAAAGGGGAAACAGGGAATGCGGTTGCGAATCGGGTGACCGTGACACGGCAAGGCATGACAAAGCCAAGCGGTGACACATAGGGAAGAACGTGCGGCAAGGTACGGATATCAAAACACTTGCATCTGTGAAGGCTCCGGATCGATCAAGCAAACGCTTGTGACCTGTGAGGCGCTACGGGGTTCAACTGGAAAGACCGGGAAACGGCAACTGTTGAATGATTGGCGGAGACATAACAGGCAAAACGATAGCGTTTCAGTGCTGCAACCTTCACCCGATACAGGCACTGGCGACAACGAATATAGAAACCCGAATAACCGACAATTTTCGTGGGCCTACCGGACTCCATCTGGTGGGCCTTATCGATTGCAGTCTTAAGGACGTGCTGCATGGACGTCTTTAGGGAAGCAATCGCGCTTCACCCCCCGCCACTTATGGCAACTATGGAGATAATCATCATGGCAAAGTTTCAGGTTCTGACCGGTGCGAAGCTCAACAACGCTATCAACGGTTTCGGCAAGACGGTTGCGACGTTCGCAGAACGGGAACATCAGCTTGCATATTCGGCGCTGAATCATGTCGAGCTGCACAACGATCCGAAATATCTGAATGCGCTCTACACGGTGACGCCGGTCAACTATCGCAAGGGCTTGGTCTCGTGGTCGACCGCGTTCGGAAAGGTCTCGTTCAACGCGGAGAGCCGCGTCTTCGAATATGCCAAGGGCAAGACGTCGAAGATGGACGAGGCGATGGAAATCGCACCGGCGAACTATGAGAAGTCGAAGGGTAAGCCGCGCGACGAAAAGACCTTCGATGAGGTGAAGTATCTGGAAAAGGTCGTCCAGACGCTGACCGAAAAGAACGCGGATCCGCGTGTACTGCAAGCCGTCAAGGGCGCTCTTACGCTGGCCAAGACACCGGCGGCCGCGATCGTCGAGCCAGCACCCCAAAAGCCCGCAAAGCCGGCGAAGGTGAAGGCCGTGAAGCCTGCACCGGCACAGATGGAGGATGCAGCCTGACAGAAACACGGTTGGTCCGTCATTGAAGGGGGGAGGCATTAGCCTCCCCTATTCATGTCCCTACGTAAGCGCAACTCTGTGCCCTTACGCGGCGACATGCCGACAATCCCATGGACGGGGCTGGCCTCACCACCCGCCAAGCCGCATGGGGACTCGTCGACGGGCGAGAGATAAAGAAAGCCGTGGGACCGTGATCTGATTGCGCTTGTGATCGGCCCCTGAAGCCAAGGAACGGGCACGAGAGACGCACATGGCGGTAGGATCCCGCCCTGTCCCGAGCATGACGGTAAAAGGCTCACCCCCTTTCGCAAGTATGCGACCACGGAGACCTCTATGCTTTTCGCCACCCGCAAAATCGGGCGAGTCCGTCTCGTCTGCATCGGCAGGCTCTGCCTGGCCTTTGGCGTCATCGGGCGCCGCCCTCACACGCGCCGCCAGCCCGTCTGGCTTTCCGCCGATGGCGTCTGCCTTCGCCTGCCGGAGATCGCCGCCCATGGATGACCGGTTTCGCGACAAAGACGGCCGCATCGTGCCGGTCCACATCGTTCTCGCCTCTCTGCAGGACGGTCTTTTGCGTGAGGTGACCGCGGCGCTGGCAATGGCGGCGTTTATCGCTGCCATCACCGTCGGCTGCCAGCTGCTGGCACCCGTCCGCCTCCCGATCTGATCGACCTTCAAAGCCGCCCCGCGTGCGGCTTCCCCATCCACCGCCCTTGCTCTCGAACCCAGGAGAACGCCATGCGCGGGGGACCGTAAAGCCCCGCACCAATACCACCGGCAGGACCATGCGCGCCGCTGCCTGCCCGCGATACCAGCGCCGCGCACCCCCGACACCCCGCAACCATGCACCAATGGAGATTTAGGCCATGGCTCGCCTTGCCCCTCGTCACCGTGACGAGACCTTCCACACGCCCTCCTCTTCGCTCATCGATCCGGATATCGGGCACGATGATGACGAGTTGGACATTTCGACATTCATCGCCCTGTCCATTCCGCGAGTGTCGGATCGACGCCCCCGCCCGGTCAGCTATGACGAGGTTCGCTATGGCTGAAATAATGCGCCCGCTTATCAGCCTGCATGGCACCCGCCCCGACCAAATGGTCAACGCGCGGATCGAAGCGCGTGAGGCGGCGCGCAAGCTCATGGAAGCCCTTGGCCACACGGCGCCGAACGGCCGTGACTATGCCGGCCGGCCCGACGACTACAAGCGCGACTATGCGATCTATCGGAACCGCCTGCTGCCGCTGGACGCCCTCTATGACGCCCTTGGTGACGAGGCGCTCGATATTCAGGAGCGTGCTGCGTGATCACCGTCACCGTCACCTTCCGCAATGACAACCCGGCGACAATCTGGAACCGGCTCGCAGCCAGACTTGGACGCGAGCCGTCACCGGCTGAGGCTGCCGATGAAGTGCGCCGCATTCTTCGCGATGGGCGCTGACTCAACTGGAGGATTCCCGCATGCCCGCACTCGACCCCGCCGCCGTTGCCGCCTACGCGGATCACCTGGCCGCCGACGAGGCTTGGATGGACGAAATCCGCCGCGCTTTCCCCCGCGAATGGGCGGGCGACGTCCGGTACACCCCGCGCGCCCATGGTGAGCCCGGCACGCTGCTTGCCGCCGCCTATGAGCGGTATCTGGCAACGCGGGCGGAATGGGAGCGATACCTGCCGCATTATGAGCGGAGCGTGGCATGAGCACCAGCTTCCCCACATTGACCGCGATCGCTGCGGTATTGGTGCAAGCGGCCTTTGGCGTCTTGCCCGACAAAGAACCGCCCCGCCCGCCAGTGGCCGCCCCCGTGGCGGCCATTCTTGTTTCGCCGGCACCTCCGCCGCCTCCCGCACCGGCTGAGGTCTTTGTAGAGTTGCCGGACTTGGTTCCGGTCCCAAAGCCGCGCCCTCAGCCGGTCCGCAAAGTCGTGCAGGTGCGCAAACATAAGCCCAAGCCGATCATCCGCCGCGCGCAACCAGCGCCACCCATACCCGCGCCAGTGCAGTGGTCCGTGTCCGTCCGCATAAGCCTGTGAGGTCCACGCCCACCGTGCGTGGTAGCATCCGCCACCCCGCCAATCATGGCAACCTATGGAGACGCCCATGCCCACCTACATCGTGCAGGTGCGCGCTATCCGCCACCTGACGGCCGAACTCACTGTTGAGGCCGAGAACATCTGCCAAGCCCGCGCCCAGGTCGCCAAAGGCTTTGGCTATCCCAACAGCATAAAATGGGATGAAAGCGACCCCGAAGACGAGCAGATCGAATCCGCTCGCGAAGATTACCCCGCGACCATGCGCAACGGAGACCTGAAATGAACGCGATGACGCCCCTTGCATCCGCCACCTCCACCCTGTCCACACGCGCCATGCTGGTCAGTCTGTCCATCTCGCAGTGGTCCGGCCGCCGCCTTGATCGCGAGATCACGGACGAGGTCAACCAGCAGCACAATGCCGCGGCCGACGCCGGACGCTACAACAAGCTCCTTCTCCCGAAGGAAGCCCTGGCCGAGATTGTTTCGGTGGTCAGTGAAACGCGCGCCGACTTCCTCAAGCGCACCCTGCCGTGGATGGACAACGGCTCCCGGATTATGGCTGCAGATGCCTATATGGCGCACATGGCTTGGGTGCGCAGCCAGTCGAGCAAGTTTGATCGCGCTGTCGCAGACTTCATCTCAAAGTATCCCGGCTATGTGAACGACGCCCGCATCCGACTGAACGGCATGTTCAAGCACGAGGACTATCCCGACGTCGACGCCCTGCGCGGCAAGTTCGCGCTGGAGGTGAAGGTATTGCCTGTTCCTTCCTCGTCCGACTTCCGCGTCGACATGAGCGAAGCGCAGGCGGCCCTCATCAGAGCCGATATTGAGGAGCAGGTGAGCAAAGCGACGACTGCCGCAGTCAAGGACGTCTACACCCGCGTGGCGGACGTCACCGGCCGCATGGTCGAGCGGCTCAATGCCTACAAGCCAGCCGTCAAGAAGGGCGAGAAGGCGGAAGGCGTCTTCCGCGACTCTCTTGTCGGAAATGTCCGCGACCTGATCCAGATCCTGCCCGCCCTCAACATCACTGGCGACCCAGTGCTGACCGCGATGGCCGAGAAGCTGGCACCGCTGGCCGAGCATGACGCATCGGTGCTGCGCGACGACCCCGCCATCCGCAAGGACGTGGCAGCAGAGGCACAGGCAATCCTCGACTCGCTGTCCGGCTACCTCGCCTGACGCACCACACCACAAACCACCACCCTGGGACGTTGGCGTACTGCCGGCGCCCCTTCCCGCGATCATGCAACCAGGAGAACGCCATGGGAGACCGCGTCTATGCGTCGATCGAGATCGGCGGCCACCTTGAGACCATCGGAGAGGCTGAAACGCTGATCGATGCGCTGGTCCGCGAGGTGATCACCTTCAACCACACCGATGAGAAGATTGCATGCCTTGAAGACGGCCAGACGGCCCTGCGTACCATCATCGAGGCCGGAAAGACATTCGAAGGTCACGAGATGGAAGCGAACTATGGCAACTTCGATGAGCTGGACGCAGCTGCCCGCGAGCTGACGAATCTATGGTTCTCGACCACCTACGAGGCTGGTGGCGGGTTCCCAGAGGGCATCAAGACCTTCATCAATGGTGAACAATTCAGATGCCAAACGAGCGAAAACCGCCCCGTTGTCTCTCTCCCTGCGATCGAGGAGCTACTCCATAAGCACCGCCTTGGGCCAGATATTGTGGGCGAGCTCGACGCCCTTGTGGCCAACGCTAAGCGTTCTGCCGGTATTGGTCTCCCACCGCTCACCGCTTCCCCTGCCGTATGTGCCTGGCTGAAGATCTTCGGTGAGAAAGCCGTGACATGCCCACCGGACTTATGATCGGCCCTTACGCCCGGCAGATTATCGCCAGCGCCTACACGGTTGCTGGGACTGCCGGTCCCGACATGGCCATCGGTAGGCTCAAGTTCTGGTTCGCCTTCAAGCCGAACGGGACCGGCAGCACCATACGGTACGAGGCCTTGATAGGGCGCGGCGACAGCACCTTCGCCATGAAGCGCCGCCCGTATTTCGGAAGTGCTGCACCAAAGTACAGCGCGAACTTCCACGATTACCGACTGCCGGAAGACCTTTCCCCTTTCCCCGCTCTCATCCTCCACAAGGGGGAGACGCTCGCATCGACCGCCCTCGCACTTCTGCGAGGCGACGACATCGCCGACGTGACCCGTATGCGGTTACTCGGCGCCCTGCCCACCCGCCAAGCATGGCAAAAACCGGAGACCGATCCATGCATCTCAAAGCAGCCGCTTCTCTTCTGACGACTTTCATCGACGCTGACATCCCTTCCTTCATGTGGGGAGCGCCGGGCATCGGCAAGTCGGCCATCACCAACCAGATTGCCAATGAGCGAGGCTGGAAGGTGATCGACTTCCGGGCATCGACCCGCGATCCAGTCGCTCTCATGGGCTTGCCGGACCTCACAGAGGCCACCACCAAGTGGAAGGTGCCGGACGAGTTCCCCCAGGTTGACCGCGACGGCGATCAGGGGTTGCTCTTCCTCGACGAGCTGAACGCGGCCCCGCCCTCTATGATGGCGGCCATGTTCGGCTTCGTTCTTGAGCGCAAAGTGGGCGACTACCGCCTCCCGCCCGGCTGGCGGATCGTTGCAGCGGGGAACAGACAGGCTGACCGCGCAGCCGCGCAGCGCATGCCGACGGCTCTCGCGAACCGCTTCGCTCACATCGATGTCGACGCCGACACAAGTGCCGGGCACGACAACGTGCATATCGAACACTTCAACAAGATCAGCGCGGATCCGAAGCTGATCGCCTTCCTCCGCTTCCGTCCGGCGCTCATCCACATCATGCCGAAGAACGATGAGCGGGCATTTCCTACCCCTCGCTCCTGGGAACAGGCGAGCAAAGTGCTCAACCTGCAGGGACCGCAGCGGCTTCAAGCTGTTTCCGCGATCGTTGGCGAAGGCGCGGCCGCAGAACTGGAAGGCTTCCTCCGCGTCTACCAGAACCTCCCTTCGCTGGACTTGGTCCTGACCAATCCCAACAGCGCGCCACTGCCGGAAGACCCCGCTGCACAGTTCGCGATCACCGCCGGCTTGGCGCGCAAGGTCGATGCAAAGACCTTCGAGAACGGCATGGCTTATATCAGCCGGATCCCGGCTCGCGAGTTCGAGATCATGTTTGCTGTCGACGCGGTGAGGCGCGATCCCGGCCTCTCTCACACCCAGACATTCACCAACTGGGCAGTAAAAAATCAGGACGTCACCCTTGGCTAGGTTCAAAGCGATATGGGGGCCGTATCGGGAAGAGGTTCAAGACCACCGTATCAAGTGGTTCTTCTCGTGCCTACTTTTGAACGACGAGGTTCGCGGCTACACGCTGCGCTTCTACTTTGAGACGCGCAAGTTCTCGGTCAAACCGCACACCGGCAAAGCAGATTCGCGCTATGCCCGCGCCCTCAGCGAGCAGGGCAAGCTGGCGCTTCTGCCCGAGGCGCAACGCGGCATCATCGAAGGCGAGCGCGTCACCGATATCTTGAGAGACCGGCTCGACAACGAGCGGATCGCCCGGGCAACAGCTCGGGCCATCGCCTATAGGAGGGAGTGATGCCCATCATCAGAAGGGTCTTCGGCCCTTTCCATTTGGTCGAGAAGAATGGTGCTGAGCCAGAAATTCGGTGGCACTTCAACGGGATTCGCGGTGACAAAACGACCGCCCATTGGGTGCTGATATTCAACGCTCGGGAAAGACGCTTCAAGGCAAGCAACATCAAAATCAGCGACAGCCTCATGGGGCGCAGCCGAAAAGCGCTCGCCAGCCTCGCAATTCCAGCAGAGGTGACGAGCGAGGATGCCCACCCCGACGCCTGGCTTGATGAGCGCCCGGTCATGGAGGGGACTGTCACCGACATCCTCAAAGCAAAGCTCTCACCCGCCGACATCGCGAAAGCGACCGCGCTGGCAATAAGAGGAGATTGACGTGGACGCTAAGAAACTTGCGGCCGATTTTACCGGCCCGGTCTTGGTTGAGAGAGCCGGCGAGGTCCGGTTCTACTGGGAAGGCAACAAGAAGCTTTTTCCGCGCACCCGGTTCCGCCTGGAGTACCAAATTGGGAAGCGGCTGTTCACCCTGACAAGATTCACCAGGCTCCGTAGCGGGAGCAGCAAAGAGATGAAGCGGAGCATCTACGATCCCAACGTCATCGACGTCTTTCGCTCGGCCCTCTTACCGGAGCAGGTGGCGGAGATCACTCGGCTGTCAATGCAGCGCACCCTCTAGCGCTGTCCCAACCATTGCTCGCAATCATGCACCACGGAGATCACCATGAACGTGCAAGACAAGATTCTCGCCGCGCAGACGGCGCTGCTGTGGGACCACCCGTTCTTCGGCGTGCTCATGCTTCAGCTGAAGAAGGTGGGCGCCACCGATGACCCCCGTATCGACACCATGGCGACCGACGGCCGCCACCTGTACTACCACGAGCCGTTCGTGATGAGCCTGAAGAAGGACGAGCTGGTATTCGTCCTGGCGCACGAGGTCATGCACAATGCGCTCGAGCACCACATCCGCCGGCAGCACCGCAAGCCGGGCCGCTGGAACAAGGCGGCCGACTACGCCATCAACGGCGAGCTGTCCGAATGCAAGGTCGGCAAGATGCCTGACTGCGGGCTGCTCGAGCCCCGCTTCACCGGACTGTCAGCAGAGGAGATCTACCGGATCCTCGACGACGAGAATAACGGCGACGACTCTGACGAGGGCCAAGGCGATGTAGGTGGTTGCGGCGGCACGCTTGACGGCTGCGCTCCACACGACGAGGCAGCCAAGGCTGAACTGCGCGCCGAGATTCAGACCCAGATCCGGCAGGCCGCCATGACTGCCAAGGCAGCGCAGGCTGGGAAGCTCCCGGCTGGAGTGCAACGCATTATCGACGAGCTGTTGATGCCGCGTGTCGACTGGCGGTCGGTTCTCCGCCGCTTCATTGACGAATCCATGACCCGGAATTTCTCCTGGTCCAACCCGAACCGGCGGATGATCCCGTTCGGCATCGTCACGCCTGGCACCGTCAGCGACGGCGTCTCCCACATCGTCATTGCGGTCGACACCTCTGGCTCAATCGATGCGGAGATCTTGAAGGACTTTGCCGCCGAGGTGAACGGCGCGTTTCAGGAGGGCGCGGTCGACAGGCTCACGGTGATCTATGCCGACGCCGCAGTCGCCAAAATCGAGGAGTTCGAGAACGGCGACGAGCTCGTCCTCCACCCGGCAGGCGGCGGCGGCACCGCATTTTCGGACACGTTCGAGAAGATCACCGACCAATACCCTGATGCCCGGGCAACCATCTACCTCACCGACATGTACGTCTTCGACTTCGGCGAGGAGCCTCCGATGCCCGTACTGTGGGGCGTCTACGGCAGGGACAGTAAGGACTTCGCCACGCTCTCCCCGCCCTTCGGTGAGACGATCAACATAAGCATCTAACCCGCCACTCATGGCAACAACGGAGAGAGAACATGACAACGGCGCCCGAAACTTTGGACTGGCTTGCGGCGCAGTTCCGCAGTCGCGCTGATGAAGACCCGGACGAGCACACTCAGAGGGATGCAAAGGAGGTTGAAGAGGCTCGGGCCTGCTTCGCCGACCTTCTATCAGCCTCCGAGGAAATCCTCGCCAGCGAAGGCTTCAACGCGCTCGACAAAGAGCGTCGTTCAACAGGCGCATGGCCGCGTCTCTTCGCGGCGTATGACAGGATAATGGGCAGGTTCAAAGAGCCACATGCCTCTGAGCGGGAGCGGATGCTCGACCTCCTCCACCGCAATCTCGCGGCATGGGAAGACGAGGAAGAGTCGGTGCAAGAGGAGCACGAGGATCTGATCACCGACCTCCGCAATTTTCTGGAGGGCAAGTGACATGACCGTCCGCACCTTCCTCGACGTATCCACCGCTCACCTGTCCTCAACGGCACGTTCCTGGCTTTCCGAGAGCGCCACTGCCAACCATGCTGCCAGCTACCACGGCACCGGCAGCGGTGCTCCGCTCGGCTGCCTTGGCGCCACGCTGTATGGGTGGTTCATGTCTGCGCCGGCGCT
This sequence comes from Rhizobium sp. SSA_523, assembly GCF_030435705.1. Lineage (NCBI taxonomy): Bacteria > Pseudomonadati > Pseudomonadota > Alphaproteobacteria > Hyphomicrobiales > Rhizobiaceae > Affinirhizobium > Affinirhizobium gouqiense. Next base: position 1,246,596 of record NZ_CP129382.1, read on the forward strand.
GCCTGGCCACCCTGATTACTGCGACCACGGCATCCCAGAGGACATGCACCCGGTCATCCAGCATGCTCACGCCGTCGGCTGCGACTACATCCTCTTCGACGCTGATGCCCCAGTCATCAACGCCCTTCCGGTCTTTGACGAGGATGGCTGAGCGCTCGATAGCCGAACGCCTCTTCCTCGAGGCTGACCAAGCGCGGCATCAGGAGCTTATCGATTTCGCACTCGACCTGATTCGTGACCACGAGGACCACGCTCCCCGGATCGACACCGGTGAGTGGACGATCGAGGCGCAGGAGAGGATCGACGACCTCCGCAACCTGCTGAACCTGATCGTGGACCCGCCGCTCAGACAGGTTTGCATAGTGCACCCCACGCTTGAGCACCGAAAATATGCAGTGCACCTCCAGCCTTTCACCGGCCCTTTCCCATGGGCCGCCCCGGCCAACCATGGCAACCAAGGAGACTAACATGCCTGACATCACCAACACCGACCGTTCAGCATGGGCGGCCGAAGCCATCGATGCTTTCACCGCTGTGTGCCGCATGGATGGAGAAGACAATCAGACCAAGGCGAAGGATCTCGTCACCAACCTCGTCCACTACCTCCGCATGGAGTGCGGCCTCTCCTTCGAAGAAGCCAGCACCGTGGTCCAGAACGCCGTCACCATGGCGGAGCAGGAGACGGAGGAAGACTTTGACGGTGAAGAAGAACCGCTTGTCCGAGAGTATGGTATCCGCCTTTGGGCAACCCTCCGCGGCGAATATGAATACACCGTCCATGCCTCCAGCCTTGAGGATGCCATCGCCAAAGCGAAAGCAGCCGACCACACCTACTGCAGCTTCAAAGTGGACAGCGTCGATGGCGATCAGACCGCCCACGTCTTCGGACCGGACGACGACAATCCCGAAGACGATGATGCTTGGGGAGGCAATGGCGTTGAGATCGACATGCGCGAACCCGGCGAACCCTTCAGCTGGGACGCATGCCAGCTCGTCAAGGATCTGGCGAAGCTGAGCCCGATCGCGGAACTGTTATCCGGCAACGACATGAACGCTGCCGTATCGGTTGAGCAGCTCGGCGTTGTCGCCAAACTCATTGCCCGTGCTGAAGCGCTCTGCGCCAAGGAGTGATGACCATGGCATTTCAGATTAACCCGCCCACCATCCCGCTCGGGATCCTGCAATGGGACGACACCGGCGCCGACACCGATCCGAGGGCGCGGCTTCTCGCTCACATCAACATCGGCGGGCTCGACATGCACCTCGAGGCTTGGGCGGTGCACCGCGATGACGAAGGCGTGCAGCACGCTGACCCGACATCCATGCGCAGGGACGACTTCGACTCGCTCTGCACCATGATGGATACCACGTTCACCACCATCGACATCGGCGGTCGCGATTACATTCTGATCGCCACGCCCTACGGAGATTGACCATGTACGTATTCCGCACTCGCGGCGCCCAAACCACACTCATCGAGATGACGCACCGGGAATACCTGGCGGCCTTGGAGCACGAGTTCAAGACTGTGTCGGCTCCCGAGCCGAAGACCAGGCACAAGCGCACCACGGCGGAGGAAGCCCGCCGCTATGTGAAAGATGGCGGACACCACGAGACGGGCCTATGGGTGGACGACGGCAAGGTCCGCTACGCCAAGGCAGATCCGACAGGCTGCTAACCCGCCCCCCAGCAATCATGCAAAGGAAGAGACCATGACCATTATCAAACTCATCGGCTATGCTGACGAAGAGGGCTCCCTCAAGCTGCTGCAAAAGGCCGGCCACTCCTGGAGTTGCTATATCCAGAAGGAACCGCGTAATCGGCAGACGGCCCCCGTCTATGCCACCCTCAGCGGCGCCCACAAATTCCGTGAGAACGACCTCTTCACCACTCTTCAACTCGAGGCGGCGCTTTGCGCATGGGAGTGGATGTGCGAGGCGCGCGATGGGGATCTCCTCAAGCCGTTATTCGAGGGGATCGGCTCAAGCGCGATGCGCCATGTCTCGATGCAGGCGGGCGACATCGCTCTTCGCGTGCACAACCACATGGAGTCGCAAGGATACGAGTTTGTAAACGCCTATGACTGGGAGTTTGTGCCGGAGGTTCTTCGCCGGCTCGACTGGGACAAACTCATCAGCGACAACCAGTACGGTGGCGAACCCTATGAGCCTGACATTCAGGGGATCTTTTGCGCCATGGTTACGGCGGACAAAGCGAGCTCCGTGGACCCCAGCAACCGAGACTTCCACAGGACGATGTTGATGTCCGTCGACAAATACACCGCCGCCTGCTGGGCGGAAGCCGATCGCCAGTGGGGCTACGGCGATCTCGTCTACGATCATGGGGAGCGTGTGAACGAAGCAAGGGAGAATGAGGAGGATCCCGTCGACTTCATCAAATGGCTCGGCGAGAAATACGGCCTGACACCTGCCAGCGAGGCCGTCGGCTTCTAATTGCCGCGCTATTGACGGGAACGTCTCGTCAGACTTAGGCTTCACCCCATTCGAAAGGGGAAGCCCATGTCTCTCGTCGTCGCATCTCTCATGCTCGCCACCTCCTATGTCACACCCAACCCGGTGAGCGACATCGTCACTTTCCAGATGGTCGTGGCCGCCGAGAAGGTATGTCCCGACCTGAAGATCGACGTCGAGGGCACGCTCGATCATCTGGTAGATCTGCGGCAGTCTGCTGGCTGGACGGCGGCACAATTCTATGAGGCTTCGCAATCCCAAAAGCGCGTTGCTGAGTTCCATGCCGGCCACGACCGAGACGTCTGGTGCTCGAGCGTGCAAGACCGGCTTCGGTCATACGACCCGGCCTACCTCCGGAAGGTGGGCGTCATCAAATAGCAAGAAGCCGGGCCTGTCCCGGCTTTTTCTTTACCCCCCCCCGCAATCATGCGACCCAGGAGAAAACACATGAACGCTCTGGCGATCACCCCCACCTGCGCGGAAACCGCATCGCTCGACTACCCCATCTTCAAGAAGGCCATGCTCAACGCCTGCCGCGTTGTCGAAAAGCGGAACACGATTGCTGTTCTTGACACGGTCCTCATCACGGCCCGCAGTGGTGGCGTCGATGTCATCGGCACCGACTTGGACATCTACACCACCACCTTCGTGCCGGGGTCGGTGTCTGCTGATTTCGTCGCCCTTATCGACGCTCACAAGCTGAAAGGGCTCATGGACAAGGTGAAGGACGCGGCTCGCATCAACTTCACCCTTGAGCAGGGTGCGTTGACCGCGGCCATTGGCAAGCTGCGCCTCTCCCTCAAACAGGACGTTCCGGAAGATGATTTTCCCTTGGAGATGGCTTTTCGATCTTCGCTGCAGCGCTCCAACGTGGCCTTCACAATCCGTGCGTCCGCCCTGCTGACAGCCTTGTCGAAGGTCGAGTTCGCTATCTCGACCGAAGAGACGAGGTATTATCTGAACGGCGTCTTCATGCACTTCCACGAGGGCCGAGGGCAGCTGACATTTGTGGCCACCGACGGCCATCGCCTGGGGCGTTACGAGATCCTCCCTCCCCCTGGATGCGAGGCGATGGATGATGCCGGCGCCATCATCCCCCGGAAGACCGTCGGTGAGCTGCTTCGCTTGCTGAAGCGGAAGGACTGCCCCGCCGATGTTGCGGTCCGCGTCACCCCCACGGCAATCTCGTTCGGCTTCAACGGCGAGGAGATGCTTGAGTCAAAGCTGGTCGACGGAACCTTCCCCGACTACCAGCGCGTGATGCCGGCGAGCAACTCCAACCAAGTCACTGCTCGCACCGCGGAGTTCATCACCGCTCTTAAGCAGGCCTCCTCGATATCATCTGACCGCGGCAAATCGGTGAAGCTGGGCATCGCGCCCGAGGCGCTGACGCTGAGCTGCTCCGACCCGGATTTCGGCAGCGTCTCGACGGAAATCTACATCGACACGAACGCCGAGCCATTCGAGATCGGCTTCAACGCTCAATACCTCCTCGAGATCCTCGGCCAGCTCGACGGGGGCGCAATGATGCACCTCGGTGACGCCGGCTCCCCGGGCATCATCAAAGACGGCGCCGACAACGCCGTCACCTATGTCCTGATGCCGCTGCGCGTATAGCGGCGCCACCCCTCAAGCATGAACGCAACGGAGAATGACAATGAAGACTGCACCACATCCTGCTGACCTGAAAGTCGGCACGAACATCCGCACCATCCGCATGTCGCGGGGCGTCTCGCAGGAGAGACTCGCCGAGAAGCTCGGCGTCACGTTCCAGCAGGTCCAGAAGTACGAGAAGGGCGTCAACCGCGTCAGCGCCAGCCGCCTGACGCAGATCTGCTCGGCGCTGGACTGCAACCTGGCCCAGATCTTCGAGGGCATCGAAGCCACCGGCGGGTCCGTAGCATCGGCGCCCGCCGTCAGCCCGGCTGCCATGCGCGTGGCCTTGTTGTTCGACAGCATCGCAGACGCGAACCAGCGCGCTGCGGTTCAATCGCTGCTCCGCAGTATGACAGCCAAGGAGGCTCCCAATGCGTGACCTTGCGATCGATTGGGATATGGACAAGATCCTGCTGATGCCTGGCCGAGCCATTTCGGTCCTTCGCTTTTACCGGCACCGCGTTAATGAACTCCTCGAGGCGAGTAATCGGTACCTGGAAAGGGCGCGGGCTGCTGAAGCCGAGCTCTTGCGCTTGGCAACACCCCCCTCGCCCCAGACACTTGTGGACGGCTTCGAGCTTTCCGCTCGCTTCGTTGAAACGCGCCTGAACGCGTACTGCGCGGAGCATGGTGGTACCGATCCAGACACAGGAACGGTCGAATATCCAGGCAACGGCGAGGAATACGTCCACGAGCTGGAGGAGATCATTGAAGGCATCCGAGAACTCGCGTTCGCGGCGGAAGTCAACGGGAACGAGCCGGGATCAAAAGCAGAAACACCGGCAACATGTTGCACTTTTGACCCCAATAATGACCCTAAAAACGAGAACATCCAGGGGGCGCAGCACCTCCATGGTGACGCGGACGATCTGCGCTTGCGCATGGCAAAGGCGATGTGTGAGCAGGACGGTTTCGCTTGGGATGCTGCAAGCCCCAATCAGACCGCCCATGGAGCGCCGCCAGAGCAACAGCGCCGGTACTGGCTCGACAAAGCGGATGCTGCGCTTGCGGCTATGGTCCCTCACCACGGCAAACTCACTCTCGCCGAACTGGACGAGATAATCGAGGGCCGGGCTAAACCATAAGGCACAACCCACTCGCCGCGATGATAGCGGCCTGCAGCGCGCCTCTCGGCGCTCTGCGATCTCTAGACGAACACCAACTCATCGATCGGCACATCGACGGCGACCGTGATCTCTTCCCGCGTAGGTCCGCTGAGATGCCCCTTGAATAGAACCGTTGCTATTCTGCGGTCCCCCTCCATGGATCTACCGTCGCCAGGCCCACATGGCATCTCCAGAAATATCTCTGCCGGCTCGGCACCGCGCCCCTCCCACCCCGGAATCGTGATCGGGCTTGAGAGAGTACCGTCATCATCGACATCCATTCCTAATTGTAGAAGTGACTTTTCATGGGTCCGCTCAAAGGGCAGAGGGGCCACACTGTGAACCAGCAGACGCTCTGGGGCCTGGATCTCAATAGCGTTGATGATGAATTTCGTCTGATTCCAATTCACCAGACGGATGATGACCCCAAAGGGACCGTATCTCCAATGCTCGGCAACCGGCGGATTCTCGCCCATCAGAAACTTGATCTGCTTGTTCTGCGACTCAACTTGTTTGCGCAGGACATTCAGCGTGACGAGCGCCGCGGCCGCGGCCGCCCACCCACTCAGAGCGCTCAGCCATCCCTGAACCGAACAATTGTCCCCCCTACACATCGGGAAAATCGTGAAGATGAATAGGCCGATGGCGGCACCCGCCAAGGCAGAGGCTATCGTGTACCGGTTCACATAAGAAGGAACGCGCAAGTGAAGCAGCCCTTATAAAATTGTAGTCCAGATCATCTTAATCTTTGCCCACGACCCCGCCAAGCATGGCACCAAGGAGAACACCATGAACGCAATCGTACCACGCAATACGGTCGAGCAAATCGTCCGGTACCGTGACCAGGCCCTTGAGCTGTTTGAAAATGCCTATGCCCAAATCGACGCGGCACACGAAGCAGAGCGCGCAGCGATCGACATGGCCAAGCGCGCGTTTCCCCGAACCAACGCCTATAACGCGGCACATGAGATCGCTTCGCGTCGGGCCCTCATCCCGATAACTCGCGCGCCATTCGAAGACTACATGCGGGAGAAGCGGCACATCATTGATCTGAATGTTTGGGCATGGGTGGTCAGCCACACCGACCTTGAGCACCTGATGGACAAAGAGGCCAAGGACCAGTTGCGCGAGCAGATGTCGCACATCATCGAAGAACCGACAGAGCCCGGTCAGCTGATCACCGAAGAGCAGGCGGCCAAGGGGATGCCGCCGGTGACGGTCGACAACATCTTAGCCACGCTTGAGCAGTTCATGATGAGCGCGGACACCATCTTCCGGCGCGGCATGGCCAATGCCTTTGCCTCACTCGATCGCCGCTTCCGGTCTCACGACGGGTTCAAGATCGGCAATCGTGTCATCCTGACCCGCTGCTTCAATGAATACGGCAGCTGGAACTGGAGCCCGCGGAAGGACGAACGCTCCACCCTGATCGACATCGAGAGGACCTTCACCATCCTGGACGGCAAGCTCGACGAGGTGAAGAAGCAAGACGAGGAAAACGCGGCGGCGCGACGCCAGCGCAGGCCGGTCGCACACTTCACCAAGACAATTGGCGAAATCGATCTTGCCCGACATGGCCAAATTGGCGCGCGCCAAACGGAGGTGGAGACGGACTATTTCAAGGTTCGGATCTTCAAGAACGGCAATGCCCACCTCTGGTTTACCCGCAAGGATCTAGTGTCGAAGGTCAACCGGATGATCGGGGAATATTATGGGGAGGTGCTGGCCGACGGGCGAACGGTGCAGGACGACCCTCTCTCCCCGGAGAAGGCCAAGACTGCGCCGGCGCGCTACTTTGGCTTCTACCCCACGCCGCCGGCCGCTGCGCAGCTCATACTCCGGACCGCTCCCATCTGGCATAGGTCGAAGGAGAGCGACCGTCTCCGCATCCTAGAGCCGTCGGCGGGCACCGGCAACCTGGCAGTGGCCTGCTATCCTCGCTACGAGAAAAGCTGGGACTATGACCGGTACCGCCTCGACCACATCGTGGACTGCATTGAAATCCAGCCGCACCTCATCCCCGACCTGAAGGCCAAGAAGCTCGGACGGGTGTTCAACGCCGACTTCATGTCGATTGAGCCGGAGACGACAGGCCTTTACGACCTGGTCGTCATGAACCCGCCGTTCGATCGGGAGCGGGACATCGATCACGTCATGCACGCACCGAAGTTTCTGAAGCCGAGCGGCCAGCTGATCGCCATCATGTCAGCCGGCACCGAGTTTAGGCAGACCGCCAAGTCTGTGGCGTTCCGGAAACTTATGGAGGACATGGGTGCAACCTGGCGGGATCTGCCGCCTAACTCCTTCTCCGAGGTCGGCACAAACGTGAACACCGGATTCATAACTGTCAGCAAGAATGGAAAACGAAAGGACCGATATGACTGGCCCACGTGGCCGGCAGTCGGGTAAACGACGCTGGTGACCAGCTGAAAGGATCCTGTAATGAGTAACAAACCCGCCTCGCGTCGCATCTCGAAGGCCCTCCCGCGCGGCGACAAGTTCGCAGGGCAGTTCGCCCTGCCCGGGTTGGTGCCCGATCTCGTGCGCGACCGCACCGGCGTCGTCCTGTTCGATACGGAAAGAGAAGCGGAGGTTGCCGCGATGGAGGCGGTCTTGCGCCTGTACGACAGCCGGACCATCGATACACGCAAGGCAGGCGGGTACAAGCGGATCACTCCGGCCGATCTCGCGGTCAAGCTGGATCAGCTCGACATCACGGTCACTCTGTTTGCTGAGATCGCCGGCGTGCCGCAGCACCGGGCCATGAAGTGGTTGGACGGAGAGCAGGATGTCCCGCACTCCGTCCACGTCCTGCTGGAGCTCATGCTCAAGAGCGAAGAAAATTACGAACTCGCTGCAAATTTAACCCGAGAATGCACGGAGATGTAAATGACGGCCTCGAACGACTTCCGAATTTGGGCCAGCCGGATGGGCTTCAATCAGCGGCAGGTGGCTACCGCCGGAGAGCGCATCGGCATCAACAACAAGTGGACCGCCAGCAACACGTTCACCGGAAAGAGGGAGCTCACCCAAGCCGAGCGGCTCGCGATGTCAGCAGTCCGAGCTGGTTTGCTGCCGTGGACGCCCGAGTATGACGACGAATTGACGGCGGCACAGGAGGAGCCCCAGAAGGCCACCGCTGGGTGATGTCCTCCTCCGGTATATACCCCAGCACCGAGCCGGCACAGTCCAGGGCGTAATGGAGTCCCTGCACGGTCTTCATCCGGGCTGAGGCTTTGCTGGGTTTCTTCTCCGGCGCCAGGTCCAGCCACTCGTCTCTCCAAACGAGAGCCTCAAGCAAAGGGAAAGCCCACGCAGCGGCAATCCCACGACGCACCCGATCCAGCAGCTTCATGCAGTCGAGCTGGTACCCCCGAATGTCCGCCAGCTGCCCGCCTCCGCCTCCCCCGGACAGAGAAGGAGACCGGAGCCCCTTAACCTGAGCTCCGTCGAACAAATCCCTAAGCCGGAGAGCGGTATGGAACCGAGCGCGGCCGAAGCCTTCGACATCAGCGCTTGTTTCCATCTCTCCGGCTGAGATCAGATATTCGAGGGGACCGGCCATCTCATTGATGACCGTGACCGCTGAGATCATGTCGACGATCTGGTAGCGCGGCGATCTTTTCGGAGGATCCGCATCTTCCCCACCCATCCTGGCCAAGGCCTCATCGATCGCGGCGTCGGTCATGTTCGATACGAAAAAGACGGCCTTGTACATTGCGCCACGCGCCGCCTCGAGCTCGGGACTCCTGCGGTAATATGCGGCGAGTGGGAGGACGCCGGGCTTCTCGGCGTCAACCATCTTCAGTGCATTCAGGCGGTTGAGAATCCCTTGTCCGGTCGCCATCACGCCCCCCTGCCCTTTACTTGCTTCCCGCGCAGTTCGATTACCGTGCGGGGCACCCGGTCCAAGACACCACCGTCGATCGATTGACCGTCCTCATCATATCTCACCGACAAGAGCTGATCGAGTGCCGCCTGCCTCTCTTCCATAGTCATTGCTGACCGATTGGAATATTGCGACCGGCTCACGATCCCCGCGATCTGCTTCCGCCTCTTCAACACAACGGCGGCGATACTGCTTTCCGACATGCCTATGACCCAGAGCACCCAGGTGATGTAGACGGTTCGGTCGGTGTGACGGACGACACGTCGGCCGCCTTTGCGTTTTTGTCCCCGGTTTTGCACCTGAATGACCCCTTCTTGTATGCGACTGCGATCACCCTCGTCTTGCCCTTTTGCCTGACGATGGGTTTGAAATGAGCTTGAGCGGCGGCCTCTGTCTGGCCTGCTATTTCACCCTCTCTGACCAGGTGTCCGTTCACATAGCGGGTGAGATGCCCGAGCAATGAGTGAAGCGCATCGCTCAGCGAATGGTAAACCAGTGGCTTCCCGCCTTTACCGACGATCGGCTTGAGCTCGCCATCCGCTGCAGTGCGCAGCATCGCGTGGTAGCCGCCGCCGGCGACGGGTCGGACGTCGTAACCGAACTCGTTCATGCGTAAGCCCTCCCGTTCAGCAGATCCGGGTCGAAGTTTTGTTCGCTCTCATCCAGGAACGACGTCTGCTCCATCGACTCCATGTCCATGAAGCGGGTGATCTTTCCGTTCCACCGAAAGAAGTGCCGGTCGCGGGGCGTGCCGAAGCGGTCCTTCAGTTTGTAGACTTCCACCTTCCCCTCGCTCATGCGCAGCTTTTCGTCGTGCTCTGCCCGCTTGTTGTTGCTTACCGGCGGGTTGCGTTTGAGCCAGTCATTCCGGTTAAAATTGGCGAGCATGATATCAGCGTGCTCCTCTAGCGACCCTCCGTAGAAGTCCTCCATCTCCGGCTCCGGCACGTCTTTCTGCCGCGCCGCCTTGGTGAACTGGCACAGACCAACCACCACACATTCCAGATCCTTCGCCAAGGACTTCAGGTCTCGAGCATTCTCGTATGCACGCTCGACCGGATCCATGCGCGTCTTGCTCGGTCGGTCCACCAGCTTGAGGTGATCAACAGCCAGCAGATGGAGACCGAACTTGCGCTTGTGCGCGTAGGCCCTGCTGCGAATCTGCTGAATTGTCATCTTCGACGGCGCCACAATGCGCAGCGGGAGGTTGGCGAAGTGTCGTTGCGCGTCGAGCATCGCCTCAAACTGGCTTTCAGACATGCCCTGCATGATGTCCCGCATTGACACCCCGGTCTCTCCGGATACTGAGCGAGCTACGAGCGACATGTTGTCCATCTCAAGCTCAAAGAGAGATGACGGGTGCTGGAAGACAGAGCTTGAGTGGAGCATCTGCTGCATCGCCATTGCAGTCTTGCCTGAGCCGGGCGCCCCTCCCCACAACACGAGCGATCCCATCGGGATCCGGCCAACCATTTTCTCCAGCCCTCGCAAACACGGCTGGATGGAAAGGGTCGACTTGGACTTGTCCCCTGCGCGCTGGACGATCTGCCCGATGGTACCGGCCACGGTACTTTCGTGCTCGATCGCCGCCTGCCTCGAGATATCAGCCAAGCGCTCGGCCGCCCGGTCCACGATCTGGTCGGCATCGTGTCGCACATCCTGCGCTGACTTGATCATATTCTCTGCGAGGGCGATCACCTTGCGCCTGGTCGCCGCGGAACGAAGCTCATAGGCGTAGTCGAGAAGCGGGATACTCTCCTCGCGGGACGCCACGTGCAGTAGCATCGACACATAGGCTTCCGGGTCTTTGCCTTCGCTCAGCCCTCCGATTCTGCCCGCAACAATGGCCACTCGTATTGCACGAGCGTCGTTCGCCAGTTCGTGGATAACCGCAAAGATCTTTTGATGATCGTCGGTCCCGAACAGGTCGATCGTCAGGATTTCTGAAACGTGCCAGTAATTGTCCTCGTTGAGCAGGATTGCGCCGAGCACAATCTGCTCCAGCTTTATATTAACGATATTCGATGTAGCGTTGCTGCCGCTCATCTCTCTTCCTTCCTTGCCAAACATCCAACCAGTCATCGGGCTCCGGTGAGGGGAAGAGCACTGCCTCCACCCCCTCCTTTGCCGCCCGATCCTGGAGTTTCTTTGCTGCTGCGATGCCCGGCGGATCCATCAGACCGCCGGTCTTGTTGTGAAGGCGGTGGCGATCGCCATCCGCGTAGATCTCGAGGCGCTTCACGCCTTCGGGGATTTCGAAGTTGATCATTCCGGAGGTTGACAGAGTCGCCCATGTGGAAGCGCCCGGCCTGGTGAGAAGCGAAACGCCAAGCCCCGTCTCGATACCTTCCGTGATCCGCAGGACGTCGGTGACCGGCCCCAGACGCACGGCGCCGCCCACAGCTGGCCCGAGCCCGAGCTTGACCTTCTTGCCTTCGTCGTTCTTCAGGGCGCTGCCATCTGCGTTCAGGAAGATCCGCCACACAGCGGTGAGCTTGCGGCTCTTAGCCTGCACCCCACCGATCAGCGCAGGGTGTCGCTCACCGCCCAGCTTTAGCCCCGGGTGAAAGCGCAAGCTCGGCATCCAGATCGTTCCCGCCGGGAAATCGGATATCTCAATAGATCGACTGGCGAGGTAGATCTCCGCCAGGGTGCCGGCGATTGGGACCGCGCTGTCCCAGATGGAGCGCACCGATTCGGCCTTGCGCTCGTCCTCCCTGCGTTTATCCGCCTCGCGCTGCTGGTCGCGCCTCTTGCGGCCTGCCTCGCGCTGCAGGCGTTCTCTCTTCTCTGCCGCTGTCTCCTCGTGCCCCGGAATATTAACCCCGGCCAGCGCAGCCACCATCTCGACAGCGCGGGGGAACGAGACGCCGTCCAGGTCCATGAAGAACCGGAAGTGGTCGCCCGATGAGCCGCAGCCGAAGCAGTGGTACCGGCCCTTTCCATCCTCGCAATGAAACGAAGGGCGGTTCTCGCCGTGGAAGGGACAGCAGCCCCAAAAGTCTCGCCGTTGCGGGCTGGTCTTCTTCCGGTCCCACGTCACACGGGTGCCGACTACATCTGAGATTGAGACCCTGTCTCGCAAGTCATCGATGAACTGGTCTGTGAAGCGCATCAGAGCCCGAGCTCCTCAAGGAATGCGTTCAGGCCTTCCGGCTTCTCAGAGTCGACGACAGCAGGCTTGATGACGGTGTCCCAATGGTGGTTGAGCCGACGATTCCACATCTGCCGGATAGATCGCATGCGCTCGAGCTTGAGCTCGTCGTTGGTCTTTGCGATGCGCCGATCCCATTTCCGGATCTCACGCCAGAAGCGACGATGATCAGCACGCACCTCGGCAGGAAGGTTGCGGAAGCACTTTCCGCAGATCATCTCACCAGGGAATTGGTCAGCTGGCGCCGTGCGCTTGCAGCGCGGGTTGATGCAGGGAGTGCGGTCGGCGGCCATCAGAAGAACGACTCCTGCTGATAGGACTGCCCTTTGTCGAAGGCATAGTTCGGCTCATGGATGATCCTCAGAGCGTCCAGCATGCAGAGCGCTTCAGCTTCGTCGTCCGAGTTGTAGGCCCAGCCGTTCTTGTCGCAGTAGAGCTTGGCCTGGAGCTTCAACCATTTTGACTTTTCAGCCGGCTTCGCGAACTTCATGTTGTCAGGCACGCGCATCTTGCCGTGCGTTTTGCTCCGCCATGTCGAGATGGCGATCAGCTCCGGCTCCCGCAGCCCCATATTGTAGCAGAGCGTTTGGGCGTGGGTCGGCCAGCCGGAAGAGAACATCACCTGCTTGGCATCGATGGCTGATTTCCCGTTCTCGCCGTGGTCGACGATCGTCATCAGCTCCATCCCGACCTGGGGGTCAGGCAGCCCCTCGAGCATGCGCTTGAGGTAGCTGAGGAACTCGGCATAGACGGCGCCTGGCGACTGGTGCTTGAACCGCCATGTGCCGCTTCGGAGCTTGCCGCCGCCGGCAAGGCAATATGCGAATCCCATGGTTCTACCGGGGTCGAAAACGAAATAGGAGCCGGGAGCGCGACTGGTCATGGCGCCTCTCCCTTTGCGTCCCCGCGGAGCCATCCGAATGCGGTTCCCAGCAGCGGGGCGGTCTTGTCATAGATGATCCAGCAGAAATCCGGCGTTCCGCCCTTCGCCTCCCCCCCTGCGAGAAGAAACTCTCCTGGAGGGCATGACGGTCGAGGCGTCACCATCCAGATCCGCGTAGGTGGGTGCTCGGCATAGAGACCGTTCGCGCGCACGCTGCTTGTCAGGAAGCGAAGCTCTGTGAACACCGCAACCTTGCCTTTGGCAACGCGCAGCGCCTTGCGGATGAACGACTCCGTCCCTTTGCCTCTGAAGAACGGAGGGTTGGTCACGATGTTGTCCGCGAAGATCGCTTCGGGTCCGAGGAAATCGGCCTTGCCCTTGAACCAGCCGGGCGTGCCGGCGCGGTCAACGACATCTGATCCACTTGCGTGGTAGCCGTGGGCAATGAGAGTCTTGACGATGTTGCCCTGCCCGCAGGCCGGATCATGGATGGCGCCGACGAACCTCTCCTCCTTGAGAAGAGAGGCCGTCGCTGCCTCGGGCTCGACGTACCAGTCGAGCTCGCCGCGTTCCCAGACATGCGCGTTTTTGATTTTGGTTTCGCTCACCGTCGGATTCCCACAGCTCGGAACACGTTCGTTTCCATTTCGTCGAGTGCTTTGTTGAGGCGCCGGTCGAACCAGATCATTCGAAAGGCCATCGGCTCCCCTGGCTGTGGGAACGAGACCATTCGGACGAAGAGCTTGACGGACAGCTTCCCTTTGGCGCGATTGCATCGCGCACACGCCGCGACGATGTTGTCCCGGTGGTCCAGGCCACCCATCGCCCGTGCGACCACATGGTCCCGGGTGACGTTTTTGTAGGTGAGCTTGCAGAGACAGTATTTGCAGCGGCCGTCCTGCTTCCTCAGTGCCGCTTCGCGATCAGCTTTCGCGAAGGCGGCATCCAGCTTGCGTTGCTGGAACAAGGTGATCTGATAGCCCATGACACGCAGGCATCAGCGCTTCGGCGCCTCGCGATCGCAGCCCGGCGTATTGCCATTGTCGAGCACGATACGAGAAACGTTGAGAACGCGCTCGAGGCGCTGATCGTCGAACCACTCAGCATCCGGACGCTTGTTAGCGTCCATCGTCCGCGGCTGGAGCAAGGTCTGGTTACAGCCGGTGATGTAATCGACGTGCCCGATCGCCACGCCGGTGAAGCCGGAGATCGTGTCCCTGTAGGTATGGCCAAGAAAATCGCTCATTTCAGTCTCCTGTTATTGGCATCATTGCCGGGGGGGGGGTGGTCGCCTGCAGGTGGGTCAGTCCGGCGCCTGCTCGCCTTCATCCTGGCTGGTGCCATTGACGGCGCCGTCCATATCTCGGTTGATGAACTCGTGGCCCTCATTGAAGCCTCGCTGCCACGCGTCAGCCTCTTTGGAGCCGGCGTGATAGGGATTGTTGTTCGCCCTGCGCAGCTTTCCAGCAGCGAGCCCGTCCTCGTAGGCGCGGTCTTGCTGAGGCGTACGGTCCTTATCCAGCAGTTCAAGCTGACGTCCGAGTTGGTGACCGAACATCTTGGCGATCCGGATCTTGCGCTCGAAGTCGGCGATGACCTGACCGACGTCCTTATCCTCGAGCGAGAAAGCAAAATCGATGTCGACCTTCGTCCACCCGATATCTTTCAACCGCTTGAAAATAGCGCCCATGTCAGCCTTGGTGCTTGCCATCTCGGAGCGCAGGCTCTTGATGTCGGTGAATCCCTGCAGAAATTTCTGCTCCTCACGAAGCTCCTGTTCGGTCTTTTGATTGTGGTCCTTGCTCATCATTTCACGCCTCTGATCGTTGGTTGGTGGTGATTTTCAATCGCCGACATGCTTCAGCGATCGGCACTCCGGCCTTCAGGAGCTCGAAGTATTGGCTCTCGAGGTGAGCCGGGACGTAAAAGCCGCGCCTGGCCAGCTTGTAGCCTTCTACATGGCTGCCGATCGGCGCCGGCACCCTCGACTCCTCATCGCTTGCGCCAGCTGCAGAAATTCTGATGCCGAGCCTGCGCACCCTTTTCCATGTCGTCACGTGGCTGGCGCCGATTGCAGCTGCCATTGCGCGGATTGATGTGCCTTCGGCAGCCATCTGGCGGAGAGCAAGGTCTCGTTCGTCATTCCAAAACCCCGCCACATCAAACCTCACGACGCTAGAAAATCGAAAAAAAGCAGTTGCTACCGTTGCCGTGCTGCGCGGCCCCAGTGACGTCGCCGCCGGCCGCGTCACCCCGATGACTTGCTTGGATGGAGAACGCCTTTGCCCACGAACCAGCTATGCCGACTTCGCCGATCTGCTCTTCACCAGCCACTCGTAATTGATGCCCGGAATCCCCTTGCCTTCGGCAGCGGCGATCACGCCGTCCCAGTTGCCGGGCGCAATGCTTCCGCGGCTGCGCATCTTGCGGGCCGCCTCGTATCCGCAGCCGGCATCAGCCGCGAAAGCGCCGATGGTTTCCCACCTGTCGATAAGGTCAGCGACGGTGCTGGGAGTTTCGTCAACCGGGAGAATCGCTACTGATGATAAGTCTTCGGTCATGTCCGCCACAATCAGGTTCGTCTGCTTCAGATGCCAAACAGTACGTTACGTACGAACGCTTTTCAAGACAAAATCGTACACCTTGGGCGAGGAAAAGAGTTCATAATGTACGGATGGAAGAACCGAAGCACAGACTACAGAAAGCACGCGCCGCCGCAGGCTTCGATAGCCCGAGCGAAGCCGCGCGTCTCATCCCCGAGCTGAACAAGAACACCTTGATCAGCAACGAAAACGGTAATCGGCCGATCTCGCGGAAGATGGCCGAGACCTATGGCAAGCTGTTTGGCGTGGACGCCGGATGGCTACTATACGGCACGAACTCGATGCCGCCTGCAACCACCGATGTCGACGTTCCACTGCTTTCGATGGTCAGCGCCGGCAATTTGCGCTTCCAGCCGACCGTGGAGGAGCATGACATCATCCGCCGGATCAAGGTGGGTGAGCTTCCCCGCGGGGATTGGATCGCGCTCCAGGTCGACGGAGATTCGATGAACCGGGTCGCTCCTGACGGGGCAATTATCCTGGTCGATCGGTCCGACGACCGGCTGATCGATGGCCGCTTTTACATCTTCTCGCTCGGCGACGGGGACGCAACTTTCAAGATGTTCAAGAGGAACCCCAATAGGTTGCAGCCGTACTCTACCAATCCGGATCACATGGCCACACCGGCTGATCGTGATGATCTCTACGTTTTCGGTCGCGCTAAACGTGTGATTCACGACATCTAATATCGGATACAGAAGAGACCATAAGAGTCTGGTAGGTTTCCTGTTTTGAACGATGGTGAGCCAGGAGCCCGGACATAGGAGGACTAAGCCCCGTGCTCTTAGAGCATCCGGAGTTAGCCCCTATGCCAGGTGAACTTGAACGACGGAGCCGCCTATCACCCATCCCCGACGGTCGTTACCAGCGCCGCCAGTTGTCCGCACTTTCTCGTCACCCTGGTAGGCAACGGCAGGAACCCCTTCGGACTTTCGGAGTGGGGCTTCTATATTCCTGCGCCCAGTGGTATAGAACGAACCGTGATCACACGGAGAGAGCGCCACCGTCTTCAACCAACCGCTCTCTTTTCAAAACCCCGGGTTCGTGGCCTGGGGTTTTTCTTTTGTACGACTCCGGATTCTTGATAGCAAGACATTTCGTACAAATCGTACTTGACCCATGATCGTACATATCGTACTTTCCTCCCATCGCTGGAGGCAACGATGCGAAACAACACTCCTCACCATGACCATGAAGAAGACCTCGCAGAGGCTATCCGTGCCTGGCACCGCGGCATGCCGCTGTCTGGCAGGCAGATCGATCTGATCGACGATGCCCGCCGCTCCGTTCTGCTTCGCGCTCATGTCGGGGATGATGGATTCGTTCGCCAGTGACATGGAGAGCGCTCCTTCGGGAGGCTGCAGCCGCACGCAACGCAGCAGAGGGTCAACTATGAAAATCGTGAATCTCCAGGCGGAGAACATCAAGCGGCTCGTGGCCGTGGAAATCACGCCTGATGGAAATCTGGTCGAGATCACGGGCGACAACGCCCAAGGCAAGACATCAATCTTGGATGCAATCTGGTGGGCGCTCGACACGAACAAGGTCGTGCAGTCCAAGCCTGTCCGCGATGGTGCCGACACCGGCTTCATCAAGCTGGATCTCGGGGAGTATGTCGTCACCAAAAAGTTCAAGGTGAAAGACGGAGGTGAGGTGGCAATCCAGCTCACCGTCCAGAATAAGGACGGCGCCAAGTATGGCAGCCCGGTTGAGCTCCTCGCCAGCTTTATCGGAAACCTCACCTTCGACCCCCTCGCCTTCTCGCGAATGAAGCCGAAGGATCAGGTCGTAGCCCTTCGTGCGCTGGTGCCGGCATACGACTTCGCCGAGGCGGACCGCCTCAACAAGGAGGACTTCGAGACCAGGACCGATGTCAACCGCACTATCCGCGATCTGCAGGCGCGCATCGACGGCATCACCGTTCCTGACGACACGCCCGATGAACGGATCAGCGTCGACGATCTCATGGCGGGGCTGTCCCGAGCGATGGATCACAACAGCAGGATCGACGCAGACACCAACACCCGCGAAATTCTGGCCGGTAGAATTGAGACGCAGGAGTTGGTCATTGCCATGAAGCGGGCGGCGATCAAGGAGGCAGAGGTCGCCATTGTTCACGCTGAGCAGTTGATCGAAGAGCTGCGCGACGAGCTGGATGGCGTGCCGTCTGGTGAAAAGCACGACATCGAGCCCATCCGACTGAAGGTTACCCAGGCTGAAGAGACCAACCGCTATGTCGAGCGCAAGAAGCAGCGCATGGCCATGGAGGAGGAGCTCGCCGAGGCCGAGAAGAAGAGCGCCGCCCTCACCAAGGCGATCAACGACCGCAAGTCGGCGGCTGCCAAGGCGGTGCGAGAGGCTAAGCTGCCGGTACCGGGACTCGAACTCACCGAAGACGAGATCCTCCTCAACGGCCAGCCCTTCAACCAAGGCAGCGATGCCGAGCAGCTGCGGGTTTCCATCGCCGTAGCCGGCGCGCTTAACCCCAAGCTCCGCGTGATCCGCGTGCGCGACGGCTCGCTCCTCGACGCGAAATCTATGGCGGCCCTCAGCCAGTACGCCGAGGAGCATGATCTCCAGGTGTGGGTTGAGACGGTGTCGTCTAATCGCGAAACCGCTGTCGTCATCGAAGACGGTCGGGTGCGTGCTTTTGCGGAGGCTGCGGGATGACGTATCGCGAATGGACACCGGAAAAGCCGGCAACTCCCGCATTTAGCAAGACGTGGATCGTCGAAGCTCCTTGGGCCCATCCACTTTGGCGCTCCTACGTTTTCTGCCTCTACGATCTGACGACGGAAATTCCTGGCGCACCTGCAGTAATCCATCGCGATGGCATGACGCACGAGCTTCAGGTGTTCGCACTCGATCCGTCCAAGCCGGTGGACCCTCCAGTCTACATGCTCCAGCCGGCAAACCACGGGTACCAGTTCAAGGCGGAGAGCAACGACGCGGCCGCTGCCCGAGTGATCGGTTTGATCGAGGAGATCGAAGCCAAGACGCTGACCCCCGACACGGATTTCCGGACGATGTGGGATTACCGCTTCCACGATGGGGTGAGCCTACACATGAAAGGCGGTGCAGCATGAAGGTCGTCGCAGCTATCAGCAAGAACACCTTCCTCGTCGAGATGCATGAAGATGAGATCGTCAAGGCAGCCGGCTTCTCCACCACCTACAACACAGCGTGGGAGAAGTTCAACGGCGGGCGGGACGTCAAGGTTGGCACCGTGATCAACGTCTCCGTTGCCTATGACTTCCATGCTCGCGTCAGCCAGCACCAATCCGAAGCAGAGAAGTCGGCGCGCACACTCCGCGCGCTTGCAGATATGCTCGACGGCGCGTTACCCGATGTTGTTGTCCCTCCGCCGGAGGAAGGCATCTTCGACAACGAGGCGTGGATCGTTTGGAGCGGCGACGAGAAACCCGCCCTCTCGGAAGATACGCTCGTCGAGGTCCAGACTCGAGACGGCAGGGTTGAAAAGGCCCGAGTGCGAAGGGTCTGGTGGAAGCACTCTCCGCCGGACAACAAGGACTTCAACAGCGATATCATTCGGTACCGGGTAGCAAAGCAAGGAGGCGACCAGTGAAAACCTACCTGCACTTCACACCCGACGCCGATGGCCGCTACGAGCTGCCGGACGGAATCTATTTCGACTTGCCGGAAGAGATCTACCACGCGGATACCGCGATCGGCTCCACCTCTTTGATGGCGCTGGCGAAAGATCCGTGCAAATGGCAGTACGACCGGCTTCGGCCGCGCAAGGAGGTGACGCCCGAGTATCTGACATGGGGCCGTGCCTGGCACTGCCGCGTACTGGAAGGCAAGGCCGCCTTCGAAGAGCGCTACGCCAACCCGCCGGTCCCGAGCGACTATCCGAACGCGCTCAACACGACCGACCAGATCAAGGACTTCCTGCGCCAGAACGGCCAGAAGCTCACCGGCAACAAGCCGGAACTGATGGCGCGTGCCCGCGAGCTTGATGATTGCCCGCCCTTCTTCGACGAGATCCTCGCGCGCTGGCACATCGAACACCCAGACCACGAATTTCTCAGCGATCGGCAGGTGCAGGAAATCGAGGATGCGGTGGCGAACATGAGCCGCGATCCCACCCTCGCATCGGTCATGGTTGCGGGCTCGCTTATCAACGGTGCGCCGGAGCTCTCAATCATCGCCACCATTGAAGGCGTTCGCCGCAAAGCCCGCTTCGATTACCCCATCCCCCCGGCCGGCGCGCGGGTGAAGTCTCTGATCGTGGACCTGAAATCGTTCACCACCTACAAAGGCGGCACGCATGAGGAGGCCGCGATCCGCAAGGTCTACGACATGTGCTACGACATCCAGGTCGCCTCTTACATGGACCTGTATGCGGAGGCAAAGCGCCTCCTCGCATATGGCGCAGTCTACGGCGCACCGCCGCATGACGGGTTTCTCAAAGAATTTCTCGGGTCGGACGGCGTGGATTGGGTCTGGGTGATGATCCGACGTGACTCGGGGATGATCCCGGTCACCCTATCGATCGATACCGACGACAAGATGTTCGTGCAGGCCAAGCGCATCGTCGCTCACGCCATCGAAACCTATCACCAGTTCATGGCTGAGTTCGGCCCCAATCAGCTGTGGACGCCGCCGCCGGCTGCGCCACTGCGTCTCAACCACTCTGTCATGCCGGCATACAACCGAGGGATTCAATATGAGCAACCAAATCACCGTTGATGCGGTCAGCGTCCTTGACGAGCTTCGGGTCGACCTGGCCCCGATGCTGCAGGAAAGCGGGCAGTCGTTCGATCGGCTCCGGACGGTTTTCATGACCGCCGTTCAGCAGAACCCAGAAATTCTGAAGTGCTCCGAGCTCTCTATCAAGCGCGAGATCCGGAAGTGCGCGGCGGACGGCCTTGTGCCTGACAACAAAGAAGCTGCCATGATCCCCTACAAGGGGGAGCTGCAGTATCAACCGATGGTTCTCGGGATCATCAAACGCGTCAAGGAACTCGGCGGCGTCTTCTCAATCGCCTGTAATCTCGTCTTCGAGAAAGACGAGTTCATCCTCAACGAAGCCGACCCAGACTCACTTATCCACAAATCTGATCCGTTCTCGAAAGACCGCGGCAAGGTCGTTGGCGGCTACTCGATTTTCCGAGACGGCGACAAGAAGGTGATGCACCTCGAGACGATGTCGATGGATGACTTCGACCGGGTTCGGAAGGCATCGAAGGCGCCGGATTCGCCAGCCTGGAAGAACTGGACGAATGAGATGTATCGGAAGGCTGTGCTTCGACGAGGCGCCAAATACATCGCGATCAACAACGACAAGATCCGGGCACTCCTTGAGCGCCAGGACGATATGTTCGACTTTACCCAGCCTCGCACCGTCGAGCGCGTCAACCCGTTCACCGGCGAAGTGATCGAGTCCACGGCCGCCCCAGCTATTGAGCACAAGCCTCAGATGTCGATGGACAGCCAGACTGGCGGGCGGGGCGACAAAGAGCCCGCACAGGGTCGCCAGACGCAATCGAAGCCCGCGGACGACCAGAGGGGCCAGCGCACCTCGGATCGTCAACCGCAGGGCGCCAGCGGCGGAAAGACGCAAGACAGCAACAAGGCGGACAAGCCAGCCGGCCCGCCGACCGCACCGCCTGACGTCAGCGTGAAAAAGGATGACCATGCAAAGACGGTCGAAGCCGTCCAGAAAATCCTGGCGATCGCGCTCACACCTGACATCGATCCTCCTTCGATGAAGGGCATCCTCATCAACACGGCCGAGGTCTGGAAAGAGCAGACGCCCGACTATCTGCACCCACTCCTCAGATCCTGCATCGATATGACGGACTGGTCCATTCGCCGCATTCGCGATGGTGAACCCTGGTCGGCCGAGCACGCGACATTCGTCCACAAGGTGAAAACGCTTCTGGATGTCGAGAAGTTGAGCATCGGCAAATATCCCTGACCGGCCGACGATCTACCCCCAGCAATCATGCAAAGGAAACCCGCGATCATGCAAACCTACAGTCAGGAGATGTTGGCGCTCTCCAAACAAGCCGCCGAACGAGAACAGGATCTGCTGATCCTCAACCAATTCATCGCCAGAGGTGGTCAGTTCCGGCTCCACCTCTCCGTCGACCATCCCGACCAGCTGGTGAAAGACACGGTCGAGCGGCTCGCTGCCGACGGCTTTCCAGGGGACAAGGTTCTCCAGATCATGGTCCGGAGAGCCGAGATCGCTCTCACGGACACGAAGGAGCGAGCATTCCAGCGCGCCGCGGCAGACATAATGGTCGTGGGTCACCCTGATGCGGGAGCTTCGGCATGAAGATCCGCGTCATCGACATGGAAACCACCGGTCAGGCTGAAGACAAGCTCAAAGGTCACGGCGTCGGGATCGTTGAAATCGGCTGGTCGGACGTTGACGACACTGGCCGCGTCTCGCGCCCCATGGCCCTGCTTGTAAACCCCGGCATGACTGTTCCGCCGGAAGCCCGGGCCGTCCACCACATCAGCGATGAGATGCTCATTGGCGCCCCGCCACCGGACCGCGTTCTTCGAATGCTGATGGAGGGGATGGAAGCGGGTGACTTCTTCTGCGCCCACAACGCCGCATTCGAGCGCGCCTTCTTCGCCGGCGGTCCCTTTCCTTGGATCTGCACCATGAAGTGCGCGAAGCACCTATGGGAGGATGCGCCAGGCTACTCGAACCAGACGCTGCGGTATTGGCTGGGCCTCGACCAGGAGTTCGCATGGCCGGAGCTCGCCTTTCCTCCGCATCGAGCCGGACCCGATGCCTACGTGACCGCGCATATCGCCAACCGGATGCAGCTCATGAAGAGCCCGGCGCGACTGGTTGAGCTGACCAACACTCCGGTGCTCCTGAAGACGGTGCAGTCCGGGAAGTATGCCGGCGAGCTGTGGTCCAATATGGACGAGGGTTACCTCAGCTTCATTCTCGATCCCACCAAAGGGCCGTTCAAGGAAGAGGTTCTCTACACCGCTCGCTATTGGCTCAATAAGTCGCGCGGCCTGGCCGGCACTTCGTTTGCGTGAGGTGCGTCATGGAGCTCATGAAGAAAGGCGATCAGGTCACGATCGTCGGCACGTTGCGGTTCGACCAACGCCCGGACACCCATCTCCATGTGACGGTGAACCATCACGACGTGTTTATCGCCCCCGAGGACGTGACACTTCACCAGCGGCACTTTGTTGCGGGTGACAAGGGATACCTTCCCAGCACGACTGACGCGGGCAAAGATCCATCCGCTGTCGAGGTTATCGCAACGCATGACTGCCTGGTCTGGGTGAAATACGCCGACGGCGGCACCCAAGTTGCCGCCGCAATGGATCTCCTTCGGGAGCCGCCTGCACCAAAGGAGGAACCATGACGGCGGCCCCGGATAGGCCGGCGAGGCCGAAGCGAAAGGCAATCCCTGACCGGGTGAAGCTTATCGCGGCTCTCCGCCGGATCGGGCTCACGATCACCGAGGTCCAGTTCGACCACAATCCAGCGCTCGAGCTGCGACCTGTCAACCCGCACACCGGCGACACCATCCCCCCGGCCAACGATCCAGACCATATCGATATGCTTCTCCTTGTCGAGCACAAGGAAAAGACGTTCGGCAGAGGCGGAGAGAAGCGGGCCACAACGGCGGATAGCGACATCGGTCGGATCGCCAAGGTCCGCCGGCTCACGAAGAAACAGGAGGAGATGCGTCAGCGGATGCTGGCGCGCAGCCAGGGCGAGAAGCCCGCAAACAAGAGCCGGTGGCCGAAGCGCCGGCTTAACCCCCGCAACAATGCGACCAAAGGAAAGAGGCATGACAGACGAGAAGACGGTCCAGAAGACCTTTAGGATCCATCACGCAGGCGGGCACACCGACGTCCTCGCCGCGGATCCACTTCAGGCGCGCGAGCGATTCAGCGATGCCAACCCGAAGCTCCACATTGCTCGCGTGAAGCTGGTGAAGGGTGGTGAAGCATGACTGCTTTCAAACGCGAATTTTTCGACGGCGAGGTGGTCGTGGTTCGGGAAGAGGACGGGAGTGTAGCGACCCATTCCCATGGCAGCCGGTACTTTCGTCTGGATGGCCTGCATGTTGCGATGTTCGGCCTGATCCAGGATCTGTCTCAAGACTCGTCGCAAAGCGAACTCGACGCGACCTGCCCGCAACAAGGCAAGTTCATCGGTGGCTGTAAGTTCCAGGCCCGGTACCATAGCCGGTTTCCAGAGGGAATAAAGTCCATGGAGGGCGGTCAGTCTGAGATCCAGGCGATCATGACCAAGACGTATCTGGGAGAGGCTTGCATCCGCTGCGGCAAGTTCAGACCGGTCACGGAGGGATCGCGATGATGTGGGCACTCTTTGCTGTCGGCGCACTCATAGTGATCTTCGGTATCCACCAGCTCGAGCGGAGCAAGACGAACGAAGAGGGGAAGCGAGCGGCACTGATAAGCACCGTCGGGATGGTCATCATGTTCGCCGGTTATGCGGGGATCTGGCCATGACCAATCCCCTCCGTTCTATCCAGATGCTGTTCTGCCGGATCGATATCGGGCAGGACTGGATCGCCACCCACTTTCCTGACGGGACCAGCTACGGCGCCGAGCCGCAGTACACGGATGAGTACCTGACGCTCTCGCAGCGGTGTGGCTACGGCAGCTACCTCATGAGGTACTGCCACGAGCACGAAATAGCCCACGCCCTCGTCGGGGAGGTCGTGTTCCGCGGCCCCTCGCGGGTCGTGTGGGGATGCGCTCACGGCAAGTATGCGCCAGCCGCCGAGATCCTTGCTGAAGAAGAGCTGTCGATCAGCCTGCAGGCTTTCGCCCGTGCAGGCGTCCTCCCCGGATCCAGTGCGCCAGGCTTCGACTGGTTTGCCCTGAGAGACAGGTTCATCTCTTTATGCGACGGAAGCCCGGCAATCCCACCCAGCAGATCTGATGGGGGTGCGCCATGAAGCTCATCGCACAAGCGGTCTCCTACTCCAGCGTCGTCGGCGGTGGGATCCTGTTGATGACCGAGAAAGGTCATGTGGCGTTCCAGATCGCACTAATTGGGAGCACCGCCGGCATCAGCAAAGAGCAGTCCAAAGCAATGGCCGCTCGCTTGGTCGAACTCATCAACCAGCACGGTCTTGAGGTTCCTGAACGATGACCATCCCCACCAGATCAAGGAGGGGGATTCAGAACAAGGGCCCGTCACGGTCGGCGAGCCCAACAGTCCGAGCTTTGTTTGACGAGATCGACAGGCGAAGAACTTCGATCTCTCAACTCGCCCTCACAATGGGGACCGGTGCGTCCCTTCTTTGGGCCTACCGAGCCGGACGTACCGAGCCTGGCGTCATGCGCGTCGAGGAGATCGCGAACCATCTCGGGTATCGCTTGATGCTGATCCCGATCGAGGAAGAGAACGATGAAGACTCAACAGGGAAATGACCCGAAGCCCTTCGACCGGCGAGAGCTTGAAAACTGCCACGGCTGCGGCAAGGGCGTCATGCACAACGGCGAGATCCACTTCTATGAGGTGGAAATCACGCAATGCATCGCGGACCTGCCGAGCATTCGGCAGCAGCAAGGGCTTGAGATGATGATGGGCAATGCGGCGATCGCCGCTGTCTTCGCGCCATCGACCAATGTCGCGCATCGAATGCCCTCTGTGCGCCGGCTGCTCTGCTCCGATTGCGCGCTTCTGAAGGACATTCCGGTGGCGCAGATGATGGTGGGCGAATAATGCGGGAACCCGGCCTCACCTACTGCGCATCAGGGCACGTCATGACGATCCTCGGCGGCACGAACTGCGGGTGCTATCCAGACGCGGATTGCTCGGTGCCTGTATTCTCTTGCCGCGAATGCGGGGACTCCGACTATGGGGACAACGAGATCGCCCGGCTCCATAAGTCACTGTGCCCGTATCGGGAGGAATGCGAGACGAAGGCTTTCGATTACGCCTCCTTGCCGCCGCTCTACCTGACGAAGCGTGAGTTTAACGCTTTGCCTGAATACAGCGCCACTCATCCAACCGGCGAGCGGCCGGGCGTTAGATGGCGCCGTCATGACGGTGCCTTCGACCGCAAATGTGAAAAGCCCGTCTGGATCATCGGTGAGTATGCGCCGCTATTCGGCCGAGACGACTGCCTGGTCATCAAGTGGCACATCCCGGTCCTCAAGATCGATGCCCCCTTGGATGGAGGTGCAACATGACCACCTGGTCCCCCCAACAGGAACAGGCGCTGGCGAAGGCCGGCGCATGGCTCCGGATGCGTTATCAGCCGGTGTTTCGGCTCTTCGGGTTCGCCGGCACCGGCAAGACCACCCTTGCGATCCACCTCGCTCAGCACGCCAGCGGCAAGGTAGCCTTCGCCGCCTTCACCGGCAAAGCGGCGATGGTCATGCGATCGAAGGGATGCATCGGCGCGAAGACCATTCACTCGCTGATATACGAGTCCGAGACGGATCCGATCACTGGTGAGGTCAGGACGTCGCTACGACATCGCGAGAGCCTCAGCAAGTTCTGCCTCATCGTCATCGACGAGTGCTCAATGGTGAACGAGGAAATCGGAAACGACTTGCTCTCATTCGGCATCCCCATTCTGGTCCTCGGTGATCCCGCTCAGCTGCCGCCGGTGAAAGGAGGCGGATTCTTCACAGAGCAGCAGCCGGACTTCATGCTGACGGAGGTTCACCGGCAGGCGGCCGACAGCCCGATCATCTGGCTCGCCACCGAGATCCGCGAGGGCCGGTACCGCCGCGACCTCATGAACACGAACGGGCTAGTCATCACCGATCGCGGCAACCTGGATCCGGTGCTCGTGCGTGACGCGAACATCGTGCTTGTCGGGCGCAACGACACCCGGATGAAGTTCAATCGCCGTCTCCGCGAACACAAAGTCGGCGCCGACCTCGCCGGCAATAATCCGCTGCCAGTCGTCGGCGAGCCGTTGATCTGCCTGCGGAACGACAAGGAGACGAAGATATTCAACGGCGACATTCTCACCGTTTCAAAGAAGCGGGTCGGCAAGAAGTCAATCCAGATGACGATGGAGGACCAGGCAGGCGATCGGTCAGGAATCAAGGTGACAGTGCGCAAGGAGTTCTTCCACGACGATGTCGCTGCAGGAAAGCTGCCATACAAGGAGATCCGCGGAACGCAGCAATTCACCTACGGCTACGCGATCACCTGCCATAAGGCGCAGGGATCACAATGGCGGGACGTTTGCGTCTTCGACGAGTCCAACGTCTTCGGTGACGACCGGGCCCGCTGGCTCTACACGGCCTGCACCCGCGCCGCCGAGCAGCTGACGCTGGTGATATGATGAGGTTCTGGTCAACCCGTCTGCAGGCATGGATATATTTCGAGACGAGCTGGACTGACTTGGAATCAACCGGCGTCGCTAACCCAGGCGCTCTGGTCACCCGATACCTGATCGGCACAACGCACATGGGCAGCGTCCATTGCTCGCCGTGCGGGACCTTCTATCCGCTGACGCAGCTCCGCCGGTTCGGCGCAGTTGGTACGCTCGCAACAGCCCGACACATCGTCGAGGCATATGCAATCCACGACGTTGCCACCTACGAGACTATAGGCAACGCCTAACTCCCCTCCAAATATGGAAACGACGAGATGAACACAGCTTTCCTTCTTATGGCGCAGTACAACGGCAAGGCCGTCATTCCCGTCAAGGACGTCTGCGCTGACTATTTCACGCACCTGACCGTCGACATTTTCCTCCGGAAGGTCGGCAAAGGAGAAATCAAAATCCCCGTCACCAGGATGGAGGGAAGTAACAAGGCGGCGAAGGGTGTCCACCTCCAGGATCTCGCAGATTATCTGGACGCGAGACGGGCGGAAGCGGAACAGGAACTCCGGCAGATGACGCGGGCCTGAGAGACGAGCGTTGACGACTGCTTGTTTGGCCGGTGACGCCAAAGCCGGCCTTCTAATTGAAGATGTTCACAATCAATTCAAATAGTCGCTTGAGACTTTCGAGAAATGTCTTCGCCGCTTCTGGTGATGTAAGGACGTTGGTCGATATTCCGGTCGCTAATGATGCGATTGTAGTTCCAATGAATCCAGCTAGAGCTATTAGCGCCTTCCGCAACCTTACCTGCCGTTGCTCTTCAGCTTTATCGCTTGCACTTAATGGATTCCGTGCTTCATCGATTTCAACGGCAAGGTAGGTGCCAGCCCTGATCGCGGGTTCTGCTAATACCTCTTCGGCGTCAGCACCTGAGAAGATGCCCGACGCTTTCGAAGCGATCTCCTCAAGGACCGTTTCAGTTACTTTGGAAGCATCAGGAACAGGCGGAGGAAGTGGTGCTTCTGGTGCAGACAAGGACGGTTGAACGGGCTGCAAACGCGGGCGGAGCAACTCATGATTTCTGCACAAGTTCTCAATCATACTTCTTGTGCTTCCCGGCCATGACGGTTGGTCGTCGCCGGTCAAATATTCCTTAAGGCCGCTGATGTCATTATCGAGGATGTACCAGCTGGATGGCCTCGCCGCTACCTGTTCGACAAAATGAGACAAATCGAAGCGGATACCTTCGCCTAGGTTGTTGTCGAGGGCGTGAAGTGCATTGAGTGCCTTTCGTGCCAGGACTTCTTGCGCCCGCAGTAGCGCCTCCAAATCATTGCTGTCTGGATGTGGAGGCGCAGCGTTCGGTGGGCTGTCTTTTGCCGTCACCAAGCCGTTCTCAAGCACCGCAGCTACCGGTGCCGCATCGATAAGCCGTTTCTGTATTTGGTCTGGCGAAGGAGGATCCAGCTTATCCTTCAGCGCCTGCAACAGCTTTCGGAATTCAGGATCATTTGCATCGTTATTCCAGGCCCTTAGATCGACGTACTGGGTCTCTGCAAATCCATAGGGCAACAGTGCGTCGTCCATACGCGCATGCACCAACTTTTTTGCCTTCTGCCCAAAACTGGCCTCCTCAGCCACCGGCAAAGACTCAGTACTGTTCACTGTCCATAGCGTCAGAACTGCAGCCGCTTTCTGCAGATTACTGTTGATCGCCTCTCTCCAAGTATCACCCGGAAATATATGGGCATCATGCCAGAGTGTAATCCCAGCCTCCAATATACGACGAGCCACATTCTCCATCAAATCTTTGTCGGCTCTTGCATACGACAGAAAGACAAACTTCTCATCAGGGGGGCTGCTGTCGCGTACGCTATCTTCTTGCAGCGCACGATGCCTTATGCTTGACAACTCGATCCATGAGCTGGGACGCTCTAGCCCTGCAGGGACACCGGTCATAAGGTCCCCAAGCATTGCGTTCAACTGGTCCTGATCGAGTCCTCGCGCGAAGGAAAGATCAACGAACAAATCATGAGATGTCGTTCTCACGTCAAGAAGGACTGTGATTGACTGAGAAAAGTTGGCCCGCAATGGGAATGAAGGCGTTAGCTTTGCCCTGGAGAGATCAGCTGAGCTGAAATCAGCGTCGCCTAGGTCCGCACCGGACAGATCAGCGCCAATCAAACGAGCAAATGCAAGGTTTGCGCCTCCCAATTGCGCATCTGTAAGATCCGCACGGCGCAGATCAGCGGCGTAAAGCTGTGCGCCCACAAGGTCAGCGTGCGAAAGGTCCGCTTCAGCGAGTATCGCGTTCCTCATCTGAGCGCCGCGCAGGTTATACCCGTGTAAATCGGTTCCCTTCAGATTAGCATCTTGGAGGATTGGAACAAAATGCCGAGTGCTCCGCCTAAGGTTCCACGCCTCTCTGCCCTCCCGAAGCCATCTGACATGATGCGCGTTCGCCATAATTTTCTCCGCACGGAACGGCTGGTCAGCTGTGGCTAACTACCTACTTCCGGTCGTCGGAACGGCAACTGCCTTAACTGCGAATAGCAATGAGTGCACTGGTCGGCAAGACTGATAAGCGTCCCTGTGGGCATAAGGCGTAACATTTTTGTACTCTATATCGAGAGATCTTTCTCCTCCGCCCCCATGTTCATTCCCATCATGGATTGGCTTTGTTAGTACGCCTGCGGTACGCATCATCTCGCATACGCAGATTTTTTTACATGTGAATCATGTACTTAAGGCAGACCGCTGTCCAGTCGATCATAGGCGCAACGGCGAAAACAGGAGCCTGGAAATACCGGTTTCTGTCTGTCTTGACAAAGGCTTGCAACAGTTTCTTCTCCGTCGTGTTCAGGGGCGGCGCCAGCCAGATCCAGGGTAAAATAGCTCCAGCGGGCAAAACAAGCCAGGGCTCCTCATGAACCGGACCAGGGTCGGCCACGCAATGTATTCCTGCGCTGCGGGTAAAGGCTCGGCAGCCTATGGGCCCGGTGTGAATGCGGATCGTGCAGCATTCCCCTTGCGGTCGATTGACATGGATATCAGTCCGTTGTTTGGCGGAAAAATGGCTCGACTGCAGGATGAACGGCTGCGGAGAGACCCGTCCAAGGTATCACGAGGCGAAAATAGGGATCTTGGAGATCTTGACCTGCTCTCGCGGCCGTGCGGCGCACGAAGCAAACGTCGAACTCTGACCGTTAGACAGATCTGCGCGGCACGTAATCGCGGCCGGGATCGATCGATGCGGGTCGTCCGTCGAGGAAGAGTTCGCCAATGCGCGGGGCGGAGCGCGCGATGACCTTACCGGCCTTGATGACGGCCAGGCGGGTCGGCTTCAGCCGCAGCGCCTCGATCACGTCGGCGGCCTGGAGCACGATGAGATCGGCATTGCAGCCGATCTCCAGGCCGTAGCCTTCAAGGCCCATGGTCTTTGCCGAATTGACCGTCAGCGCGTTGAAGATCTGCTTCTTGTCCTCGATGCCCCCCATCTGCGCCACATGGATCGCCATATGGCCGACTTCCAGCATGTCGGCGGAGCCCATCGAATACCAGGGGTCCATGGTGCAATCCTGGCCGAAGGAGAGGTTGAGGCCGGCCGCCATCAGTTCGCGCACCCGCGTCATCCCGCGCCGCTTCGGATAGGTGTCATGGCGGCCCTGCAGCATGATGTTGATCAACGGATTGGGGATGACGTTGATTTCGGCTTCCGCCATCAGCGGGATGAGTTTCGAGACGTAATAATTGTCCATCGAATGCATGGAGGTAAGGTGCGAGCCCGCCACCCGGCCCTGCAGCCCGTGGCGCACCGTCTCGGCCGCCAGCGTCTCGATATGGCGCGACATGGGATCGTCGGTCTCGTCGCAATGGATGTCGACCGGCAGGCCGCGCTCGGCGGCAATGCGGCAGAGTGCTTCAAGCGAGCGACGGCCCTCATCCATGGTCCGCTCGAAATGCGGAATGCCGCCGACAATGTCGAGCCCCATGTCGAGCGCCCGGTTGAGCGCCTTCTCACCCTCGGCGGCCCGGTAATAGCCGTCCTGCGGAAAGGCGACGAGCTGCAGGGTGATATAGGGGGCAACGCGCTCGCGCACCTCGATCAGCGCTTCCGCGGTGACGAGCCGCGGATCGGACGTATCGACATGGCTGCGGATGAAGAGAAGGCCCTGGGAGACGGCAAGATCGCAATAGCGCAGCGCGCGCTCGACCAGCGCCTCCTTCGTCAGCAGCGGCCGCAATTCGCCCCAGAGCGCAATGCCCTCCAGCAGCGTGCCGGAGACGTTCATCCGCGGCATGCCGAGCGACAATGTCGCGTCCATATGGAAATGCGGGTCGCAAAAGGGCGGGCTGACCAGCCGGCCGGTCGCATCGATCTCCTCGCCGGCAGTGGCTTCGATCGATGTCTCGATCGCCTTGATCTTGCCGTCGGCCAGACCGATATCGAAGCCCTGGCGGCCGTCCGGCAGGTTGGCATTGCGGATGATGAGGTCAAACATAGATCTAGTCCTCCGGTCAGCGCTCGCCGCGCCGATAGGGTTGCATGAGGGCCTGCGGAACGCGCGCGCGACGCGCCATGACGGCGAGAGCAGCGATCGACAGGACATAAGGGATCATCAGGAACAGCTGATAGGGCACGGCGCCGCCCAGCGCCGTCTGCAGGCGCAACTGGAAGCCGTCGAAGAAGGCGAACAGCAGCGCCCCCAGCAGGGCCCGGCCCGGCCGCCAGGATGCGAAGACGACGAGCGCGATGCAGATCCAGCCGCGCCCCTGCACCATGGTCGGAAAGAAGCTGTTGAAGGCCGAGAGCGTCAGAAAGGCGCCGGCCATGCCCATCAGCGCGCTGCCGGCCATCACTGCGCCATAGCGCACGATCATCGGATTGATGCCCTGCGCCTCTGCCGCGTGGGGATTTTCGCCGGTGATGCGGATTGCAAGACCGAGCGGCGTGCGGAAGATCACATAGGCAAGACCGAGCGCCAGAACGATCGCCACATAGGTGGGCGGCGTCTGCGAGAAGAAGGCCGGTCCGACAAAGGGGAGGTCGCTGAGGCCCGCAAGGGCGATTGGCTGGAAGGGCGTGATGGTGGGCGGCGTGCCGGCAACCGGAACGGCAAGGCGGAAGACGTAATAGCTGAAGCTTGCGGCAAACAGCGTCACGCCGAGGCCCGAAACATGCTGCGACAGGCCGAGCGTTACCGTCAGCCCCGCATGCAGGAGGCCGAGCAGGGCGCCGGCCAGGGCGGCCACCGCGAACCCCGTCCACAGGTCGGCACCGTTATAGACCGCCAGCCAGCCGATC
Source organism: Rhizobium sp. SSA_523 (assembly GCF_030435705.1). NCBI lineage: Bacteria > Pseudomonadati > Pseudomonadota > Alphaproteobacteria > Hyphomicrobiales > Rhizobiaceae > Affinirhizobium > Affinirhizobium gouqiense. Next base: position 1,278,945 of record NZ_CP129382.1, read on the forward strand.
ATCGCCCCGAAGGTCATGATGCCTTCGATGCCCAGATTGAGGACGCCCGAGCGTTCGCACAGCAGCGCGCCGAGCGTACCGAGAATGAGGGGCGTGGCAATGCGCAGCACCGCAGCCCAAAGCCCGGCAGAGGCGATGATATCGACGATCGCGGTCATCGGCGGATCCTGTACTGGGTGAAGAAGACGGCGACCAGCATGGTCAGCAAGGACAAGGCTACGATGACATCGGCAATGTAGCTTGGAATGCCCATGGCCCGGCTCATGCCATCGGCTCCGACGAACATGGTGGCGGTAAAGAGGCTCGCCACCACCACGCCGAGCGGGTTGAGATTGGCCAGCATGGCGACGACAATGCCCGAATAGCCATAGCCGGGCGACAGATCCGTCGTGACATAGCCCTTGACGCCCATCACCTCCACGGCGCCGGCAAGACCGGCAAGTCCGCCGGAAACGCAGGCGACGATCACCAGCGTGCGGCCGAGCGGCACGCCGGCAAAGACAGCGCCCGGCGGATTGAGACCTGCCGCCCGCGCCTGCATGCCGAAGACCGTGCGCGACTGGACGAAGGCCAGCAGGAGCGCCAGCAGGGCAGCGATGACGAGACCGAGATTCAGGCGCGAGCGCGCCAGGAGCTTCGGCAACATGGCCGCATCGGCCACCGATTGCGACTGCGGCCAACCGAACGCGGTCGGATCCTTCAGAACCGTGTCGATCAGCATGGAGACGAAGAGCACCGCAACGAAGTTCAGCAGCAGCGTCGTGACCACCTCATCGACGGAGAAACGCAGGCGAAGCCAGAGCGGGACCAGAAGCAGCACCATGCCGGCAAGCGCACCGAGCACCAGGAGCGCCGGAATCTGCAGGGCGGACGGCCAGGAACCGGTGAGGTGCGAACTGGCCCAGGCCACCGTGATAGCCCCGAGATAAAGCTGCCCCTCCCCGCCGATATTCCACAGCCGGGCGCGGAAGGCGACGGCCGCGGCCAGTCCGGTCAGGATCAGCGGCGTGGCGCGCGTCAAGGTTTCCGTTGCCGAAAGCCTGGAGCCGAAGGCACCGGTCAGGATGCGCCAATAGGCCTCCAGCACCGGCGCGCCGGCAATCGCGATCAGGATGCCGGCAATCGCAAGCGCCGCCGCCACTGCCATGAGGGGCGTGGCAATGACCAGCGCCACCGGCCTGTGTTCGCGCCGCTCAAACCGCATGGTTCGCCTCTCCTTCCGAATTGCCAATCCGGCCCGTCGCCCCGTCGCCTGCGCGATCACCGAGCCATTCGCCCGCCATCATCAGGCCAAGCCGTCTCGCCGAGGCCTCCTGTGCCGGGATCGGCGGCGACAGACGGCCGCCGACAATGGCCTGGATCCGGTCGGCAAGCGCCATGACCTCATCCAGGTCCTCCGAAATCAGAAGCACGGCCGTTCCCTGCCTCCGTGCCTCCAGGATACGGTGATGCACGGCGGCCACCGCGCCTTCATCCAGGCCGCGCGCCGGTTGTGCGGCAATCAGGATGCGGGGATGCTCGATCAGGTTCCGGCCGAGGATGAGCTTTTGCATATTGCCGCCGGAAAGCAGCCGGATGCGGCTGGCCGGGCTTGCGCCGCGCACGTCGAATTCGTCGATGATCTTCTGCGCAAAAGCCATGCCTTTCCTGCGGTCAACGAGACCCTTGCGCGAAAAACCCGAGAGGCGTTCCAGCACCGCGTTTTCCCAGACCGCCATCTCGCCGATCGCCCCTTCGGCGTTGCGGTCCTCGGGAATGCGGCCGATCCCGGCGGAGACGACATCGGCGACCGAGAGGGTGCCCACGGGCTGGCCGAAGAGACGAAGATCGCCCGCCGTCCTGGCCGCCGTGCCGGAAAGAAGCTGCGCCAGCAGCGCCTGCCCATTGCCGGAAACACCGATAATGCCGAGAACCTCCCCTGCCCGCAGCGAAAAATCCACCGCTTTGAGCCTGTCCACGCCGCCGCGGCGCACCGTGATCCCTGCTGCTTCCAGCACGATCTCGCCCGGCGTCGAGGCGTCGCGGACGGGCCGCTCCACGGTCCGGCCGACCATCAGTTCGGCCAATTCCGCCTTGCTGGTTTGAGACGGCTTGCGCTCGGCAACGTGACGTCCGCCGCGCAGCACCACGACACGGTCTGCCGTCGACATCACCTCGTCCAGCTTGTGCGAGATGAAGATCAGCGAAAGCCCCTGCCGGGCCATGTCCTTGAGCGTGGAGAACAGATGCTCGGCCTCGATCTGCGTCAACACCGCCGTCGGCTCGTCGAGGACCAGGATCCTGGCATCATTGTACAGCGCCTTGAGGATTTCCACACGCTGCTGCTCGCCGACCGAAAGATCGCCAAGCCTTGCATCCGGATCGACCTTCAGGCCGAAGCGCTGTGAAATGCCGATCAGCTTTGCCTTGGCCTGTGCCCGCTTCAGGCGGAGCGACCAGAGGCTTTCGGTGCCTGTCGTCACGTTTTCCAGCACCGTCAGATTGGGTGCGAGGGCAAAATGCTGGTGCACCATGCCGATCCCGGCGCGAATTGCCGCGCGCGGCTTGCCGGGCGGCAGTTCCGCGCCATCAACCAGCACGCGGCCGGTATCGGGCACGTAATGGCCAAAGAGGATGTTCATCAGCGTCGTCTTGCCGGCGCCGTTTTCGCCGAGCAGGGCGACGATCTCGCCTTTGGCCAGCGACAGAGAGATATTGTCATTGGCCAGCATGGTGCCGAACCGCTTGCTCACACCCTCGATCTGAAGAACCGCTGTGCTCATGAGGGCCATCCTGCAATCGGGAAACGGTGCTGCCAGCGTCCATCCTGCTCCAGGGCAGCGGCCAGTTGCAACAGCAAAGGCTCCGCACCCATGGGCGCCATGAGCTGGACCGGCAGCGGCAATCCCTCCGCATCGGCGCCGAATGGCAGCGTCAGCGCCGGAAAGCCGGAGGCATTGGCAAGGGCGGCAAGCGGCGCAAAGGCGGCCATGCGCTGAAAATGCAGATCCGTATCCCGGTGATTGCTGGGAAAGGAGCCGAGCGGCAGAGGTGCCGAAGACAGGATCGGGCTCAGCAGACAGTCGATGCCGTCAAACAGGCGCCAGAGATCCCGGCTGACAAGGATCATCGCGTTCAGGCTCTGCCACAGGCCGCGCGCCGTGATCGACAGGCCGCGCTCGATGACGGCCTGGGTCAATATCTCCGTTTTTCCCGCATCGAGGTCGAACCTCGTAATGGTATCGGCAAGATTGACGCAGACGATATCGACGAAGGCGCGGCGGCTCGTCGCTGCCATCGCCTCGACTGCTGAGGCGGCGAGCGGCACAAGCCTGTGGCCGAGCGATTCCAGATGGCGCGCCGCATCCTCGACGACCTGGCTTCGCTCCGGCGTCGTGGCAAGCGCCTCCCCCGTCCCGGTCAGCAGACCTATTCGCAGCCCCCCGCCCGGCACGGGCTGCAGGGCAACGGGCGGATAGGGTCCGCGGGTCTTGCCCGACACGGCGGCGAAGAGCGCGGACGTATCGCGCACCGAGCGGCAGATGCCGAGTTCCGTGGCAATGCCGCCCAGATGATTGCCGAAGAGCGGCCCGGCCGGCATCAGGCCGCGGCTCGGTTTCAGCCCGACAAGGCCGCAGCAGGCGGCCGGTACGCGGATCGAGCCGCCGGCATCGGTGGCGTGGGCGATGGACACAATGCCCGCCGCAACGGCGGCTGCCGCGCCCCCGGACGATCCGCCGGCGGAAAGAGCCGGCGCCAGGGGATTGCGGGCCAGCGGGCCGACGGCCGGTTCGCTGGCCAGCGACAGGCCGAATTCCGGACTGGTTGTCAGGCCGAACAGGCAGAAGCCGGCGGCGCGAAACCGTTCCGCCAGATCCGAATCGACCACTCCGCCGCGCCGCGCCATCAGCCTCGAGCCGGCCGTGACCGGAAACCCGGCAAATGGACCACCAAGATCCTTGCCGAGCGTCGGCACGCCGGCAAAGGGCATGGCCCGCCGCTCGTCGACAGGCAAGGCATCGATGCGTTCGGCAGCCTCAAGCCCCTTTTGCGGATCCTGATGCGCAATGGCGCCGAGATCCTTAAAAGCCTGCGCTGCCGACATGGCGGCCGTCATGACCTGACGGCTGGAGAGACGGCTATCGCCGATCGCCTCTGCCAGCGCTGTTGCATCCGCATGCATGGGCAAGGCTTACTTCGGCTCGTCCATGATCTTCGGCACTTCGAAAGTTCCGGCCTTGATCTCGGCGCGCTTGGCTTCCATCGCGGCTTCCGCATCGGCCGGCGCCACGCCCTTGACGTAGACGATGTCGCTGCCGCCTTCCTTCATCAGGCCAAAGGCCGTGTAGTCGCGACCGGTCGGCTTGCCGGCGGCAATATCGGCCAATGCGGCATTCAGGATGGGACGGAAATTCCAGAGTGCATTGGCAAATACGGTGTCCGGATAGCGCGGCGTATAATCAATGAGCGAACCGATCGACTTGATCTTGCGCTCCTTGGCCGCATCCGCCGTGCCGATCCGCTCGCCGAACAGGATGTCCGCGCCGGCATCGATCTGCGCCAGGCCGGCCTCGCGAGCCTTCGGCGGATCGAAGAAGGTGCCGATAAAGGTCACGAGGTGCTTGGCGTCCGGGTTGACGGCCTTCACGCCCGCACCGAAAGCGTTGATCAGCATGTTGACTTCCGGAATGGGCATGGCGCCGACCGAGCCGACGGTGTTGGACTTGGTCATCTTGCCGGCAAGCATGCCGGCGAGATAGGCGCCGTCGAAATTCCAGGTGCCGAAGACGCCGAAATTATCGCCGGCCTCTTTGCCGCTCGACCCCATGACGAAGGCGGTTTCCGGATAATCAGCGGCCACTTCGCGGGCCTGTTTTTCCACAGGGAAAGTTTCGCCGATGATCAGCTTGGCGCCCTGCTCGGCATATTCACGCATGGCACGGGGATAATCGGTTCCGGACACGCCTTCCGAAAAGACATACTCGATGACGCCTTCCTTGGCCGCATCCTGCAGTGCCTTGTGGAGAACCGAGTTCCAGGCATTTTCCACCGGCGAGCCGTGAATGCCGGCGACTTTGACCGGTGACGCCGCACGAACGGAGGGCACGAGGGCGCTTGCGGAAAGGGCCAGACCGGAGGCAAGGACGCCGCGCCTGGAAAGATACAGTCTGTTGATCATCGATTGTTCCCCTGGATTTTACCACTCGGTAAATTCGTAGCATCGCCTAAATTAAAGTCAAGAAAATCAGTTGATTGCAAATTGGGCACGTCTACCCATCTTGGCTGGCAGAATTGTCCTGCGGCTCGCATCTGACCTCAACTTCTTTCGCAGGTTTGCGCCTAGCAGAGCGTTGCCCAATCGGCAACGAACACTGCGCAAATTTCAACTTCCCAGCAATGCCTGCCTCTGAAACCATAGACTGGCACCGCCTGCCTGCCTTATCCGGACGAGATATCGGGATCCATCAGGGCAAGAGGCAAACGAGGAGCGTTTCCGGCATGGCCTATGTGATCACTGCGCCCTGTATCGATGTCAAGGATGGGGCTTGCACCGCAGCCTGTCCCGTCGACTGCATTTATGAGGGCGGCCGCATGTTCTACATTCATCCGGACGAATGCATCAATTGCGGCCTCTGCCTGTCGATCTGTCCTGTCGACGCGATCACCTGGGATGAGGAGATCAAGCCGGAGGCCGAGGTCTTCCTCGACATCAACCGGCAGTTCTTTTCGGCCGAGGTCAGCGGCCTCGGCTCTCCCGGCGGATGGGAGAAGGCAATGGTCGCAGCCGATCATCCGGCCGTTGCCGCCTTCGAACCAAGATTCCCGCACGGCCAGGCGACGGGCCACGACGCTGGATGAGGGTCAGCCTCCCCGGCAGGATCCCCAACGACCCGTCATCTCCCACCGATCGTTGCGGCAGGATCGTCACCGGGCAACGATCTCCTCGATCATCGCCGCGAAAATCGCCAGACGATCCGAGAGATATTCGGCCATCACGTCGGAGGCATAGGGAAGCTTGCGGGTTCGCGGCACGATGACCCCCAGGCGCGCCGTCTCGGTCCGCACCCCGGAGATCGGCAGCGCCAGCACGTGGCCCGCCTTGAGCTCCTCGTAAAATCCCATGGGCGTGTAGAAGGCGACGCCGGCGCCCGACAGGATGAGCGGCTTCAGCATCATCTGGTTATTGCTCGAGACCAGCGCCCGGGCGTGCCGTTCGAGAGCGCCCAGCTCCAGAGAGAACATGAAGCTCGTCACGTCATTGTCGAGCTGCAGCAGGAGCTTGAACTGAGCGCATTGCTCCACGGAAACGGTCTTCATTTTCGCCAGCGGATGGTCACGGGCGACGATCGCCATGATCGGCATCGGGACCGAGGAGAGCAGCCTGACATCCCCTGGCCTGGCAATATCGAAGGTAATGCCGACATCGACGTCGTCATCGGTAAGGAGGCCGAAGATGCGGGCGTAGTTTTCGGTCCGGATACGGAAATCGACGGCTGGATGGTTGCGGGTGAAGTCCATCAGGCATTGCGGCATGAAGGTGATCGCGAGACTGTCGAGGCAGGCGATCGGAATGCGCCCCGTGATCTTGCCGGCAAGATCGCCGAGTTCGCCGCGCATCACCTCGTAATCCTGAAGCGTCGCCTTGGCGTGTCGCAGGACGATCCGCCCTGCCCCGGTCAAGCGCAGACCATCCGGCATCCGCTCGAAGAGCGGAATCCCGAGCTCGTCCTCCAGCTTCTTGATCTGTCGGCTCAGCGCCGATGTGGCAACATGCAGTTCCTCGGACGCCCTGCGAATGGAGCCGGAGCGGGCGACGGCGGCAAAATACCTGAGAATGCTGGCGTGCATGGCGTCTCCCGCGGTTCGAAGCTCCTGTTCTACCGCACGATCAGCGTCCCTTCCACACCGGCTTGCGTTTCTCGATGAAGGCGGTGACACCTTCCTGCGCATCCTCGCTCCGCAGCGCCCGGACAAGCGCATGTGTCTTCAAGGCCTGCGCCTCGGCGGGAGTTAGATGCGCCGTGCGGTTCACCGTATGCTTGATGGCCTTCAGCGACAGCGGCGCGCAGGCAACGATATCGCCGACAAAGCGGTCCACCTCCTCGTCGAGCTGCTCCGGCTCGACAACCGCGTTGACGATGCCGAAGGCGTGCATTTCGTCGGCGCTGAACTGGCGTCCCGTCATCAGGACCTCCATGGCGCGATTATAGGGGATCTTGCGCTGCAGCAGCACCATGCCGCCATCGAGCGGCATGCGCCCGACACGCGCCTCCGGCAGGCCGAAGCGGGCGCTCGACGCGGCAATCACGATATCGCAGCCGAGCACCATTTCGAAACCGCCGCCGAGCGCAAAGCCGTTGACGCGCGCGATGACCGGAACATCGAGACTGCGGCGGAAGGAGAGACCGCCAAAACCGTTGCGGCGGTCAACGGCCCAATAGTCCAGCCCGGACTGGCTGACGCCTTTCATATCCGCGCCGGCACAAAAGGCCTTGGTGCCGGCACCGGTTAAAACAACGCAGGAAATATCGTCACGCGCTTCGATCTCCTGCCAGATGGCTTCCAGCGCCTCTTCCGTGGCGGCATCGACGGCATTCATGCGGTCGGGCCGGTCGATCGTTACGCGCGCGACGCGGTCGGCGACCAGAAAATCAACGCTCATGCCGCATCCTCTTGCCCGTCGCCACCGATCGAAGCGAGGATTTCGGCATTGTGCTCGCCCAGGCGGGGCGGCGGAATGCGCACGCGAACCTCGGCGGAGGACATGTCGATGGGAGACCCGATCAGGCGGATAGGCCCCGCCGCCGTTTCGCCCGCCTCCAGGATCATGCGGTTGATCAGGGTCTGCTCGTCCTCCAGCGCTTCGGCGATCGTGCGGACGGGAGCGCAGAGAATGTCGACACCCTCCAGCCGCTTGACCCAATGAGCGGTCGAATTCTTCTTGAACTCTTCACGGAAGACAGTCTGCAGTTCCGGCCGGTGCTCCATCTGGACATCGAAACTCGCATAGCGCGGATTGGCGGACAGGTCGTCGATCTCCAGCGCCTTGCAGATATCCTGCAGGGGGTTCGGCTTGAAGGCGCCGACCATCACGATCGCGCTGTCGGTCGTCTCGAACACGCCGGTCAGCGGAAATGCGCCCCAGTTCAGCTCCTTGTTGCGCATCATGTGGACCGTTCCCTCCTGCATCTGCATGGCCAGCATGGAGGAGTAGAGGCTGACGGCCACCTGCTGCCCCTCGCCGGTCTTCGCGCGCTGAAGGAGCGCCAGGAGAATGCCCTGCACGAGATGCATGCCGGCTGAGAAATCCGCCAGCGGCGTGGCATAGATGGAGAGCGGGTGGCTCTGGTCGGACTTGCGTCGCATCACTCCGGAAACGGCCTGTGCCAGAACGTCCTGGCCGCCTTTGTGCTCGTAAGGCCCGGTCAATCCGTAACCGGTGCCGACCGCATAGATGAGCTTCGGATTGCGCTTCTTCAGCGCCTCATAGCCAAACCCCATCCGCTCCATCACGCCCGGCCGGAAATTGTTGACCACGACATCGGCCCGGTCGATCAGCGCCAGGACGGCAGCCCGCGCATCCTCCCGCTTCAGATCCAGCGCAAGGCTGCGCTTGTTGCGGTTGAGCGAGCAGAAGACGGGATTGTTGAGACCGTCGGGATCGGAACCCAGCGACCAGCGGGACAGATCGCCGATCTTCTCCTTCTCGATCTTGATGACATCGGCGCCGTAATCGGCCAGCATCTGCGTGCAGCAGGGGCCGAGCATCACCTGGGTGAAATCCACGACGCGGATATCGGTCAGAGGTAGGGTATTCATTCGGCAGCCTCCAGATAGCTGGCATTGGCGGAAGGGGTATCGCCGGGATCGGCACCCTGAGCCCGCATTTGGTGTTGAATGGCCTTCACATCGGCTTTGCGCACGGTGGTGCCGGCCTTCAGCGCAAGCGTTGCCGCCACGCCGGCAGCCTCGCCCATGGCCATGCAGGGCGGGATCTCGCGGCTCGATTTCTGCGCCTGCGGCGTTGCGGAATAGTGACGCCCGGTAACCAGCAGCTGGTCGACTTCCTTCGGCAGCATGGCGCGGTAGGGCGTGTAATAATCGCGGCCACGGCAGACGGAATCGGCAAAATGCCGGCGGCTCATCACATCATCCTTGGTCACCACATATTCGCCTTGCAGCATGCGCGTCTGACGCACGCCGGTCTGGGGCGCGAAATCGACGACATAGGCCTGTTCGAAGCCCGGCAGCTTGGCGCGGGCGAACTCCATCAGCCGGCCCATGCGCGCCCGGCCCTCCACCTCCGCCGCCGCAAGGTCTTCCACCTTAAGGCCGGAGAGTTTGGGCATATGCGGGCAATTGAGCCAGATGACCCCCGGCAGCGGCGTCTTCAGCCACCAATAGGACCAGCACCCGCCGATCAGTCGCTTGGCCTCGTGATCGAGCGCCTTGAAGGCCTCCGGCTCTTCGAATTCGAACCGTTCCGCCGCCTCGGTGTCGACGCCACCCCAGCGGGAGACGGTCGTCAGAATGAAGGTGTCCTCGATATGCGCGGCACCGGCATTGGCGGCGACATCCAGATCGCCCGTGGCATCGATGATGACGCTCCCCATGATCGCCTCCAGCCCGGACTTTGTCTGGCAGACCACACCCTTGATCACCCCGTCCTCGACAATGGCCGAGGAGAACCAGCTATGGGTGCGCAGCTTGATGCGGCTTTCCACGAACATGTCATAGGCCGCCTGCTTGAAGCCGTCGGGATCGAAGGCCGCCGCGTAGCAGATCGGGTGCGGCGCGGTCGGCGTATGGAAATCGAACAATCCCCAGCGCGCCCAGCGGCGCCAGTTTTCCGGCAGGTCGCGGCTGTCGATCTGCCGGTCGTTCTCATCCGGCACGACGCAGAGGTTCTTCGACCGCATGCGGTCGATCATCTCGCCGCAAATGCCCTGCACGGTGATCTCAAGCCCGTTGACCATGTCGTCGAGCACCAGCACCATGCCGCCCGTCGCAAGCCCGCCGAGATAGGGATAGCGTTCGACGAGAGTGACCGATGCGCCATTGCGGGCGGCGGAGATGGCCGCGGATATTCCTGCTGGACCGCCGCCCACCACGACCACATCGGAGCGATCGACAACGGTTGCGGGACGTTGGGGGATGTGGATGGTCGCATGCATGCTCGTTCCTCCCGGTAATGCCGGCATGGTGAAGGGTGCGCCGTCGCGATGGACGCGCGGCTGTTTCTGGTGATGGGGCTCGAAGCGCTATTCGTGAGCGGAAGGCTTCCAGCGGATGATCTTCTTCTCGGCAATCGAGACGACGAAGAACAGGATGACGGCCAGCGCCGCGGCGATCACCACCGTTGCATAGAGCAGCGGCGAGCGGAAATTATAGGTAGCCTCGATGATCAGTGCGCCGAGCCCGTAGCTGGAGCCGATCCATTCCGCCACGATCGCCCCCATCACGCTGCTGGTGGCGGCGATCTTCAAGGCGGCGAACAGAAAGGGCAAGGAGGCGGGAAGGCGCACCTTCCAGAAGATTTCGGCGTGGCTGGCCGACAGGACACGCATCAGATCGAGCATTGCCGGGTTTGCGGATTTCAACCCCTGGACCATGTTGACCAGCGTCGGGAAGAAACAGATCAACCCTGCAATGATGACCTTGGGGGCAATGCCGTTTCCGACCAGCAGCACGAGAATGGGCGCGAGCGCGATGATGGGGATCGACTTGATGATGACGGCGATCGGATAGAAGGCCCTCTCCGCAAGCGGACTGTAGACAAACCATATCGCCAGAAGCACCGCTACGAGATTGCCGAAGACGAAGCCGAGCGCGGCCTCCAGCAGGGTCGGCAAAAGATTGGCCCAGAGCGTCGCGCCGTTCTCATGGAAGGCATACAGAACCGCGACCGGGCTTGGCGCCATGAAAGTCGGCACCGAAAAGCCCCAGACGACCAGTTGCCAGAGCGCGATGCAGCCGATGATGGCAAGCGCCGCGGGAAGATTATCCGTCAGCGGGCCGAAGATGCGGTGGGCGGTGACAGCGCGGCGCGATGCCGTGTCCGTGCGCCTGGCTTCGGCAGGGGCGAGGGAATGGAGAGATTCGGCCATCAGCATTCCTCCAGCAGCCGGCGCAGATGCGCGGTGATGCGAATGAATTCGACGGTGTCGCGGATGGCCAATGTGCGCTCCGAGGGAAGATCCACCTTGACGAATTCCTTGACCCGACCCGGATGCGCGGCAAGCATCAGCACATATTCGCCGAGGAAAACCGCTTCCGGGATGGAATGGGTGACGAAGATGATCGTCGTGCCTGTCTCCTTCCACAGCCGCAGCAATTCCTCATTGAGCTTGTCACGCGTGATCTCGTCCAGCGCGCCGAAGGGTTCATCCATTAGAAGGATGCGCGGCCGGCTGACCAGCGCGCGGGCAATGGCCACACGCTGACGTTGGCCGCCCGACAATTCATGTGGCAGGGCGTTCTCCCGCCCCTGCAGACCCACCAGCGCCAGAAGCTTTTCCGGATCGGCATAGGCTTGCGTGTCCGACCGTTTGCCGACTTCGAGCGGCAAACGGACATTGTCGAGAACGCTGCGCCAGGGCAGCAGCGTCGCCTCCTGGAAGACGAAGGCAAAATCGCGGGCCTCGCGGGCTTTCTGCGGGGACTGGCCCAGCACCGAGATCGCGCCATCGCTGATGCTGACCAGATCGGCGATACAGCGCAAAAGCGTGGACTTGCCGCAGCCGGACGGGCCGATCATGGTGACCAGCGCCCCCTTCGGAATGGTCACCGACACATCCCGAAGCGCCGTGAATACCGATTGCCCGGAGCCGAACTGCACGTCCACATGGTCGACGGACACAGCGGCGAGCTGGTCGTTCGGCGATGGCAGGTCGAGTGTTTGCTGAGCCAGGGCCATGGCGGTTACCCCACCTGTTTGCGGATGTCGGCCGTCGCGTCCAGAACGGACAGCGTCATGACATCCTCGACCGCCGGCACCTTCTCCTTGAACTGGCCGAGATCTGCGTAGGATTTGAGCTGTGCCGCCCAGTTTTCCGCGGTCATGGCGCCCCAGCCGCCGGCCTTGGTCGTTTCGGTGAAGGCAAAGGTCATCAGGGGACCGATCGCTTCCATCTCGCTTGCCCGATCGAGATTGGGGAAGGTTTCGACCAGGATGTCGACCGCCTCTTCCTGATTGTCGCGGGCATAGCCCCAGCCCCGCGCGGTCGCCGCCATCCAACCGGCCAGCTCCTTTGGATGCTCGGCCAGTTCCGTGTCGGTCGTGTAATAGACGTTTGCGTAGAGCTGGATGCCCGTATCCCAGAGCATCAGGTCGACGCGATCGTCTCCCAGGACCTTCAGGGCATTCGTATTGGTCAGCCAGCCGACCACTGCATCCGCCTGGCCGGTGACGAGCTGGTTCATATCGGCACCCATGTTGACGATCTTGACCTGATCCTCCGGCACATTGTTCTTGGCGAGCAAGGCGCGCAAGAGAATGGCGCCGGTCGGCTGGATGGCGACCGTCTTGCCGATCATATCCTGCGCGGAGCGGATCGGCTTTTCCTTCCTGGAGAAATAGGCGTAAGGGTGTTTCTGGTAGCCCGCGGCGATCGCCTTGATCGGGATGCCGGCGCCGCGCGCCAGCATGATCGACGGGCTTGAGGAGATCTGGCCGAGCGTCGACTGGCCGGATGCAACGCCGGCCACGCCATCGACATTGGGGCCGCCGGGCACGATTTCGAGCTCCAGCCCCTGTTCGGCATAGTAGCCCTTCTTCATTGCCACGACTTCGCCCAGAAGGCCGTTGGAGGCGAGCCAGCCGAGCTGCATGCGCAGCTTTGCAGGAGACGCGCCGATGGCTGGCTGGATGGAGATGAATGTCTGTCCCGCGGCAACGGCTCCCAGGGCCGTGGCGGTTTTCATGAAGGCTCGCCTGTTGAATGAGATATGCGTCATGTGGATCCCCTCTCTTTTTCGAGATGTATTAACGGGATCATCGCCGAAGCAGGCGTTGACTTAAAGAACAATTTTGAGCGCGATCCGTTGCCGATTCAGCAAACCACGCCGCCCGGTTCTTCCCAAGCCTGTCGCCACAAAAATTGGGTTAGTGCCGATCGCCGCCCAGAGCGCGCCGGCTTTGGGCGGCGTGTCCGGGAGCACGAGGCGATCACCCCGCGCGAAGAGCGGGGCTTTCGGCGCGCATTCTTTCGCAGACCAGCAGGTCCGGCGTGCTCATCGGCCGGCCGAACAGATAGCCCTGGCCTTCCTCGCAGCCGAGCGACCGCAGGATGTCCCATTCCTCCTGGCTCTCGATTCCCTCGGCAACCGTCTTCAGCCGAAGTCCCTGGGAAAGCGAGAGAATGGATTGAATGATGACGAGATTGCCCGGAGTGGCGGCGAGCCGCCGGATGAAGGACTGGTCGATCTTCAGTTTGTCGAGCGGCATGGAGGTCATATAGCTCAGGCTCGAATAGCCGGTGCCGAAATCGTCGAGCGCGATCGACAGTCCCATATCGCGCAGCACGGCAATCAGGTCGAGCACGGCGCGCGAGCCTTCGACAAAGGCCGATTCGGTAATTTCGAGGTGAAGCCGGCCGGGTGCCAGGCCGCTCTCCGCCAGGGCATGCCGCACATCATCGAGCAGCCCGCCAGCCTGGATCTGCACCCCGGAGACATTCACGGCAACGCTCATAGGGGATGGCCACTGGCGCGCCGCGCGACAGGCCTCGACAAGTGCGAAGCGGCCGAGATCGCGGATGAAGCCGCTCGCTTCCGCGACAGGGATGAATTCCGCCGGGGAGACGGCACCGGTTTCCGGATGGTTCCAGCGTAGCAATGCCTCGGCACCCACCACGGCGCCGGTCTTCAGATCCACCTGCGGCTGATAGAGAAGGAAGAACTCGCCGCGCTGCAGCCCGGCGCGCATCTCATGCTCCAGCCGCCGCGCCCGCTCCTGACGGCTGGCAAGGGCAGGATCGAATTCCCGCCACCAATGGCTGCTGACGCTGCAGGCGCTTTCCAGCGCCGCCTCGCTATAGGCGAGACTGTTGGCCGGGGGTTCGTCATTGGCCTGGCTGCGATAAAGGCCGATCCGGACATCCACCGGGATCATCGACCCACCGAGATCGATCGGATCCTTGAAGAGCTCGGCCACAGCACCGGCCAAAGCCTCCGCGGCACCTGCATGGCCGTCGCGAATGGCGATGACGAACCTGTCCGGTCCCAGCCGGCCGAGAAGCAGCGCCTGGGGCAGAGACCGCAAGCGGTCGGCCAGCGCCGGCAGCAGGCGGTCCGAAAGCATAGTGCCCAGAACCTTGGCGACGACCTCGAAACGATGGAAACCGACCGCCGCAACGATCACCGGCCCGCTCTCGCGCGCGAGGCGAACGGCGAATTCCCGCCGATTGAGCAGCCCGGTGAGCTCGTCGGTCTGCGACAGACGCAAGAGCTCCTGTTCATATTTGCGCTGGGCGGTCCGGTCCCTGACGATCAGGCTGCCGATGAAGGAGGACTGGTCTGTGCCACCCCGCTCGAGATGCACCACGCGGGGCGATATGGTGAGGGATGCTTCGAAATAGCGGCGCGTCGGCGGTTCGTCGGTCGAAAAATGGATGGTCTCCGCGAGCGAGTGCCCAGGCTCCGTCCGGTAGTTTTCCGCCATGCGCTCGACAGCCGATGACAGATCCGCCGGAAGCGTGCGGTCCAGTCGCCGTGCCTCGGCGCGCTTGCGCGGCCAGAGCGCAGCCGCCGATTGGCTTGCCTCGACGATCGTCAGGCGGTCGTCGAAGACGATGACGGCATCGGAGCTTTCGGCAATGATCTGCTGCAGGACCGTGCGCGCCAGACGACGGTCCGCCATGGCGCGGCGCAGGAGAAAGCGGTTGAAATCGAACTTCTCGCTGATGAAGAGGCAGAGGCCCAGCAGCACGATCGTCCAGCTTTCGCCGGTGTGCAAGATAAGGGCGCCGGACTGCTGGAGCCAGAGCGCTGCGGCTTCCATCCCGACAATCGCAAGCCCTGTCGCCGCCACGCCCGACAGGACCGGGACACGTCTTGCCGCAAGGGCCGCCGCGATGACGGCCGCGACCAGAAGAAGCTCCAGCGGAAGCTGGTCCACCGCGCCGAGCAGGCGATCCTGCAGGATGGTCTCGGCCGCCAGAATGTGGATCAGCGGGCCGCTGATCGCCCCGTGCACTGGCACCGGATAGATGTCCTTCAATTCGGTCGCATAGGCGCCGATGACGATCGTCTTGCCCTGCAGGCTCGAAGCCGGGATCTTGCCGGCCAGCAGATCCGAAACGGAAAAAGTCGGAATGGTCGTCGGCTGGATCGAATAATCGATGGGAAAGGTCCCGTCCGGGCCCTCGTAGCCCGCCAGCACGGTTGCGACGGTCTGGATGCGCAGACCCTCCGCATCATCCGAGGTGGCGAACCGGCTGACAAGACCCGCATCATCCAGCGCGACATTGGCAAAGGCCGGCCAGGCCATATCGGAGAAGAGCGCGATCGGCTTCGTCAGATCGACGGCGGAAAGCTCTCCCGCCTTTCCGTGCTGCTTGAAGATTGGAAGGATGACGCCGCCCCCGGCACGGTCCAGCGCCTCGGCCAGCTTGGCGTCCTCCTGAGGGGACGATGGCGTGCTGAAATCGATGTCGAAGAAGATGTCCTTCGGATCGAAATGCGACAGCGAATCCAGGATATCGGCATAGATGCCGCGGGGCCATGGCCAGACGCCGATCTTCTCCAGGCTGTCCTTATCGATCGCTATGAAGGCGATCTGCTGCGAGGCGTCACGCTGGAAGGCCGAGAAGCGGAGCTCTCCGAGGAACTGGTCGATCACGGCGGTGACCGGCCGGAAGGCGCCAAAGGGCGCCAGAAGAGCAAGCAGGATGAGACAGACCCGCGGGATATGCTGAAAGGCGGCGCGGTGTGTGCCAAATGCCATTGCCTGTCCCCCTCGCCGCAGCCTCTGCCCCAAAGCCGGTCTTACCGGCCGTTGCCGCCGCCATTGCCGTTGCCGCCGCCGTTGCCGCCGCCATTGCCGTTGCCGCCGCCGTTGTTGCCGCCGCCATTGCCATTGCCGCCACCGTTGTTGCCGCCGCCGTTGCCGTTGCCGCCGCCGTTGCCGCCACCGTTGCCATTGCCGCCGCCATTGTTGCCGCCGCCGCCGCCGTTGTTGCCGCCGCCGTTGCCGCCGCCGCCGTTGCCGCCACCGTTGCCGTTGCCGCCACCGTTGCCGCCGCCATTACCGTTGCCGCCGCCGTTGCCGCCACCGTTGTTGCCGCCGCCATTGTTGCCGCCGCCGTTGCCGTTGCCGCCACCGTTGCCATTGCCGCCGCCACCGTTGCCGCCACCATTGCCGTTGCCGCCGCCACCGTTGCCGCCACCATTGCCGTTGCCGCCGCCACCGTTGCCGCCACCATTGCCGTTGCCGCCACCATTGTTGCCGCCGCCGTTGCCATTGGCGCCGCCGTTGCCGTTGCCGTTGCCGTTGCCGCCGCCATTACCATTGCCGTTGCCGCCGCCACCGTTGCCGCCACCATTGCCGTTGCCGCCACCATTGTTGCCGCCGCCGTTGCCATTGGCGCCGCCGTTGCCGTTGCCGAGGCCAGCATTGGAATTGCTACCGGCATCGTTTCCGCTGTTTCCGCCGCCATTGCCACCGCCACCCGGACCATTATCGCCGCGCTCGCCGTCCTGCCCTGCTGTGGCATTGTCGCTGGCAAAGCCGCCGCCTGCAGAGGTGGTCGCAGCGCCCTGACCCTCGAGAGCTGTTGCGCCGGCCGCAAGCACGCTGGCGGAGCTCGGCGCCCCGGCCGAGATCGAAGGCGTCGAGGCCACACCTGCGACACTCATTCCTTTATCCTTGTCAACCGCGGCGCTCTGGCCCGGTCCGACATTCGTCGACTGACCGCTGGCAAAGGCCTTGACCTCCACGAGACCCTCTTCGACGGATACATTCGCGGATCTCTTGCCGACCGACACCCTGAAGCTCGTGCCTTTCACGACGGCGGCGAGATACGGCGTCTGCACCGTTGTATGCGGCCGGTTACGCTTCTCGATCTCCAGATCCAGGGTGCCGCTCTGCTGGAAGATCTCGGTGGTCTTGCGGAAGAAGCCCGACGTTGTCATTCCTGCGAGAGTATTGGGCTGGAGGGTGAGGCTTTCCACCCCGCGCGTCAGCTGGACACGGCCTTTCGGGCCAGTGGAGATCCAGGCCTTGTTGGGAATCATGTCGCCCACCTGAACAGGAAGCCAGGTGCTATTGTCGGTGGTGACCTTGACGTTCCGGGTCGTCATCTTGACCTGCCACTCGTTCGCCGCCTGCGCGGACGAATACATGAACACGACCATCAATAGTGCCAGCCACCAACGCATGCTGCGATCCCCCATACTCATTCCTAATGAGTGTAGGAGCTGGATTAAAATCTCCTGAAGGAAGTTTGAGCAAATGTCGGATTTCTAACGTTTATTAGGTTGTAATTATACTCATCCGGCATTTTGTGAGGGTAGTCCTGGTCAGCCGGAGCCCGGGGCGGCATCGGAGGCGGGTGTGGCCGGCCCCTGCAGCCCGGGCGGTGGCGTTACCTCGGCATCCGGATCGCGTCCCTGGCTGCGGTCCAGCAGCCGCATGACCGGCGTTACGGTCAGACCGTGCAGCAGAACAGAAAACAGCACGACCAGCCCCAGTATGGCCCAGAGACGATCCCCGCCCTCTGCGGGCATATGGTTCAGGCCATAAGCGAGATAGTAGAAGGATCCGACGCCGCGAATGCCGAAAAAGGCAAGTGTCAGCTTCTCCCGCCATTCCGCTTTGAAGCCGATCAGGCCAACGGCACCGGCAATCGGTCGGATCACCAGGATGATGACCAAGGCGGCCACCACATCCATGGGAACAAGCGGTGTCAGGAGGCCGCTGACCAGGGCGCCGCCGAACAGCACGAGCAGGATCATCATGGCCAATCGCTCGACCTGCTCTGTCACGTCATGCATCTCGCGATGGAAGTCGTGCGAGCGATGGGCATGGCGCAAGGTCAAGGCCGTGATGAAGACGGCGAGGAAACCGTAGCACTCGATCATCTCGGTCAGGCCATAGGAGACGAAGGTCGCGGCGATGGCGATCAGCCCGTCGCCCGTCTGCACCAGCTTGGTTTCGGCCGGCATGCGGAATGTCAGCCAGCCGAACAGACGGCCGACCAGCCAGCCGCCGACGACGCCGGCGGCGATCTCCCACACCACATTGTGGAGAACCCATTGGGTGAACCAGGGCTCGCCGCTCTTTGCCGACACGGCCAGGACGATTGCGAGATTGACGAAAGGAAAGGCAAAGCCGTCGTTCAGCCCGGCCTCCGAGGTCAGCCCAAAGCGCACCTCGTCCTCCTGGCCGGATTTCGGCGGGCCAACCTGCACATCGGCGGCCAGCACCGGATCGGTCGGTGCGAGACTGGCGCCGAGCAGCAGCGCGATTGCAAGCGGCAGGCCGAGACCCCAGACGCCGAGCAGGGTAATGGCGGCGATGCTGAGCGGCATGGTGATGGCGAGCAGGCGCCAGGTCACGCTCCACCGCCGCCAGCTGAAGACGCGATCGAGTTTCAGGCCCGCGCCCATCAGGGCGATGATGACGACAAATTCGGTGAAGCGCTCGGTGATATCCGGATAGGTCGAAGGCAGCGGCTCGCCGGAAACGCGGGGAATGAGGAACAGGCCGGCGCCGATCGCGATGCAGACGATCGGAAGCGAGAGCGGCAGGCGCTGCAGCGCCAGGGGCAGCCAGGCAACGAGAGCGATGAGGAAGCCCATGCCCGTCAGCACCAGAATGTAAGGGTCAGGCGACCAGTCGCTTATATTCATCATCCCAACCAAACGAAGAAGCGGGATTTTCGATCCCGCCGCCCGCCGTCAGCCGATCCGGATCAGTCTGGCCGGAGCCTTGGCGCGGCTGTCATAACCTTCCCGGGCGCCCTCGATTGCCGCCTTGTGCTGCCTGCTCCAGGTGACCAGTGCCGCCACCTGACCGGCAAAGGCGCGGCCAAGCTCCGTCAATTCATAGGTGACGCTCGGAGGCACTGTCGCCTCGACGTCGCGGCGGACATGGCCATCCCGCTCCAGCCGCCGCAGCGTCAGGGTCATCATGCGCTGCGACACGCCGCCAAGGGCGCGCTCCAGCTCCCGGTAGCGGCGCGGACCGGCGGAAAGCTCGGCCAGCGTCATCACCGTCCACTGCTCGCCCAGCCGGTCCAGCACCAGCCGTATGCCGCAATCTTCATGACCGGGCGCGCCGCAGGGCTCGAGCGTTGCGTCCCTTTCATCAGGATGCGGATCAGCGGGGCGAACAGGAATGTGCGTGGCAGACAAGATTGTGCCTCCTTATGAGCAGGGTCGAAACGTCCTAGGGTCCCACCAATTGGAAAGGGACGTCAATGATACTGATTACCGGGGCCTCGGGCCAGCTCGCATCCCGCATGGCGAAGACGGCAAAGGCGGAAGGCCTGCCGGTTCAAACCGCCAGCCGCTCGCCGCAGGCCGATCGCGTCATGGATTTCGACCAGCCGGACACGCTCGACTTTTCCGGCATCGAGACACTTCTTCTGCTTTCCGCCGGCTATGCCGAGGACGATATCGTCATGCAACGCCACGCAGCCGTGCTGGCGGCGGCGAAAAGACACGGCGTGACCCACATCGTCTATACCAGCCTCTCGGCCGCCAGCGATCACCTGGGATTTGCGCTGGCGCACCGCGTCACGGAGCGTCTCCTGATGGAGAGCGGAGTAGCCTGGACAATCCTCCGCAACGGCCTCTACGCAGAACTGATCGGTATGCTCGCCGCACCTCATGCGGGACGGATCACGGTGCCTTACGGCACGGCTCCCATCTCCGCCGTGGCGCGCGACGATCTCGCCGACGCGGCGGTCCAGGTGCTTCGCGAGCCTGGCAGGCATGCCGGCCGCATCTACGAATTGTCCGGCATCGCCCCCTTCACCATCCCGCAACTGGCCGAGAGGCTGGGGGTGGCCTATGAGCCCAGCAGCCTGACGGCCGAACGCCAGCGCCTGTCGGCCCTGCCGCTCCTGCCATTCCAGCCGCCAATGCTTCTTTCCATCGCCTCGGCAGCCATGGCCGGCTTTCTGCGGTCGGACGGCAGCGATCTCCTGGCGCTGATCCCCCAGGCCCGCGATGCGCTGACGCTTGCCTGCAATGCGGCGCAAGAAGCGCAAGAGCCAGCCGCAACGCGCAAGCCATGAAACGCGCGAGCTAGCGGCCGGCGACGAAGCGCTCCAGCTTGCCGAGGGTTTCCTGTCCCAGAGCCGGGGCGCCAAAGCCGACGGCTTGCTGATATTCGTCCGTCGTGCTGAAGATCATCCCCAGCGTCACCCGGGTCGCGCCATCCTCCTCTGCAAAGGAAGCCCAGGCATCGGCATGCTTGGGACCATTCTCGCCCCATAAGAGCGTATAGGCCAGCCGCTCCTCGGGCAGGACCTCGCCATAGCGGTGATGGTTCGGATAGACCGTCCCGTCCGGACCGATCATGTCGAAGACCCATTCGCCGCCGGCGCCAAGCGCAATCCGCCGCGTCACGCAGGAGAAGCCTTCCGGCCCCCACCATTGCGGCAGCGTCTCGGCATTCATCCAGGCGCCCCAGACCACAGCGCGCGGCGCCTTTATCACCCGCTCCAGCACCATGGTTCGGGCGGCGACATGGGAGAGATTGTCCAGCCCGGCATTGAAGCCCTGCCGGTAGCCCTCCTCCATGGCGGTTGCCAGCGAGGACAATTGCACGGTCACCATAAGGCGGCTGCGCGTTTCGTTGCCGGACAGATCGGCGGTCACCAGTGCAGCCGATTGCGGCACACCGTTTGAAAACAGCATTTCGTAATTGACGCTGCGATGCTGCGGCTTGAGGTCGAGCCAGCCGATCTCGCAGCGAATATCCGGCTGCCCCTCGACCTTGCACAGCGAGACTTCGCGACCGCCGATCCGGCTGTCGGCCTCGAGAAACTCGACGGTGACCGAGGGCGAGGGAGCCGCCCAGACCTGACGGGCGGAAGGCGCCGTCCAGGCCTGCCACAGGACGGAAAGCGGCGCCTCCACCTGTCGCTCGAAACTCAGCCTTGCAAAGCGGTCGCCGGAGGCATGCCGGACCTGCCCGATGGATCTGTCTGTCATTTTTCCTTGTCCTTCATCACGGTCATCACAAATGCATCCAGCCGATCCAGCCGCGCTTCCCACAGGGCCCGCTGCGCATCCAGCCAGCCACGCGCCGGCTCCAGAGCCTCGGGCACGATGGCGCAAGTCCGGATCCGGCCATCTTTGGCCGTGGCGATCAGCCCTGCCTCCTGCAGCACCGCCAGATGCCGCATGACGGTCGGCAGACGCAGACCCGTCGGGCCGGCGAGATCGCTGACTGCTGCCGGCCCTTCGGCCAGACGCGTCAGAATCGACCGCCGCGTCGCATCGGAGAGGGCGTGAAAGAGGATGGACAGATCGGGATCATGCTTAGTCATGTGACTAACTATGCCACAGCCGAATGGATGCGCAAGCGAAACTTAGCCAATCGGCTATCTATTGACAAAAGACCTGCCGGTACAGAGAGCGCCCAGAAGGCTCTTCCATCATTCGCTGTCTGGCTTGTCGAGGAGAGAGTGTCTAAAGAGGAGACAGGAATATTGCATCGGAAGGACCCGCCATGACTGCGCCGCTCGAAACCGTTTTCGCCCCACCTGCACCGGTCTATCTGCCGGTTGCGGATACACAGGCGCTTTTCCCCGTTCGGCGCGTCTATTGCGTGGGCCGAAACTATGCCGATCACGCCATCGAGATGGGTCATGATCCCTCGCGCGAACCGCCCTTCTTCTTCCAGAAAAATCCGCAAAACCTGGTGTCCGATGGTCGCTTTCCGTATCCCCCGCTCTCCTCCAACGTTCATTTCGAGGTCGAGCTGGTCATGGCGCTGAAATCCGGCGGTAGCGATATCGCCCTTGCAGACGCGCTGGACTGCGTGTTCGGCTATGGCGTCGGTATCGACTTCACCAGGCGCGATCTGCAGGACCAGATCAAGAAAGCCGGCCGACCCTGGGAAGCCGCCAAGGCCTTCGAGGCTTCGGCACCCGTCTCGCATCTCGTCCCCGCCGAAGTACTGGGACATCCGCAGTCCGGGCCGATCTGGCTTGAGGTGAATGGCGAGCGCAAGCAATCGGGCGACCTCGCCCAGATGATCTGGAAACTGCCGGAAATCATCGTGGAACTGTCGAAGCTCTTTACGCTGGCGCCGGGCGACGTCATCATGACCGGAACGCCGGCAGGCGTCGGCGCCGTCCGGAAGGGCGATCGCATCGTCTGCGCTGCCGAGGGGATCGCAACATTGGACGTCACTGTCGTCTGACCGCCAAAGGAGAAGGCCATGCCGCTTTACGCGCTGGGAGAGAGTTCCCCCAAAACGCCAGCCCCGGGCCGGTTCTGGATCGCTCCCGGCGCGCATGTGATCGGCAAGGTTGAGATTGGCGAGGATGTCGGCATCTGGTTCGGCGTCACGATCCGCGGTGACAATGAGTGGATCACCATCGGGGCCATGACCAACATTCAGGAAAACACCATGATCCACACGGATTGGGGTTTTCCCGGCAGGATCGGGCATCACTGCACCATCGGCCATGGCGCCATCATCCATGGATGCACGATCGGCGACAATTCGCTGATCGGCATGGGCGCGACCATCCTGAACGGGGCGCGGATCGGCAAGAACTCCCTCGTCGGCGCCAATGCGCTGGTAACCGAGGGCAAGGAATTTCCGGATAATTCGCTGATCGTCGGTTCGCCCGCCAAGGCCATTCGCACGCTGGACGAGGAGGCGATCACGAAACTGACGCTTTCGGCGGACAACTATGCGAGGAACTGGAAGCGCTTCGCCACAGATCTGCGGACCCTTTCCAACTGAGACCGGGCCGCGAAGTCGCGGCCTGCTTGATGCCCATCTCCCGCCTGTCGCCGCTCTTCACATTCTTTCCAAGAACAGAGACAGTAAGAATTCTCGCGCCACGCAATAATATGACAACATGTCATATTATTTATCAGGATCATCTGCCGGTACGGCAGGTTCATTCATTCGTTGACGTAGCGTGAACTAAATAAGTAAAAATTTACATTTGACGATTAGCGTTAGGGTCGAAGCCCAATCAGAATTTTTCATTGTGAGGACCCATTTGACGGGAACGCAGGCTCTCATTCGGTAAAGCGGGTGCCGCAACGTTATGCCGACGCCGCGTGCAGACAGACGCTTGCGTGCGCAGACACCCGAAATTCGTACTGATTATCAGGACCCGAGCGCTGTTTTCCTCGCGCGGGCATCGTGATCGCGCCGGCGCGGACCGGTGCTCATCATCATGGCCGGGCTATGCGTCATGCCTTTACCGCCGAATGCATCGGATGGATGAAATCAATGAGTGATCGACCCTTGGATCAAGTCGAGAGCGCCGCCGTGCTGCAGCCCTTGCTGGACGAAGCCATTGGCTCCGGACGGCGGAAGGGGCGGTTCCGGCCGCCGCCGGAAGCTGCCTATCAGGCCTATGCCGCCGATCTGAAAATGCGTCATCGCGTGATGTCTGCCGTCATCTGCATCGCCATTTTCAACCTCGGCATTTTCATCGATCACGCCGCCCAGCCGCATCTGTTCTGGCAGTTCCTGTTCCTGCGCCTCGTCCTGGCCTCCCTGCCCTGCCTGGCTCTCGTCTGGTACAGCCGCGACCTGAACCCCTCCTGGCTGCGCGACTGGGTGTCGGGCGCGGGCCTTGTCTGGATCGGCCTCTCGATCAATATCATCGTCAGCCTACGTGATGCACCGCCGGCCCATCTTCTGTTCAGCCTCGGCCTGCTGATCATCGTCACCAACAGCGTCTTCCAGCTGCGCACGGCGGTTGCCGCCACCGTGTCCGGCCTCATCATCGTCATGGCTGCCGGCTTCCTCTGGTGGAAGGCGCCGGCCATGACGCATCCGGATCTGCTTTCGCTCGCCTTCCTCTTTGCCGCGTCGCTGGTGACGCTGGTCGCAAATCACCGGCTGGAAGCAACGCTGCGGCATCTCTACCTGCTGATGCTGCGCGAGCAGCTGCGCAGCAGCAGCGTGGAAAAGGTCAACCAGGAACTCAGCACCATGTCACTCACCGATGCGCTGACCGGTATTGCCAATCGGCGCCGCTTCGACCAGGACTTCGACAGCGCCGTGCGCCACGCGCAGGAGAGCGGCGCGGACCTCTCCTTGCTGCTGGTCGATGTCGATCATTTCAAGCGGTATAATGACAGCTGGGGGCATCCGGCCGGCGATGCCTGCCTGCGGCAGGTCGCCTCGATCATTGCCGACGAGATCCGCCACGCCGATGACCTGACCGCCCGCATCGGCGGCGAGGAATTTGCCGTGGTGCTGCACAATACCGGCAAGGCCGCGGCCTGCGACGTCGCCTTGCGCATTCACCGCGCGCTGCAGGCCAAGTGGCCCGCAGCGCTGAGCTCCGTGACCGTCAGCATAGGGCTTGCGACCCTGAACGAGGGACATTCGGCACAGGAGGTGCTGATGGCGGCCGACCGCGCGCTCTATGATGCCAAGGAACAGGGCCGAAACCGGACGATCGCCGCCGCCCTGGCCGCATGAGCCGACCCGAACCAGAGCCTCACTCAGGCAACAGGCGGACATGCGCGAGCCGGTTCAACGCGCGGCTGCGCATGTCGTGACTGCAAAACCGGCAACCACTCTTGCGCGACATGCTGGCGTCTTTCCTCTTCGCATGTCGTGACCGCAAAACCGGCAACCACTTTTGCGCGACATGCTGGCGTCTTTCCTCTTCGCATGTCGTGACCGCAAAACCGGCAACCACTTTTGCGCGACATGCTTTAAGGCGCGCAGGCGCTGCAAAGCCCTCTGAGTTCGATCGTCGTCTTCTCGGCCTTGAACCCCTTTTGCTGGGCCCAACCCCGCAGGCGGTCGTCGATGGCATGATCATGGAACTCGTTGACCTGGCCGCATTTCTCGCAGATCGCGAAGGCGACGGTGCCGTGAGCCTGGCAGCAGGTCTCATGCGTGTGCGAACAGGCAACGAAGGAATTGAGGCTTTCCAGGCGGTGCACGAGGCCGAAATCCAGCAGTTTCTCAAGTGCCCGGTAGACCTGCAGCGGCGCCCGGAAGCCGTGGTCGCGCAGCTTGTCCAGGATCGTGTAGGCGCTCATCGGCTGTTCGGCCTCGGTCAGCACCTGAAAGACAAGCGTCTGGTTTTTCGTGAGGGTCGGCGTGGTCATGATCGGTCTCCTGGAACGGTGGAGCCGGCGGCGCGGATCCGGCGGACGGATGGCAGCAGGCTCACGACGAAGAGCGCAAGCGCCGCAACGACAATGGAGGGGCCGGACGGCGTATCGGCGTAGAGCGAGCCGGTAAGGCCGCCCATCACCGCCATGGCGCCGATCAGCGAGGCGCTGACGGCCATCACTTCGGGACTGGCGGAAAAACGCCGCGCCGTGGCCGCCGGAATGATCAACAGGGCCGTGATCAGAAGAATGCCGACGATCTTCATGGCGATTGCGATGACGAGTGCCATCAGCAGCATGAAGAAGAGGCGCGCCCGGTCCGGATTGAGGCCTTCGGCCTCGGCGAGTTCATGACTGACGGTGGAGGCGATGAGCGCGCGCCAGAAGAAGGCAAGACCGGCAAGCACGACGGCGCCGCCGCCCCAGATCAGGAGCACGTCCTGAACCGTCACGGCGAGGATGTCGCCGAACAGAAAGCCGATCAGGTCGATCCGCACCCAGGACATGAACGCCACCATGACGAGCCCCAGCGCCAGGGTGGAATGCGACAGGATGCCGAGCAGGGAATCCGCCGAAAGCGCCTGGCGCTTCTGCAGGAACAGCAGGAGAAGCGAGACGATCACCGCCACGCAGAACACGCTGAGCAACAGGTTGATCTGGAAGAACAGCGACAATGCGACGCCGAGAAGCGCCGAATGCGCCATCGTATCGCCGAAATAGGCCATGCGGCGCCAGACAACCAGGCAGCCGAGAGGCCCGGCCGTCAGCGCCAGACCTATGCCGGCCAAAAGGGCGCGCGTGAAGAAATCATCCAGCACGATGGCCCTCCCCACGGGTTTGGCCATTCAGAACCTTGGCCGGATGGGCGGCATCCTCAGCCGACGGATCCTGAGAATGGCCATGATCGATGGCGTGTCCGTGATCATGTGCGTGATCGTGCCCGGGGGCGTGACCGGGAGCCTGACCGGGAGCCTGACCATGAGAATGATCATGGTCGTGGCTGTGCCCGTCACTGTGAGCGTGATCATGCGCATGGGGCGGATCGCCATCGGCGTGCCGATCGCCATGGTGGTCATGATGATGACCGTCGGCAGGATGGCAATGATCCGTCACGCTGCCATCGGCATGCACCACCCGTCCATCCGGCAGATGCGTGTGATCGTGACGATGATCATAGAAGGCCAATCCTTCCGGTGCGCGGCCGAACAGCCGCCGGTAATCCTGGCTCCTGCTGACGACCGAAGGTGTTCCCCGGCAGCAGACATGGCCGTTGAGGCAGATCACCGTATCTGTCTTGTCCATCACCATGTGAAGATCGTGACTGATCATCAGAATGCCGCAGCCAATCCGGTCGCGAATATCGCCGATCAGCGCATAGAGCGCGCTCTCGCCGGCAAAGTCGACGCCCTGCACCGGCTCGTCCAGAACCAGCAGGTCGGGATCGCGCGCAATGGCCCGCGCCAGGAGGGCACGCTGGAATTCGCCGCCCGAGAGATGCTGCACTTCCGCCCGGCGCAAATGCAAGACCCCGGCCGCCGCCAGAGAGGCGGTGAGCTTCTCGTCGCCAAGCCGGCCTGTCAGGTGCATCAGGCGCTCGACCGTCAGCGGCATTGTGCGGTCGATATTGAGTTTCTGCGGCACATAGCCGATCACCAGGCCGCGCTTGCGCTGCACCTTGCCTTCATCGGCCCTCAACACCCCGATGGCCATCTTGGCCGTGGTGGATTTGCCGGCGCCGTTCGGCCCGATGAGGGTCACGATCTCGCCGCGGCGCAGCGCAATATCCACGCCGCGCACTAGCCACCGCCCCTGCCGGCTGACACCGGCATTGGTCAGGGAGACGAGAAAGTCGTCACGCGTCTCGATCTGCATCACCATCCCGAAATCCTGGAGCACGATTGCGCTCTTGCTATGACACGCGTAATAGCGTAACGCAATCTATGTAATAACATAACAGTGCACTTCAAGGAGCGTCTGCATGATGCGCAACGCAAGCCGCCTTTCCCTTCCGGCAGCCGCCATTCTCGGCGCTGCCCTCGCCTCCGCAACCTCGACCGCAGCCGGTGCAGCGCCGGATGTCGTCGTATCGATCAAGCCGATCCATTCGCTGGTCGCGGCCGTCATGCAGGATGTGGCAGAACCGCAATTGATCGTGGAAGGGGCCGCCTCGCCGCACACCTATTCGATGCGCCCCTCCAATGCACGCGCCATCGAGGGCGCGGATCTGGTCTTCTGGGTCGGCCCCGGTCTCGAGGCCTTCCTCGACAAGCCGCTCGACGCCCTGGCCGGCAAGGCGGATGTCGTCGCTCTCAGTCAGGCACCCGGCGTCGAACGTCTACCCTTCCGCGAAGGCGGCGCTTTCGAGGCGCATCAGCACGACGACCATGCTCATGTCCACGACCATGATCACGACCATGCCCACGCTGATGACCACGGGCATGATGAAGAGGCGCATGCCGGACATAGTGCGCAGGAGCATGGCAAGGGGGAGCATGGCAAGGAGGAGCATGGCCATGATCATGGCGGCTTCGATGCGCATCTCTGGCTCGATCCGGAAAATGCCGCAGCCATGGTCAAGGAGATCCAGGCAAAGCTGATCGCGGCCGATCCGGCCAATGCCGAGACCTATACGCGCAACACCATGGCCCTGTTGAAGCGGCTGGATGGCCTCGATAGCGAGATTGCCAGGACGATCGCACCCGTCAAGGACGAGCCCTTCATCGTCTTCCACGATGCCTATCAGTATTTCGAGCATCATTACGGCGTCCGGGTGGCCGGGTCCGTCACCGTTAGCCCCGAAAGCGCTCCGGGCGCCGAGCGCCTGAAACAGATCCAGGCGAAGATTGGCGAACTCGGCGCGACCTGCGTCTTCGCCGAACCGCAATTCGAGCCGAAGCTGATCAAGGTGGTGACCGAAGGGACAAGCGCCAGATCCGGCGTGCTGGACCCGGAAGGCGCGACGCTTGAGGCCGGACCCGATCTCTACTTCAACCTGATGAATGGACTGGCCACCTCGCTCGTCGATTGCCTCGGCCGCGACACCTGACCCTTAAAAGGCGGCGCTCTCCTTAGCGTTGCGCCGTCAAGGGCGGATCTTCCGCCCTTTTTTCAGATTAGACAATGTAATGTTATAACAACAGTGAGGCTTTCATGGACACTCGTCTTCCTGTTTCCGTGCTTTCCGGTTTCCTGGGAGCCGGCAAGACCACGCTTCTCAACCACATCCTCTCCAACCGGCAGGGCCTGCGCGTCGCAGTCATCGTCAACGATATGAGCGAGGTGAATATCGATGCGGCCCTGGTGCGGGAGGGCGGGGCAGACCTCTCGCGCACGCAGGAACAGCTGGTGGAAATGACCAATGGCTGCATCTGTTGCACGCTCCGCGATGATCTTCTGAAGGAAGTGCGGGCACTGGCAGCGCAGAAGCGCTTCGATTACCTGCTGATCGAAGCGACCGGCATTGCCGAGCCGCTCCCGGTGGCTGCCACCTTCGAATTCCGCGACGAGAACGGCGACAGCCTGTCCGATCTGGCCCGGCTCGACACCATGGTCACGGTCGTCGATGCCGCCAATCTGCTCAAGGATTACGGTTCGGCCGATTTCCTGGCGGACCGCGGAGAGACGGCAGGCGAAGGCGATCACCGCACCCTGGTGGATCTGCTGGTGGAGCAGATCGAATTTGCCGATGTCGTGGTTCTCAACAAGGTATCGGACGCGCGCGCCGCGGATCTTGCTGCGGCTCGCACCATCATTGCCGGATTGAACCCCGATGCCCGCCTTGTGGAGGTGGATTTTGGTCGAGTGGATCCGCGCGACGTGCTCGGCACGGGACGCTTCGATTTTGCCAAGGCCGAAACGCACCCGCTCTGGTTCAAGGAACTGCATGGCTTTGCGGATCACGTGCCGGAAACGGAGGAATACGGCATCCGCTCCTTCGTCTACCGCGCGCGGCGACCCTTCGACCCGGCAAGGCTGCATGCCTTCATCCAGCAAAGCTGGCCGGGCGTGATCCGCGCCAAGGGCTTTTTCTGGCTGGCGACGCGGCCTTATCATGTGGGCGAAATTTCCCAGGCCGGCGCCATGGTGCGCACGCAAAAGCTTGGCCTTTGGTGGGATTCGGTCCCGCGCGAGCAATGGCCGCAGGATCAGGATTTCCGCGATGGCCTTGCCCGCTATCTTGATCCGGTCTGGGGTGATCGCCGCCAGGAAATCGTCTTCATCGGCAGCGGCGAGATGGACGAGCATGCCATTCGCGACAGGCTGGATACCTGCCTCCTGCCCGACAGCCGCTTCGAACCGGACCGTTGGCGCGACCTGCCGGACCCCTTTGCGAGCTGGAACCGCCGTGCCGCCTGAGCCCGCTGAACATAGCAGGCCAGAACGAGCGGGTGAGCCGAAAGCGGGTCAGAGGAAGCGGGTCAGGATGAGGGACATCCGGGCCCGCCCACGCTCTCGGCATAGTCGCGATAGCGCGTCAGAATTCTGTCGCGAACGGGATCATAGGGCACCCAGTAATCGTCCGGCAGCTGCAGCATGCGGGTGACGCAAGGGCCGGACATGATCACGCTCATGGTGGGGAGCGGAAATGTGCTGGCAAATTCCTCGTAGCCAATGCCGATCTCCGGGAGCGACAGCCTGCCGCTTCTGGCGTCGAGCGCCTGCTCCAGGCGCACCATCAACTTGTGCCATCGCCATTCGGTAATCGCCGAATAGGCGCAGGCAATGCCGATGAAGACGGCGAAACAGGCGGCTGCCGTCCGGTCGAAGGCGTGCCCGATGCGTAAGCGCACATGCAGCACCGCCGCCGCCATCAGCAGCGGCAGCACGCTGACGGAGAAGGTGCGGGCCGCAAAGCTCTGGCCTCCGGTAATGCGGTGCCAGGTCATCTGCGCCACGAAGAGGATCGCCACCACCGCAATGACACCCGCCACGAGGTAGCGGCGCTTGCCCGTCACCTGGGCGGCCAGCACGGCCAGCACCATGGCCAGGCAGGCCTGCGCCAGGGGCGAGCCGAGCGCGACCATGGTCTGCTCGCGAAAGCCGTTGTAATTGCTCACATCGCGCGGATGCACAATCCCGTCGAGGGATATGCCGATGCCGATGGCCAGCAGTACGGCTCCCGCAAACCACAACACGCTTTTTCGCCTAATCGAGCTCGTCCGGCCGTTCCACAGGCACAGGCAAAAAGGAATGGCGAGAACGACAACCGCCGCTTCGTAGAGCCGCAGGGACAGAATGCAAAGGCTGTAAAAGGCGACCCAGTCATACCAGCGCCGCTCGGGAAACAGGCAAAAGGCGAGCAAGGGCCAGGCGCAGAGCGCAAGGACGTGATGCTCGCCCATGATGATGAAGGTACTGTTGAGTTCCAGAAGAACGAAGGAAATGAGCGGATAGGCCAGCAGCGTCGGCGCATTTCTCATCCAGGCAAGGCAGAGCGCAAAGCTCACCACCGCCGGAAGAAAGACGTTCAGCGCATAGAGATGTTTGATCTCTTCCAGACCGAGATCGAAAAGCCGCGACCCATAAACCGGCAGAAATTGCGTGGCATATTGGGCATTGCTGCGATGCCAGCCGACCAGAACGAAACCCTGCCAGTCGGCCAATCGCGCCAGGTAATAGGACCCATCCGCGGAGAGAATGCGGTCAGCGAGGAAACCGATGGCCCAGGCGGCAAGGCAGAGGAGGACGGCCGCCATCATGGATGTGCGGACGGAAGGCAGGCGCATGGCACATTCCCGGGTGCTGGTAGGAGACGCTGACGGTCTCGGGTGCAATTCAGGCGAGCAATGTGACGAAGACTATAGTCAAATGCAACCCTAGACTGAGAGATCCTTCCGGGTCTCTGCAGGGGCCGGGCGCGCCAAGGGAGGCGCACCGGGCTTGAAGTCTAACCTTTAGCGGGAGGGACCGTTCCGTTCCGCGGAGGCGGCCCACAGATTGATATCCGCATCCTTGGCGAATACCTCGATCTCCGCCAGCTCCTCCTTGGTGAAGTCGGGCTTTTCCAGCGCCGCAACGCAATCGGTCACCTGCTCGGGCCGGCTTGCGCCGATCAGTGCTGATGTCACGCGCCCGCCGCGCAGCACCCAGGCGATCGCCATCTGTGCCAGCGTCTGGCCGCGCTTTTCGGCAATTGCGTTGAGGCCGCGCAGGTTTTCGATATTGCGCTCGTTGAGGAAGGCGGGACGCAGCGACTTGCCCTGTGCGGCGCGGCTGTCATCCGGAATGCCGCCGAGATATTTCGAGGTCAGCATGCCCTGCGCCAGCGGCGAAAACACGATGGAGCCGATGCCGAGATCATCCAGCGTGTCGAGCAGTCCATCCTCTTCCACCCAGCGATTGATGATCGAATAGCTCGGCTGGTGGATCAGGCAGGGCGTGCCGAGATCCTTGAGAATGGCCGCGGCCTCGCGGCTGCGCTTGGAATTATAGGAGGAGATCCCGACATAGAGCGCCCGGCCGGAACGCACGATGTGATCCAGCGCGCCGCAGGTCTCTTCCAGCGGCGTATCGGGGTCGAAACGATGCGAATAGAAGATATCGACGTAATCGAGGCCCATGCGCTTGAGGCTCTGGTCGCAGGACGCGATCAGATATTTCCGGCTGCCCCATTCGCCATAGGGTCCGGGCCACATGTTGTAGCCGGCCTTGGAGGAGATGATCATCTCATCGCGATAGCCGGCAAAATCCGTGCGCAGGATCTCGCCGAACGCCGTTTCGGCGCTGCCCGGCAGCGGTCCGTAATTATTGGCGAGATCGAAATGGGTAATGCCGAGATCGAAGGCGGTGCGGCATATGTCGCGCTTGCGCTGATGCGGCGTATCATCGCCGAAATTGTGCCAGAGGCCCAGAGAGAGCGCCGGCAGCTTCAGCCCCGAGCGGCCACAACGATTGTATTTCATGCGCGAATAGCGGTCGTCCGAAGGCGTCCAGGCCATTGATTACTCCTCCATAAGGTCGTGCAGATCGTCATGCTCCGCAGCCGGCCGGACAGGCATCCGAGCCCGACTCGCCGCGCATGACCGAAGATGGCAAAGGCAGGCTGCCGATCGGCACCCTGCCCCCGTTTCTGTTCGGCTGGGCGCAGATCAGGCGTTCAGGCCGCTGCCCCAGGGTCCGTGATGTCTGTCAACGCCGTCGACGCGATCAAAGCCATGGGCGCCGAAGAAATCGCGCTGCGCCTGGATGAGGTTCGCCGTGCCGCGCGAACGGCGATAGCTGTCGAAATAGGCCAGCGCCGAGGACAGGGCCGGAACGGGAAGCCCGGCCATGGCGGCGGTGGAGACCACGCGGCGCAGCGCGCCATCGCTTTCCTTCACCAGCTGTGCAAAGGCCGGGGTGACGATCAGGTTCGCAACATCAGGATCCTTCGAAAAGGCCGACGTAATCTCATCGAGGAATTGCGAGCGGATGATGCAGCCGGCACGCCAGATCCTGGCAATGGTCGGCATAGGCAGGTTCCAGCCATATTCCTTCGAGGCCGCCGCCATGACCGCGAAGCCCTGGGCATAAGCGCCGACCTTGGCCGCAAGCAGCGCATTCTCAAGATCCGCCAGGAAAGAAACGCCGTCAGTCGCCGGGAAGGCAACCGTATCCGGCAGGCCGAGGACCTTTTCGGCTGCGATGCGCTCCACCTTCTGCGAAGACAGGATACGGCCCGCCACGGCCGCCTCGATACCCATTGCGGCGACGCCAAGATTCTGCGCCTCGATCACCGACCATTTGCCGGTTCCCTTCTGTCCGGCAGCATCCTGGATGACGTCCACCATCGGCTGACCGGTGATCGGATCGATCGCGGACAGCACTTTCTCGGTGATCTCGATGAGGTAGGAGTTGAGCCGGCCCTCGTTCCAGCGGCCGAAGACCTGGCCGATTTCGGCTGCGGACAGCTTCAGACCGTCGCGAAGGATGCCGTAGATCTCGGCGATCATCTGCATATCGGCATATTCGATGCCGTTATGGATCGTCTTGACGAAATGGCCCGCACCGTCATTGCCGAGCCAGGCAACGCAAGGCTCGCCATTGAACTTCGCCGAAATGGAGGTCAGCACGGTTTCCACGCGCTTCCAGCTCTCTTCCGTGCCGCCCACCATGATCGAGGGACCATGGCGCGCGCCCTCTTCGCCGCCGGAGACACCCATGCCGATAAAGGTGAAGGGGCTGTCCTTGAGAGCGGCAAAGCGGCGCATCGTATCGCGGAAATTGGCGTTCCCGGCATCGATCATGATATCGCCGGCCGAAAGATAGGGCTTCAGCAGTTCCATCTGCTGGTCCACCGGATCGCCGGCCTTGATCATGATGATGATCGGGCGCGGCGGACGGATGGCAGCCGTGAACTGCTCCAGCGTCTCGCAGGCAATGATCTGCCCCTGCAGCGCACCGGCTTCTGCATAGAATTTTCGCGTCGCTTCAGGACTGCGGTTGAAGACGGCAATCTTGTTGCCCTTCTCGGCAATGTTGAGAGCCAGGTTGGAACCCATAACGCCAAGGCCGATAAGCCCGATTTCTGCCTGTTCCACGGGGGGATGCCTCCAATACTGTTGGGAGGCTGTTTTGGCATCCAAACGGGCGGACGGCAAGGTCGAGGCAGCGCAAATCCGGCCAATAATTGAACCCCTGACAGATTTGCCTTTGCCGCAGGCAGCCGTGGCTCGCGTCATCCCCTTGCCTTTCGCAATCCCTGCGCCATAAAGAACAAGCCATGAACAGGATGGAGGATGGCCATGCAGCCCATGGAGGCAAAATGCGTACATGTCTCGATCGATCGGCCATGGGCTGAGGTCTATGATTTTGCCCATCGACCGGAATGCATGGCGCGATGGGCATCCGGCCTGGGTGCAGGACTGACGCAAGAGGGTGAAGACTGGCTGGCCGATGGCGGCCCGCTGGGCCAGGTGCGCGTCACCTTCACCCCGCGCAATGCGTTCGGCGTGATGGACCATACCGTGCATATGCCGTCCGGCCTCAAGGTGCATAACGCATTCCGCATTGTCCAGAACGGCCGCGGCGCCGAAGCGATCTTCCTGGTCACCCGTCTGCCGGATCAGACGGCCGAGCAATTCGCCAAGGACGCCGCGCATGTGGCCAAGGATCTGGCACGCCTGAAGGAAATTATGGAGGAAGAAGGCGCCGAGGCGCAGGATTGACGCGCTGGAGCCTCGGGCAAAAACGTGAAATGCGGTCTTTCGTAATCCCGATGGGTCGACGAAAGGCTCTGTAAGCGCCGGGCCGTTTCGGATCTTCACCCTTTCAGGCTGTGCTTGATGTTCCAGCGGTCGTGATACCACAGCCATTGTTCGGGATTTTCCCGCACCCAGCTTTCCACTTTGTCATTGAGAAGCTGGCCGGTCGCCTGCACGTCCACACCGCCTTTCTCGTTGCGCGGAATGTCTATCTTCGGCTCGATCTCCAGCCGGTAGCGATTGTCGGGCAGGCGCACGCACCGTGCCGGATAGACTTCGCAATCGAACTGCCGGACGAGCTTTGCCAGAAGCGGATTGGTTTGTACCGGGCGGCCGAAGAAGCTGGTCGACAGCCCCTTCTGGAACTTCTGGTCGACCAGCACGCCAATGCCTCTGCCCGCCTCCAGCTGCCGCGCCAGCGCGAAGGATGATCCGGCATGCGATGGCACGAGCTTGCCCATGCGCGAGGCGCGGAACGAAAAGACCTTCTCGGCGATATAGGGGTTGTTCGGCGGCCGGAACATCACCGTGACGTTGAGGCCGAAGGCATTGCCGGCGACGGGCAGGAGTTCGAAATTGCCTGTATGCGCCGTGAAGACGATGAAGGGCCGCGGATTGTCGCGCAGATCGAGGAATATCGGTATTCCCGACACCTCCACCCGGCCCGGCTCCGGCGCTGCCGGATCGAAATCGAAGAGGCGATCGAGGAAGACATATTCCGCTGCAAGCCGGCCCATATGACCCCAGGAGGCAAGGGCGATTTTTTCGCGCTCGGCCTGCGACTTCTCCGGATAGGCATTTTCGAGGTTGACGAGCATCAGCCTGTGCCGGCCGGTCATCGGCCCGATCTTTCGAACCAGCCCATCGGCAAAGCGGATCGCCGGATCGGCCGGCAAGAGCTTCAGGAGGTTGAGGAACCCGAAAGCCGCCTGCGCCACCAGCCATTGCTGCAGGCGACGCAGGAAGAGCACGATCCTGGTGATCAGCATTTTCAACGGATCAGTCCATCCTCAGAACGATCTTGCCGAAAACCTGCCGGCCTTCCATGCGCTCCAGCGCGCGGTCAATTTCGCCGAAAGTGACTTCGGTATCGACGACGGGATGGACGATTCCGCGCGCCATCTTCTGCATGGCATTGGCCATGTTCTCCATGCGGCAGCCGAAGGAACCGAAAAGCTTCAGCTGCTGCTGGAAGAGCATCATCAGATTGATATCGGTCGAGACGCCGGAGGTGGAGCCGCAGGTGACGAGACGGCCGCCGCGCTTCATGCAGAGCATGGAGCCGGCCCATGTATCCTTGCCGACATGTTCGAAGACGACATCGACGCCCTTCTTGCGGGTCAGCTTGCGCACCACGCCCTCGAAGCGGTCGGTCCGGTAATTGATGACATGATCGGCGCCGAGCGCCTTCGCCTTCTCGATCTTGTCGTCGGAACCGACGGTGGTGATGACGGTGCAGCCCATCTTCTTTGCCAGCTGGATGGCCGCGGTGCCGATGCCGGAACCGCCGGCATGGACGAGGATGGTCTCGCCCGGCTCGAGCTTGGCATTGTCGAACAGCATGTGCTCGACCGTCCCGAAAGTCACCGGAGCAAGCGCAGCGGCAATGGCATCGATACCGGGCGGTGCCGGCACCAGCTGACGGGCCGGAATGTTGATCTTCTCCTGCGCAAAGCCGTCCAGATGGAAGCCGTGCACGCCGGAGACATGTTCGCACAGATTGTCGCGGCCCTCGCGACAGGGCCTGCAGAGGCCGCAGGTGCGCGCGCCATAGACGGAGACCAGCTGGCCCGGCAGCACATTTGCGACGCCCGGACCAATGGCTTCGACGACCCCGGACGCCTCGGCGCCGATGGTCAGCGGCATCTTGCGCTTGGCAAAGGCCATTCCACGCCAGCCCCAGACATCGATGTGGTTCAGCGCCACCGCCTTGACCCTCAGCGTGACCTCGCCTGGCGCCGGTGCCTCCGGTTCCGGAATATCGGTCGCTTCAAGGCGGCGGTCATCGATCAGTTGCAGAGCGCGCATGAATATATCCCTTCGCCCGAAGGCGTCAAAACGTGTGGGGCATGATGCCGGAATGAGAGCGGAATTCGGTCCGGTCGGACCGATCCTGTCGGTCCAGACCAGTTCCTTCCCCTGGACAAACCGGCTGCATGGCGTAGCCCCAGCTTACGCCAACAGCCTTCGACCCGGTGGATGGCCGGTTTGAAAACTCCGCTGTCAGCGCTGTTTAAGCCGGCTCCGCCGTCATGACAAGGCTGGCATTCTGCCCGCCAAAGCCGAAGGAGTTCGACAGCACGGCCGTGACCTGCTGATCCCGCTTCCTGTTGGGCACCACGTCCAGCACAATGGCGGGATCCGGATTGACATGATTGATGGTCGGCGGCAGCGTTCCCGTCAACATGGTCTGGATCGAGAAGACCGCCTCCACCGCACCGGCGGCCGTCAGCGTGTGACCGATCATCGACTTGTTGGAGGAACATGGAATGGCATCCTTCAGCCTGTCGCCGAACACGGCAAGCATGGCGCCATATTCCATCTTGTCGTTTTCCGGCGTGGACGTGCCATGAGCGTTGATATAGCCGATCCCGCTCTCGTCCATGCCGGCATCGTCAAGCGCTGCGCGGATCGTCGCGATCGCCGGCCCGCCGTCCGGCGAGGAACGGGTGCGGTGGAAGTGATCGGCCTTTTCGCCGCAACCCTTCAGGATGCCGAGAATCTTCGCGCCGCGCGCAACGGCTGATTCGAGCGATTCCAGCACCAGGGTCGCGGCCCCTTCGGCGATGACAAAGCCGTCGCGATCCTTGCTGAAGGGCTTGGAGGCTTTTTCCGGCGGATCGTTCTGTGTCGACAGCGCCGAAAGAAGCGAAAAACGAATGAGCGCTTCGGCACTGACGGAGCCGTCTGTCGCAACCGTCAGCGCCCGGTCCGTCCGGCCCTGGCGGATGGCTTCGACGCCAAGCTGGATCGCCGTCGCTCCGGATGCACAGGCGGTCGACAGGGTGATCGGCAGACCGCGCGTGCCGAAATGGTCGGAGAGGCGCTCGGAGATCGATCCGAACTGCACGGCCTCGAGAAAGACCGGGTCGGGCCTTTCGCGCATGGCGGTCAGGAAGCGGTCATAGGCATCGGCATCCCTGGCAGGCGGCGGCGCGCGGTCCGCCAGTTCGAAACGGGCGCTCCATTCCGGCTCCACAGGCGGCGCGGCGAGGAAGAGCGGCCCGCCGAAATCGCCGGAAAGGCCGGCCTGCGCCAGCGCTTCCGTCGTCGTCTCGCGCGCCATGGCAAAGGAGCGCTCGACCGAATTGGGATAGGGAACTTCGATGAAATCCACCGTTCCGCAAATGCGGGTGGAAAGGCCCTCGGTCGGGAAACGGGTGATCTTGTGAATGCCGGAGGTGCCGGAGGTCAGCGCCGACCAGTTGTCGGTCAGCCCCTGCCCCAGCGAGGTGATGACGCCCATTCCGGTGACGGCGATGATGGGACGGCCCAGATGGTCTTTGAAGGCAGCAGTGCTCATGATGTCATCCTCAACCGTTCTTCGACAGGACAGCAAGCCCTTCGCCGCGCAGGTAGCCCACGGTCGTGACCACCGCATGGCTGGCGCCGCCGCTCATCTGCTTTTCGTGTTCCGGATCGAAGACCGGCACCTGCGCGCCCTGATCGAGCGAGAGGGCGGCGAGAGCCAGGCCGAGCGGGAACTGTGCTTCCATGGCATGGCCCGTGACCCCGCCATAGCCGCGAAGCGCCGCGCCCGGAAACTCCGCCTCCAGGGCCGCGCGTTCGCGCGCCGCCAGGTCCACAAGCCCGCTCGAACCCGAAAAGACGACGAGATCGCCGGGCACGGCATTGCGCGCAAGGCCGCTCATGCGGCTCAGGCGGCCTTCCAGCCCGCGATCCTCCCGGTTGCCGCGATCTCCCTCGATCGTATCGACGACCGCATAGATATGTGCGCCGCGCGCTTCCGCATGGGTGCGGCTCTCCATGACCAGGAAGGCACCGACCGATCCCATGATCATGCCGCCGCCATGTTCGGCGGAACGCGACCACAGCGGACGCCAATCGCCGGTCGCATGGGCGCGAATGCCCTCCACCAGCAGAAGAATATCCGCCCGTTCGGCAACGAAGGCGCCGCCAACCAGCGAATGGGTCGACTGGCCGGCCTTGATGCGATGATAGGCTGTCTCCACCGCGGAAATCCCGGCCGCCTCCTCGCCCATGAATGTGCGGGACGAGCCGGTGACTTTGTGCACGATGGAAATATTGCCGGCCAGGAGATTAGAGAGCTGGGCGAGGAAAAGCGTCGGGCGCAATTCGGTCGTCAGCTTCTCGTTCAGCAACATTTCGCGGTCGTTGCGCTTGAGGGCCTCGTCGACGATGAGCGTATCGACCTTGATATCCCGCTCCCCGCCACCGGCCGCAACGATCATGTCCATCGTGCCGCAGAGGTCCGCATTGTCCTTCAGCCCGGCATCGTCGAGCGCAAGACCAGCCGCAAAAACGCCGAGACGCTGCCAGTTTTCCATCTGGCGCTGATCGCCGCGCTTGGCGATCTGCTGCGACCAGTCGATCTCCGGCATGGGATGGACCGGATAGGGATGGAAGCGCTCCGTCTCGACCGGCGGCCGGCGCGTTTCATGGCCGGTCAGCAGGTCCACATGCGGCGCCTTGCCGACGCCCTGGCAGGTGACGATGCCAATTCCGGTGATTACGACATCCATGTCAGAAATGCTCATCTGGAGATCATCCTTTTCACCCACGCCTTCGAAGCTTCGACGATGGGCCGTCATCATGACCGGTTACAGCGCGGATGCGCCTGACGAAAGAGGGCTTTCGGTCGGACCGGAGCACCAAAACCCTTCGGCCCGCATATTCCACTTTGCGCCGCTGCGAGCGCCAGGGATCACGCCTTTGCCAGCGCGTCCACGAGCCCTACTTCGTCGGCGCGCTTTCGCACGATATCGGCCAGCGGAACCTGGTCGAAAGGCATGGTGCGCAGTTTCAGCTGCGCATCGCAGACCTTCTTGCCCGCCGCCGTGATCTTGGTTTTTGCAACGGCATAGCCGGAGCCTTGATGCTCCAGAAACGCCTCGATGTCGAGCACTGCGTCCGGTTCGACGAAGCTGCGCATCTTGGCGCTGTCGACGGACATCAGAAAGGGCATGGCGGAAAAGTCGGTGGCGCCCAGTACGAGAAAGCCGGCGGCCTGCGCCATGGTCTCGATCAGCAGAACACCGGGCACCAGCGGCATGCCGGGAAAATGTCCCTCGAAGACCGGGCTTTTCGACGGCACGACAGATCGTGCCGTCAATATACCGGCCTGCAGATCGACCGAATCGACCCGATCGATCATCTGGAAATATTCAAGAAGCATGCGGCTTCACCGGCAGGCCGTCAGGCCTTGGCCGCCCTCAGCTCGTCGATCTTGGCGCACAGGTTCTTCAGCACGAAATATTCTTCCGTCGAAACCTTGCCTTCGTTGACTTCCTGGGTCCACTGCTCCAGCGGAATCTTGATGCCGAATTCCTTGTCGATCGCGAAGACGATGTCGAGGAAGTCCAGGCTATCAATGCCCAGATCGTCGATCGTATGGCTTTCGGGGGTGATGGTCTCGCGATCGATTTCACTGGTTTCCGCAATGATATCGGCGACTTTGTCGAAGGTAGCGGTCACGCTTTCATCCTCTGAATCTCTTAAGTTTGATGTTCCACATAGGGAAAACCGGCATCAATGCCAATGGCCTCGAAGCCGCGAGGCCGAATTTTGCACCTTAACTGTTGCCCAACGGCAATCGCGCGCTGCGGTGCGTCAGCCGGCACGCCCCTCAACCAGAGCCGTTCGAATCACCGAAAGCACCGCCTCGGGCTGCACATGCGTGGTGATCAGCTGGCTCGGATGGCCGTCCCAGTGGCCCGGCGGAAAGGCCCGGCCGTCCGGTTTCTGGATCGTCTGCCCATCGGCAATGCCGCCGCAGACCACGCGGATCGGCCCGCTGCGCGTCTCGAACAGGTCCGGCCGCACGAGATAGACGCAGGCACAGCTGTCATGCACGACCATGCCGTCGGCGACGCGGCTCTTGTAGAAGTCGATGTAAAGCTGCGAGATATCGGAGAGTAGACCGATATCGGCGCCGCCGGCCTGAACCATTTCCGCCAGGAAGCCGCTCGTCATGACGGTCTGCATGGTGACGTCGAGGCCCACGACCGTGACCCGCCAGGGCGCGGTGAAGACCAGATCGGCAGCCTCCGGATCGCCATGGATATTGGCCTCGGCCGCCGGCGAGACATTGCCATTGATGCCGAAGGCGCCGCCCATGATGATCACATCGCGCACCAGAGCCGCGACATCGGGATCGTGCTGCAGGACAAGTGCGAGATTGGTCATCCGGCCAACGGCGATCAGCGTGACCTCGCCCGGATGGGCGCGCACGGTATCGATGATGAATTGGTAGGCCGGTCGTGGATCGACCGTGCGCGACAGAGCCTCGGGCACGGGCACATCGCCAATACCGTTATGACCGTGAATGGCGGTCGGCCAGTAGCTTCCGCCCCGCGCCGGATCGAAGGTCTCTCCCGCGCCTTGCGCAACAGGTGCCGGGATGGACCAGGCCTGCGCGAGATAAAGCGCGTTGCGCGTGGTCAGCTCGATCGGCGCATTGCCGAAGACCGTGGTCACGCCGATCAGATCGATCTGAGGATGCTTGTGAAGGAAAAGAAGCGCCATGGCATCGTCAATGCCCGGATCCGTATCGAATATGACCTTATGCATGCACACGATCCTGAAGATTGGACGGCGCGCATGAATGCGCCGCCGGCCTGGTGTTGGAAGGCGCGCACAATAGCGCCGCCGGATCAGGACGCAAGCCATCCCCGGCCTCTCCCAGCCTTTCCCCAACTCTCTCCGTCTTTCCCTGTCTCTCCCCGCCTCTTCCGTCTTTGCCTGCCTTTCCCTGCCAAGAGCCGGCGCAGGCATGGCTTGCCAGGATGCATGGAGGGTGTCAGAAGACACGCGCCCTGCCCCGGCATCTGCCCGCAGATGCGACCCTGCTTCTCCGATACCGAGCCCTGCCGTGCACGATCTTGCCCCTCAAATCCTGATGCTGCTGTTCCTGGCCGCCATTCTGGCCGGCTTCATCGATTCGATCGCCGGTGGCGGCGGGCTGATTACCATTCCTGCCATGCTCCTGGCCGGCATACCGCCGCTCGAATCGCTGGCCACCAACAAGGTCCAGGGTCCTTTCGGTGCGGCTTCGGCGACGATTGCCTATGCCAGGCGCGGCCATGTCGATCTCAAAGCGCAATTGCCGATGGCGGCGATCGCCTTTGTCGGCGGCGGCATCGGCGCGCTCATCGCGTCGCATGTGCCGGGCCACTATCTCGGCGCGGCCATTCCCTTTCTGCTGATCGGCATTGCCCTGTTCTTTGCCCTGAAGCCCAACCTCTCCGACGTGGACCGCGCGCAGCGCATGACGCCGGCACTGTTTTCGGTGATCGCCGTGCCGCTCGTCGCCCTTTACGATGGCGTCTTCGGCCCTGGCGCCGGGTCCTTCTACATGCTGAGCTTCGTTCTGCTGGCCGGCTTCGGCATGCTGAAGGCAACCGCCCACACCAAGCTTCTCAATCTCGGATCGAATCTCGGCTCGCTCGCAGTCTTTGCCGTCAACGGCGTCATCTTCTGGAAACTCGGCCTGATGATGGGCGTCGGCCAGCTGATCGGCGCGCAGATCGGATCGCGACTGGCCATGCACGGCGGCGCAAAGATCATCAAGCCGCTGCTCGTCCTGTCCTGCATTGCCATGGCCGCAAAACTTCTGTCGGATCCGGCCCATCCGATCCGGCTCTGGCTGGGAATCTAGCCGTCAACCGGCCTGCCCGGCCATGCCTGTCCCATTGCCAGACCGCATCGCACGTTGGCGAAAATTGATCAGCCCTTCATCCGCAGCGATAATCCTGCCGCGATGAAAAAGACCTCGTCGGCGGTTGCCGCTATCCGCTGATGCAGACGCCCCGCATGATCGCGAAAGGCGCGCGCCATGGCATTGTCCGGCACGATGCCGAGACCGACCTCATTGGAAACGAAGATCACGCGTCCGGCACAGGACGGCAAGGCCGCGGCGAGCCGGTCTGCCTCGCCATCCACATCCGCCTCGGCCATCATCAGATTGGTGACCCACAGGGTCAGGCAATCGACGAGGATGACGCGGTCGGCGCGGGCAAGGTCAAGAAGTGTCTCGGTCAGCCGAAGCGGCTCCTCATGCGTCATCCAGTCCGGACCCCGGTCCAGCCGGTGCCGGTCTATTCGCTCGCGCATCTCCTGGTCGAAGATCTGCGAGGTCGCCAGATAGTGGCGTTGCAGGCCGCTCGCTGCCGCGCAATCTTCGGCGAATCGGGATTTGCCCG
This sequence comes from Rhizobium sp. SSA_523, assembly GCF_030435705.1. Classification (NCBI taxonomy): domain Bacteria; kingdom Pseudomonadati; phylum Pseudomonadota; class Alphaproteobacteria; order Hyphomicrobiales; family Rhizobiaceae; genus Affinirhizobium; species Affinirhizobium gouqiense. The sequence goes on from NZ_CP129382.1 coordinate 1,321,795, forward strand.
ATCGCGCACCGCCCAGCACGAAGGAGATCTTGCCGGAACGCTCGGGTGTCGAATCAATCGTCATGCGGGCCTTGGGACGCGGAAGGATGGCTCGGCCCGTACCGGGCTGCATGCATGAAAGCGGCGAATTCGTAGATGAAGAGGCGCCGCCGGGCTGATCATGATGCATCGGTACGAGCCGATAGCCGGACAATCCACCAAAGGATCGGCTGCCCTGCCGGCGCTTAGAACGGGCTGCACTGCAAGCTTTGCAAAAGCGGCACCGGCTTGTCAACCGGAACCGGAGGCCCGTCGCCACACAGGACGCTGACGCAAGGCGGAAGTTCAGCAGAAAAGGCTCTCGCCCGGACCATGGGAGATATCGCCAAGATACTGGCGGAAAAAAGAAAACGGCTCCGGGACGCACTACATTTCCGGAGCCTTGGCGGCTTGGCCACGCGCCACTCATAGCTGGTTGATTCTTACCGAGGCGTTAGCTCCCGCTACTTTTCGCGATTGAGAGCAAAAAAACTTTTTAGACCCGCGGGCGGCTGGCCGCCCGTCATGTTCGTCGCGCCGGAGGCTCACGGCGTGCCGCGCGGTCGACCCGACCGGCACAATTTCGCCGCTGCCAGTCTGACGCAAGGCCGATGAAGGAGAGTAGCCTTGCGCAGACGCCGGATCCGCTCCCGTCTGTCCAGGCAATCACGACGCGAGAGACGATGACCAGTATTTCCCCCATCGGCACACGAGAGACGGTGTGCGACGCCCTGAAGCATCTGTCTGCGGAGAATCAGGCATGGCTGCGATTGATGATGGAAAACCCACAGGCCGACGATACGCTGCTGGATGGGCTGCACCTGTTTCTCGACCGGGCGTCGGAGGCTAGCTTCCTGAATTCGCTGAAACTGTCGCAGACGGGAGAATGGACCGGCAATCATGCGCCCGGCCGGCTGCAGATCCGCCTGATGGAGGCGGCCAAATCGAGCCAGCATCCCGCCTTCCTGGCCTTTCGCGATGGGCTCATCAAGTCAGGCGGCTTTGATCGCGCCTATCCCAAGGCGCCGGTCTAAGCGCCGGGCACAAGGCAAATTGGCATCAAGCCGCACTTGCGGCGAGACACATCCGACGGCCGACGCCTAAAAAGGCATCGACCGCCGGAGCGCGGATCAACGGGCTGCGCGCTGGACGCGGGTGCCGGCGTCCTGCGTGGCATTGACGGTATTGGCCGCATCCTGACCGACGCCGCGGATCGTGTTGCCGCAGGACGACAGCGAGAACATCGTTGCGAAAAGGGCTGCAATTACGGTGATTGACTTGGCCGTCATGATTTTGAAACTCCGATAGAGAAAAGCTGGTCCGCTTGGAAATCCTGTTTCCGCCATGGGAACGTTTGAAGTCGGAAAAAGTTCACGCGCCTGTGACCTGTCTTGAAGACAATTTCGTCCGCCCCGCCAGAGCCGCGCTTTGCCGGCGTTCGCTCGCTCCAGAAAGCCCGCAGAGCATAAAGCCGAACGCCTTCCGCTCTACCAATTGGTAAAGCATTTTCGAATATTCACTGATGTTGAACATTCGTATGTGCGAATGCGGCGATACAGGCGATGACGATGCAAGATACAAGGCAGGCACGGCTTCTGGTTCTTACTGCCGGAGGTCCCAATCCGCAGGTCATGATCAATGCCCTTGCGGCGCATTTTCCCAATCTGGCCGTGATCGAGGAAGATTACGAGCCGAAATCCGCCATCCTCCGGCGCAGGGCCCGTCGCCTCGGGCTGGCGGTTGCGCTCGGACAGCTGGCGACCATGGTCGTGTCGCGGCTGGGCAAGCGCCTGGCGATCCGGCGCAGCCGCGAAATCCTGGCGCAGTATGGCGTATCGGCAGAAAGAGATCCCCTGCTGCCCGTCACCCGCGTCGCCTCGGTGAACGAGGCTGCGGCGCATCAGGCCATTGCGCGATATGCCCCGGATCTGATCCTGACCATCTCCTGTCGCCTCCTGACACGCCAGACGCTGGACATGATTGCCTGCCCCGTCGTCAACTTTCATGCGGGCATCAATCCGGCCTATCGCGGACAGATGGGCGCCTATTGGGCGCTGGTCGATGAAGAACCGGAACAGTTCGGCGCGACATTCCATCTTGTCGATGCCGGCACGGACACCGGGGCCACGCTGGCCGAGATCCGGCTCGCCCCGTCGCGAGACGACACGATCGCCACCTATCCCTTGCTGCTGACGGCCGCGGCGAGCCAAATGGCGCCGGACCTCCTGCGGGATGTCCTCAACGGCACTGCGCAGGCCTCTGTGCCGGAAGGGCGCTCCGTGCTTCGCTTTCCGCCGCCGGTCTGGACCTATCTCTATCACGGACTTGCCCGCCGCATCTGGTGACGCATCCTCGGGTGCAGCGGGGAGGTTTTTGGAAGACCAGGCTCAAAACGCCTCAACAAGCCTCGCATAGGCTTCGACGCGTAGATGCAGGAGGGCGGAATGCACTCCGCCATCATTGCGCGCCGTTTCATGATGAGCACGGACTGCCGCCTGAAAGGATCCGACCATGCAATATGACTGGTCCGGCAACCAACGCCGCCTGCGCCTGACCTTCCGCCAGGCCGTCGCCCTGGCTTCGCTGTCAGCCCTCGTCGGGGCTGTCGCCATGAGCCTCTGGACATAAAGCCCCACTTCGCCTGAAGCGGGGTGAAGCCTCGCGGCATCCGCCTGTCAGGCAACCGCCTTTTCATATTCCCGATAGGCATCGCGGATTTTGTCCGCCACCGCTTTGGCGGGCACGGAAAGCTGGGGCGCGGAGATGAGGCGGATGTCGAAAGTCATGAGTTCGGGCAGACCTTCCTTGGGACCCAGCACCGCCATATCGCTGGTGATATAGGATCTTGGGAAGGGCGCGATGGCAAGGTCGGACAGCACCGCCGCGCGCTGCGCCATGGTATTGGCGCTGAGATAGGCAATGCGATAGGGCCGCTTCATCTGCTCCAGCCCGGCAATTGCCGTCTCGCGCCAGATACACCCCTCTTCCCAGATCGAAATCGGCAGCGGATCACGCAGATGCGCCGTGCCGCATTTCGCTCCGGCCCAGACCAGCCGATCCTTGTACACCACCTCGCCGGCGGGCATGCTGGAGCGGGCGGAATAATTGATCAGCGCCAGATCCAGCCGCTGCTCCTCCATGCGCCGCCGCAGCTTCAGGCTCATATCCACTGTGACATCCACCATGATGCCGGGGAATTTCGCCGCAAAATCCTTCAGAATGTTCGGCAGCAACCGCTCTGCTATGTCATCGGCAGCACCCAGGCGCACGACACCGGACAGTTCCGGCATCACGAAGCGCGACACCGCTTCATTGGACAGCGCGATCATGCGCCGGGCGTAGGATAGCAGCATCTCGCCATGCGGCGTCAGCGATACGGACCGCGCATCGCGCAGGAACAGCGTCGTGCGTAGCTGCTCCTCCAGTTTCTTGATCTGCATGGAGACGGCCGAGGGCGTCCTCAGAACGGCTTCCGCTGCCGTCGAGAAATTGCCCGTATCGGCAATGGCGACGAAGGTGCGCAGCACATCATTGTCCAGCAGCGGGAGGATCTGTCGAAACGGCGCGTTCATGGGACGACCTTCAAATTAAATGAACTTAAGCACCATATCATTTCATTTGATTGATCGTCAACGGGGCGCGACACTGCAGGCTGAGGTATCGACCCTCGGGGCACGCCTCATGGAGCATCATTTGAGTGAATGATTCCCATGAAATTCATTCGTTTGATTGATGGAGAGATCCGGTGCTTTCTGTTGAGGAGCCAGGACCAACATACCAGCAGCCAGAGCCTGCAGACATGACAACCAGACAAGGAGCCGTACCATGACATTTCTTCTCGACCACCGGCTGGGCCTGTCCCGCCGCCACACCTCGTCCCGCCTGGAAAGGCTGGCGGCGCATGTGACCGCCCTCCTTTCCCCCCTTCTTTCCGCTTTCGAACAATGGCGGACCACCCGGACGCGCGCCCGTACATTGCGGGAGATCGAAGCTCTCCCCTTCGACGTGCGCAAGGATATCGGTTGGCCTTCCGATGCCGACCAGCCGCGAAAGTTCTCCTAAGATGAGCGGTTCGTGTGCCTGACGGCGAGGATCGATCGACGGAGATTGCCCGATCGAACCTCGCCGTTGCTTGCCTAAGAGTAGAATATGCGCAATGTCGCAGACACTGTAAGAAACGTCGCAACCGGAACATGCCAAGGCCATAATTTCACGCGACCACTATAGGCTCATGGAGCCTGACCCCGGATGACCAAGCCGCCCACCCTCAAGCGGACACTCGTTTTCCTTCTTGTCCCGAATTTCACCATGTTGCCCTTTGCGGCCGCGGTGGAAACGCTGCGCATCGCCAACCGGATGCTGGGCTATCAGGCCTATGACTGGCGGCTGATGTCGGCCGATGGCGAGAAGGTGCATTCCTCGAGCGGCATCGCCATCGAGGTGAATTCGTCACTGGCGGATGAACGGCGCCATCTTGGCGGGGCCTTTCGGCCGGATATGGTGCTGGTCTGTTCCGGCATCGCCGTGGAGGAGTTCAACAACAAATCGGTCCACGCCTTCCTGCGCGAGACCTATAATCGCGGCGTCGCCGTCGGCAGCCTCTGTACGGGCGCCCATGTGCTGGCGCAGGCAGGCCTGTTGAACGGCAGGCGCTGCGCCATCCACTGGGAGAATCTGCCGGGCTTCGCCGAAGCCTTCCCTCAGGTCGAAGTCTATGCCGATCTCTATGAGGTCGACGCCAATCTCTACACATGCGCCGGCGGCACCGCGTCACTCGACATGATGCTGAACCTGATCGGCCAGGATTTCGGCGAGACGCTTGTCAACCGCGTCTGCGAACAGCAGCTGACCGATCGCGTCCGCAACCCGAATGACCGGCAGCGCCTGCCCTTGCGGGCCAGGCTCGGCGTGCACCACAACAAGGTGCTGGCGATCATCGAACTGATGGAAAGCCATCTTGCCGAGCCTCTGACGCTCGTCGACATTGCCGATCAGGTGGGATTGTCGCGACGGCAGGTGGAACGCCTGTTCCGCCAGGAGATGGGTCGTTCGCCGGCGCGCTATTATCTCGAGATCCGGCTGGATCGCGCCCGGCATCTTCTGGTGCAATCCTCCTTGCCGATCGTGGAAGTGGCGGTTGCCTGCGGCTTTGTTTCCGCCTCGCATTTCTCCAAATGCTATCGGGAGGTCTACAATCGCTCGCCGCAACAGGAGCGTGCGGAGCGCAAGCTGACAATCAGCCCGGCGCCATCCTCGCGCAGCAGGGAGGAGAAGGCAGATCCGCCGCTGCTGACAGCCAGCCAGGCGCTAAGGTAACAGTCAGGCGCTCAGATAGAGCACATCGCCGCCCGTTTCGAAGGGCTGGGGACGCCGCGGGCCGTCCGCCCGGGTCGCCTCGCCGATAACTCGCATCCAGTGATCGGAGAATACACGGTCACGGCCACTCTGCTTGGCCATGAACAGAAATTGGTCGGCGGCATTCAGGTAATTGTCGAAGGTTTCGCGTCCCTCGATCTCGGCAACGCCGATCGACACGGTGATCGACACGCTCTGATCGCCGGCAGTGAATTTCAGCCGCGACATTTCGTGGCGCAGCATCTCGCAGAAGATCGATGCGCGCGCACCGTCCATGCCGACAAGCAGCAAGGCGAATTCTTCGCCGCCAAGCCGCGCAATCAGCTGATCGTCGCCCGCCAGCATTTGCTGCAGGCACGAGGCGACCCCCATCAGCACCGTATCGCCGACGTCATTGCCGTAGGTTTCGTTGATCCGTCTGAAATGATCGATATCGACGAGGGCCATGGAACAGGCCGTGCCGGTCTGCAGGCATTTTTCCACCCGGTCCGGTCCGACGAGGTAGAAGTAACGCCGGTTCGAGAGGCCGGTGAGATAATCGCTCGAGGCCGCGATGCGCAGGCGTTTCAATTGCGACAGGGTGTCGATGGCATGCGCGACGCGGCACTGCACCTCTTCCGCCAGAAGCGGCTGATAGATGACATCGTCGGCACCCGCCTTGATGAAGCCGACCGAGAGGAAGCGGTCCGCCGTCGGCAGAAGGCCGATCAGGCGCAACCGGTCTTCTCCATGCTTGCGGCGAATGCGCCTGCAGAACTGCAATCCGTCCATATCCGGCAATTGCTTGCCGATCACGACGAGTTCGATATCGGGATTGGTCTCGATCAGCGACCGCCCCTCTTCGCCGGTCGCCACCTCGATGACATTGAGAAGCTGCGCCCTCAGCATTTGCGCCAGATGCGTGCGGGTCTCGCCGGCTTCGTGAACCACAAGCACGCGTATATCGCGATTGGCGAGTGCACGGCGGACCGAATCGACAATCATGTCGCAGGCGCGCTCATTGTCCTTCACGACGTAATCGACGACCCGGCGGTCGAGAATACGCTCGCGCACGCCCATGTCGAAGCTGCCGGTGAAGACGATCACCGGAATGCCGAAGCTGATGACCAGGTCCAGCACCTCGCCATGCGGTGAGCCGGGAAGGTTGAGATCGACGACGGCCACCGGGAAATTGCCCCGGTTTGCCTTCAAGGTTTCCTGCAGGGCGGAAAGGCTGGCGCAATGGCAGACATTGCGGCCGATCTCCTCCCGGAACCGATAGGACAGGATGGAGGCGAAGGTACGCGAATCCTCCACCAGAAGCACAGGCCCGTCATCCCGGTCGCGTTTCGGCGCAACGATCTGCTGGACATAGGGCATGTCCTGTCCCTTTCGTCAGGCTGTCACAGCGCGCATGGCTGGCTGACGACGCTCCTGCGCCGCCTGCATGGACTTGATCTGCACGAGGGTGTCGAGGTTCTGGTTGACGCGGCAGTAGAATTCCTCGTCGATGAACGGCCTCAGCATGAAATCATTGCCGCCGGCCTTCAGGAAGCGCGCCGTCAGCAGTCGGTCGGAGGACGAGGAGACGCCGATCACCCGCAATTCATGCGAGCCGCGCACGGAGCGGATGCGACGGGTCAGTTCGAACCCGTCAATATCGGGCATGTTGTAGTCGGTGACGACCAGGCCGATATCGGCGTTCTTCTTGAGGATTTCGATTGCCTTGGCACCGCTTTCGGCAACGCTGACCCGGAAGTTGTAACGCTTCAGCCGCGTCGAGAGCAAAGCGCGGGCAGTCGGGCTATCGTCGACGATCAGCACATGATGACGATGATTGGTCAGGAAGCGGCAGACCGATTCGACCAGCATCTCGACGGCATAGACATTGTCCTTGAGAATGTAGTCGACAATCTCCTTGGCCAGCAGCGCCTCGCGGGTCTGCTCCTGAAAGGTTCCGGTGAAGACGATCGTCGGGATATTGAGGTCCACCAGATATTCCAGCGCCTCGCCGTTTTCGGCACCGGGCAGGTTGATATTGGAAATGGCCAGCGTGACGGGCTCGTCGGACAGTTCATTGGCAGTGGTCAGATCGTCGAAGGTTCGGCAGATCTCTGCCTCAATATTGAAGATCTCCTTCAATCGCTGACGTATCATCGATGTAAAGACGTTGGAATCTTCCGCAACGATGATCCGGGCTTTCGGAAATTGCTCACCGGAATACTGCATCCCCGAAAAACCGAGATATGTCATGACCACCCTTTGTCCCCTCTAGAGTATTTCCAGAAAATACTGCGGTTCATGCGATGATCATGATCCCGTATTCACCGGAAATGCCCTAGCTGAGGATCAAACTAATCAAGCTCAATTGCTGAAACATTAAGCGGATCGACCGCGAATGGTCTGCCGGATAAAAAAAGCGGCCGCTGGCGGCCGCTTCGCAAATCCTGGTAAATATTCTGCGGCGCCTGCCGCCGGTCGATCCCCGCAGCGGGGTCTTTGAGATGTCGGGGTTTCTAGCCGCGCAGTCGCTGATTGTCGGGGTCGAAGGGGCTTTCGCCGATCACTTCGGCCTCGTAGAGCGTGCCGAGAATGCGGATCCTGAGCTGCGTGCCGATTGCGGCGTGCTGCGGATCGAGCATGGCAAGCGCCAGCGACTTTCCGACGCGCCAACCATAGCCGCCGCTGGTAGCCCGGCCGACCAGTTCTCCCGCGCTGTTGTAGATGGCTTCGGATCCCCGGGCATCGACATCTGTCGTCCCCTTGACCTCGATCGTCGAGAAGATCCATCGCAGGCCCTCGGCCCGGTGCGCCAACAGGCCGTCGCGGCCGAGGAAGGGCTTTTCCGGGCGGATGAAGCGATCGAGGCCGCTTTCATAGGCATTATATTCGATCGACAGCTCACGGCCCATATTGCGGTAGGATTTTTCGACCGCCATCGACACCATGGCGCGGATGCCGAAGGGCTTGATCGAAAATTCCGCCCCGGCCTCCATCAGCCGGTCGAAGATATAGGCCTGCATCTCGATCGGATGATGCAGCTCCCAGCCCAGCTCGCCGACGAAATTGACCCGCAAGGCGTGGGCAGTGGCAAGGCCGACGGAAATCTGCCGGCCGGTCAACCACGGGAAATCCCGGCTGTCCAGGCTGGTGCGCGTCAGCTTGCGCAGCACGTCGCGCGACCGCGGGCCGGCAAGCACGAGAACGCCATAGGCCTGTGTGATCGGCCGCAGGACGACCGACCCGTCCTCTGGCGCCAGCCGCTGGAGAAGGTCGTGGTCATGCGCTTCGAGACCACCGGCCGAGACCATATAGAAGCGGTCCGGCGCCCATTCATAGATGGTGAATTCGGCACGCACGCCGCCGGCAGGGGTCAGGATATGGGCAAGCGCGATGCGGCCGCGCTTCTTCGGGATCGCATTGGCGAAGATCGTCTCGAGCCAGGCTCGGGCACCGGGACCCGAGACCTCCATCTTGGCAAAAGGCGACATGTCGAGGACGCCGACATTGGTGGTGACGCTCTCCACCTCATGGCCCACATGCTCGAAGTAATTGGAGCGACGGAAGGACCATTTCTCCACATAGCGGCCGTCATCCAGCGGCGGCGCGTAATTATGGTTGGTGATGACGTCGGCGCCGACTCCTCTCTCGCTGTCGGCAAGCCTGTAGCCATCCGGCGCAAACCAGTTGGCGCGCTCCCAGCCATAGAGCGAGCCGAACACGCCGCCCATCGCCTTCAGCCGGTCATAGATCGGCGTCGTCTTCAGCGGGCGCGCGGCGGCACGCTCCTCATCGGGATAATGCATCGTGAAAACATTGGCATAGGCTTCTTCGTTCTTGGCGATCAGGTAGCCTTCCGTTGCGTAAGGACCGAAGCGACGGGGATCCACCCCCATCAGATCCACGGTCGGCTCGCCATCGACGATCCATTCGGCCAGCTGCCAGCCGGCCCCGCCCGCCGCCGTGATGCCGAAGGAATGGCCCTCGTTGAGCCAGAAACTCCTGAGGCCCGGCGCCGGCCCGACGATCGGATTGCCATCCGGTGTGTAGGCGATGGCGCCATTATAGACCTTCTTGATGCCCACTTCGCCGAAGGCCGGCACCCTTGCGATCGCCGCCTCGATATGCGGCATGAGGCGGTCGAGATCCTCCTGGAAGAGCTCGTATTCGCTCTCCGCCGAAGGGCCGTCGACATAACAGACCGGCGCTCCGACCTCGTAGGGGCCGAGAATGAGCCCACCGGCCTCCTCGCGCATATACCAGGCGGAATCGGATTCCCGCAGCACGCCCATTTCCGGCAGCCCCTGCCGGCGGCGCTCCTGGATCGCCGGATGCGGCTCGGTGACGATATACTGGTGCTCGACGGGAATGACCGGAATGTTGATGCCGACCATTTCGCCGGTCTTGCGGGCAAAGGAGCCGGTACAGGAAACGACGTGCTCGGCGACGATCTCACCCTTGTCCGTCGTCACCGTCCACTGACCATCGGGCCGCTGCTTGAGAGCGGTCACGGCCGTGTTCCTGTAGATCGTCGCGCCAAGATCGCGCGCGCCCTTGGCCAGCGCCTGGGTGAGATCGGCCGGCTGGATATAGCCGTCATCCGGATGCTGGATCGCGCCGAGCAGGCCCTCGGTCTCGCAGAGCGGCCAGATCTCCTTCACCTGGTCCGGTGTCAGAATATTGACCGTCACACCGATCGTCTCGGCAATGCCGGCATAGTACATATACTCGTCCCACCGGTCCCGCGTGCGGGCAAGTCGAATATTGGAGACCTTGGAAAATCCGACATTCATGCCGGTCTCCGTCTGCAGCTCCTCGTAGAAGCGAACGGAATATTTGTGCAGCTGGCCCACCGAATAAGACAGGTTGAACAGCGGCAGGAGACCGGCTGCATGCCAGGTGGAGCCGGAGGTGAGTTCCTTGCGCTCGATCAGCACGCAGTCGCTCCAGCCCTTCTTTGCCAGGTGATAGAGCGTGGAGACGCCGACGACGCCGCCTCCGATCACCACTGCCCGTGCCTGTGTCTTCATCGCCTCGATCCCCTCGTCCGGCAAGCGCTGCATTGCGGCCTTTCAGCCCACATCTTCGGCTTCGACTATGCCGATCCGCGCGCGCCTGGAAACGCCTGTTTACGACATGGGTGAAGCTTCACCGCGACGCAGGCATAAGCGGGCCGCAAACGGTCGAGGATGGCCTGGCGGGCAGCCTATCGCCGGGCAAGCGAGGGCGCTGCATCATCTTCGTCCGGGAGGCGCTTTTCGGATCCGGCCGATCCGCCGGTCGCGGCCGTGGAAGCCGCCTCCGCTCGGGGCTCGGTCATCGGGTCGCCCGCTCCGCCTGTCTCTGAGTCTGGTCCTGATTCGGCTTCTGATTCCGGCGCGGCCTCGCCGCCTGTCTTGAGTTCCGCGGAGGGATCGGGCCGATCCGCCGGCGCCGTGACCAAGGTCCCGCTGATCTTCACATCCTGATGCGGATAGGGGATCTCGATGCCGGCTTCCTTGAACCGCCGCAGGATTTCCGTCCGCACATGGGCGCGCGTGCCGATCCCGTCGCTGATATCGGCAATGAAGAACCGCACTTCGAAATCCAGCGAGGACGCCCCGAACGCGACGAAATCCACATGCGGCTCGGGATTTTGCAGGATCTGCGGCGTGTTGCGCACCACGTCGATCAGAATATCCATGACCTGGCGCGGATCTGCATCATAGGAGACGCCGACCGGAATTTCCGACCGCTGCATCCGGTTCTTGTGCGTCCAGTTGCCGACCGAGGCATTGATCAGCTCGGAATTCGGCACGATGATCGACTGCTTGCGGAAGGTCTCGATCTCGGTGGCCCGCACCGAGATACGCTTCACGATCCCCTCCGTCGTCCCGGTGACGATATGATCGCCGACCTTGAACGGCCGCTCCACGAGCAGGATCAGGCCGGACACGAAATTGGACACGATATTCTGGAGGCCGAAACCGATGCCGACGGAGAGCGCGCTGGCCACCAGCGCCAGGCTGGAGAGGTCGACGCCCGCCGCCGATACGCCGAAGACCAGCGCCAGGCCGACGCCCAGATAGCCGATCCCGGTCTTGACCGAATTGCGCACGCCGGCATCCACCTGGCTGCGCGCCATGATATTGCCGTCGACCCAGCGCTGGATCCAGCGGGTCACCATATAGGCGAAGGCGAACAGGAGAATTCCGGCGCAGATCCCGACGATGGAGATCGAAATATTGCCGATGGTGATGCGGGTGAAAAGGCGGTAGGCGGCGCTCTGGATATCCTGGATCTGGAAGCCCCAGGTGAGCAGGATCAGCGGAACGCCGAAGAGCAGCGCCAGGCCGTAAATGCCGAAGCTTGCGGCCAGGCCGATCTGGTCCAGCGCCACGGTGCCGAGCGTGAAGCGGCGCTGCAGATAGCGGCCGAAGGCCGTCTCGCCGAAGGCGCCCTGCTTGGCCACCGCCTTGCCGGACAGCAGACCGATATACATCGTCACCAGCAAGGCGCCGGTCACGACGATCTGCGTCGCGCCGAACCGCGCCAGCCCCACATAGCCTGTCAGCGCGGCGACGATGAGCGCAAGCCCCGCAATGCGCAGCAGGAAGGGCAGACCGCGTGGCCATGCCCGGCCGTGAATGCGGGGATCGCGATTTTCCGCAAGCACCGGTTTCAGGAAGGAGAGCGCGATCAGGATGAGGCCGATGATGATCGAGGCGACGAGGTTCTTGATGATGGTCAGCGCCAGAGGCGAATTCAGCACTTCGCTGACGGTGGCCAGCAGCAGATCCAGGCCGTTGATCAGCGCCATCGCCACCACCAGCGCAAAGACCCGTCTGGCGCCGAGATTGGAGAGGCGCACCAGCCGCCACTGCGGAAAATCCGGGGCGAAAACGAGATAGCTCAGGCGCGCGACGAAGAAGACGCCGCCGATGAAGCCGAAGAAGGCGCCGACAAGCGGCGTGAGGTCGGGGCGCAGCACGTTGAAGCCGGTGAGGAAGAGATAGGTGGCGACGAGGAAGGCGGAAAGCGCCAGCGCCGGCACCATCAGCGACCAGAAGGCGAAGGACAGGCGGGTGATGTAAGGCGGGTTTTCCAGCGCCGGATTGCGCCGCGCCAGGCGGCCGAATACCCGGTAGCTGCCGAAGAGGAAGAAGGTCGCCGCGCCGAGCGACAGCGCCATGGCGGTCAACAGATGCGGCAGTTTGAACCGCAGGACGAAGCCGGCCCAGCTGCCCACCGTATCGGCCAGCAGACGCAGTTCGGTCACGAAAGCCGCACCCGCTTCGTTGATCATGTCCATCGACAGATCGGTATGGCGCAGCAGCGCGTCGCTGAACATCTGCCGCCGGCGTTCCGTGATCCGGTTGGAGAGACCGGTCGTCGCCGCCGTCAATCCGGCGCTGTCGCTGGAGAGCGCGTTGAGCTCCGAGCGCTCCGCCAGCAGGTGATCGCGTTCGCCGGTGACAAGCGCCGATTCGGCGGGCTTTCCGGCGCCGGGCGGCTCGCCGAGATCGGCAAGCCGTGCCTCGATCTGCTTCAGCCTTTCCTGCAGGAGCGCATTGGTCTCCGTCACCTGGGTGACGAGCGTATCCACCTCGGTCTTGATCTCTGCCAGCTGGGCATCGTCCGCTTCGCTGGAGGTTGCCTTGTCCCTGAGTGCCTCGAACTCCTGCCGCGCCTTGTCGAAGACCTGTGCAAGCCGCGAGGTCTGCGAATCCGGATTGCCGGACGATCCCTCGCCAGGCGCCGGCCCCTGGGATGCCGGCTCTTGGGATGCCGGCTCTTGCGCCGCCGCCCCGCCTGCATCTCTTCCAGCGGGCACGGCCGGAGACGCCGCGGAGCCGGACGACGCGGGAGCGTCCTGCTGGGCGCGGGCGGGCGATGCGGACGGCATGCTGGCCATCAGCAGCACAAGGCAGACAAGGCAGACAAGGCACGAGGCCAGCGCCGCGCGGCCGGTCGCAAGCAAAGGATGAACAAGAAGATGATGCAACGCCGAAACCTCTTATCTCACAGGCATGCGCCCGAAAGGATGTGTGCCTGATTCGTGCCGATGCGGGGCGGAAAAACGCTGCCGACACCGGGGGGAGCGATGATCTGTCAGCACCGGCGGGCAAAACTATGGCCTTGAAGCCGGCGGGTTGGAACCAGCCAGCATTCCTCGCGTTTCCCTGCTGACATGAAACCAGGGAGTAAGGTCATGGAAAGTGCAGGAATCGGTTGGATCGCCGCCATCATCATCGGCGGTATCGCAGGCTGGCTGGCCGAACAGTTCATGAAGAGCAATATGGGCATCCTCATGAACATCCTGCTGGGTATTGTGGGCGCGATCATCGCAAACGCCATCCTCAGCATCTTCGGCGTCGTGCTGGGCGGCTGGATCGGCTACCTGATTGCCGGCTTCATCGGGGCGTGTATCCTGATTGCCATCGGCCGCGCCGTAAGGCGATAAGGCCACGGCCTTTCAAAGGCTCAACGGAAGCGGGTCGTCGACAGACGGCCCGTTTTTTTGTGAGCGCTGCCCGGCCTGCTTGATCAAGCCAATCTGTGCTGGTGCGGATCAAGCCCCAGATGCACGGCAAGCGCCTCTACCACAAGGTTATGATCCTCACGCTGCGGCAGCCCGGACACCGTCACGGCTCCGACACAGCCCACGCCATGGACATGAATCGGGAAACTGCCGCCATGTGCGGCATAATCGGTGCTCGCAAGACCCCATTTCGCGTCAAGCGTCGTCTTCTGCTCCAGAAGGTCCAGCCCCAGCCCGTAGCTCGATCGCAGCATGCGAAGGGTCAGGTTGCGCTTGCGGCGGATCCAGTGTTCGAAATCGGGCTTGGCGCCGGGCATGGCGGCGAAAAAGGCCTGTGACCCGTTGAGATGGATGTCGACCGACAAGACAAGATGCGCCGAGGCCGCCAGCGAGCGAATATGCTGGCCCAGCGTCCAGGCAGAATCCAGATCGAATTTCTCGAAGCGCAGGGCCGATTCCTGGGCGCTCACGCGGCGAATATCGTCCTTGGTGCTCACGGCGTCATCCTCCTGACATCTCGACAGGCCATGTCATGACCCGCCGGACCATGCCTGTAAAGCCGGTTCAGCCATCGCCGACGATTTTTCGATCCGCTGCAGGCGTGCCCCGTCCCGGTTTTGCGGGAGTTTTCATTGCACTGCGAAAGCTTCGTTGAAAAACATGCGAAGTTTTTTGTCGAGGGCGCTGGACAAGCCGAAACTTCCCCTTTATACGCCCCATCACACCGGCGGCGCCGAGACAAACGGCAGCCAAATGGGACGGGTGATTAGCTCAGTTGGTAGAGCAGCTGACTCTTAATCAGCGGGTCGTAGGTTCGAGCCCTACATCACCCACCATTACTTTCAACGCCTTAGCGGCGGGATCGCCGGAAATCCGGTGACAAATTCCTTCTCCTTTAGTTCGGCAAGATAGGCATCGGCACAGTCACGGCTTTCAAGGCCCAGACGACTCTTCCGCCGAATTTCCTTAGTTACATTCGCTTGGAATCTCTGGCCCTCGATCCGGCGCCCGGCGCTCGCACCTGACCATTTTCATCTGCAGCCGACGGCCGGGCACAGGATGTCCGTCCGTCGGCTGATCAGGGAAAGTGTAGGATCAGGGTCAAACTCAATGGGGATTTGGAGCGCTACGTGGCGGATCTAGCCTTGGAAGAGGTCGAAAATAGCTTTGTGACGTGATGGCTCGGACAGGAACCAGATCTCGCTCACTTCATGGAAGCCATGCGGGGCCGCGAGGCCGGCAGATTGCTCAAGAACGGGCCTTGGTCGCTCAGGCCCGAACATCCAGAGCGCAGTCATCCTGATCGGCAAAGAGCTGCTGCAGCTCCAGTTGCACCGCATTCATGAACAGCGCCGCCTGATGGGAGATTTCCCAGCCTGCCACGCCCTGCTCGCTGAGCCGGGCTGCAAATGCCGCCATTTCGCGACGCCAGAACAGGTTTGCGGCCTCACCCTGGAGGCTGACAAGCGCTTGCGCACAGCGCCGGATTTCTGCCGTCCGCCTGTCGGCGGGGAAAACTGCAAGCGTCATACTCTCTCCTGCTACACGTGCTCGAATCACTGACATGGTGGCAAGAATCGTCCGAACTGGTTCTCAAATCATGAACACGGAAAATAGACTTCGCGTAAATCCGCTTTCGGGACAAATGGTGCTCGCAATCAGCACCAGCCTCGGCCCGATTCGGAGGGGCTGCGCGCGAGACCTTCGCGGATCAGCACGCCACCGAGAGACTGTCCCTTGCGCATCACCACCCGCAGCTTTCGTCCCTGGGAATCCGTGTCGGAATTCGGCCAATCCACCAGATCGAAATTGCCGGAATTGAGCAGATCGCGCAGGCGCACCTTCGCGGCGAAACCCTTGGTCCGTTCCGCAGGGCAGCGGGCGCGTTCGGTTTCCGGTGCAACGATATCAGCCAGATGCACGGCCTGCTTGCGAAACCAGAAGATGTCGCCGCTCGCAACGCAATTGTCGAGGCCGGATGTGCCGCAGAAATAGAATGTATTGCTGAAACCCTGCCCCACCAGCACGGCTCCCCCCGGCGCGACAGGCTCCGTGGGCTTCGCAACCGGTCGCGTCACCGGCAAGGCGACGGGCGTCGCGACAAGCGGCTGCGGCGCCTGGCGTGGCGCCGGCGAGCGATGCGACGCGGCCTGGACAGCCGGCTTGCGATGATCCCCCGGCAGAAGCGCCGAAAGCTCCTCGCGATGATCATAAGCGGCAATGCCGCCGATCGTTGCGGTGAGCACAAACAGCCAGGGCCAAATGCGACCCCTCTGCCCGGTCTTTTTCCGCGAAGCCGGCTTGCGTGCCGTCCGTCTTCCTTTGCCTGCCATCGCCTCTGCCATGCCCGTTTGTGAAGATGCCGCGCATTCTCTGCCGAGGAGATTGCCAAACCGTTGTCACAGCCGTGTTAAAGACTGATTCATTCTGCTGGACGACGTCGAGCCCGGCTGCCGTTTCGGAGGCATCTCATTTAGTTGTTACTAATTATTACATGGCAAGTTGATTGAGTGACAGATTGCGGACCTCGAAGGCCATGAAAACGGATAGCAGCTCCCCCTTCCACATCCTGATCCTGCTGCTGGGGGCTGTGGCCGTGGCGGCATGCATCGTCTTCTGGGGCGAGATGAACAGTCGTGCAACCTATCTCGCCTCCATCAATCAGAGTCTGGACCAGGCCTCCGTCGCCCTTGGCCAGAACATCAGCGACAGCATCGACTTGGCGGATCTGGCGCTGCTCGGCATCGAGGCCCGGCTGGGCGACCTGTCCGATCCTGCGGCCGTACGCGCTGCCCTTGCGCTGATCTTCAGCCGCTACTCCCGCAACGAGAATGATCTGCGCAATCTGCATGTCATCAGCGCGGATGGCCATCTGATCGCCACCACTGTCCAGGATGCCGATATGGGCGCACGCTTCGCCGATCGCGGCTACTTCCGCCATCACGCCAGCGATCCCTCGGATACGCTGTATCTCGGAGCGCCGATCGTCAGCCGGGTAAGCGGCGAGCAGATCGTCACGGTCACCCGTCGGCTGAACGCACCGGACGGGCGGTTTACCGGCGTTCTGGTCGCCCATCTGTCCATCCAACGCTTCAACCTCTTTCTCGAGCGCTATCTGCGCAGCTTCGGCGATGCCGACGCCCTGTTCGTCCGTCACGACGGCACGGTTCTCGGAAGCACCTCCGCCTTTGTCTCGATGATCGGGAAAACGATGCCGCCCGACACCCTGAAAAGCCTGACGGCCCATGCCGACAGGCAGGAGGGCGAAGCGGAGCCGATCACATGGCCGATGGACGGCATCCAGCGCCAGACCGCGGTCTTCATGTCGGACAGGCCGGCATTTTCTATCATCATCGGCTCGCCGAGAGCGGGAATCCTGGCGCAATGGATGCGGCTCGCCAGCCCCAGATGGCTTGCCAGCGTCGGCCTGCTCGTGGCCGGCATTCTTCTCAGCATCCGCTGGTACAGGCAGGCGCGCCTGCATCATGACAGCCGCAAGATGCTCTTGATGCGCGATCAGGAATTGCAGCATCTGGCCAATGCCTCAGGCGATCTCATTGAACGCCTCAGCCTCGACGGGGTCCGCGAATATGTCTCCGCCGCCTCGACGCAGATCCTCGGCCGCCCGCCGGAGCAACTGATCGGCACGCGCATCTTCGACGATCTTCCGCCGGAGGACCGGGGCGGCGCGATCGAGAAATTCGAAGCCTTCCTGAAGGAGCGCACAACACGGCGGATCACCGTCCGCTACATCGATCCCGGTGGCCGGCAGGCCTGGCTGGAAACGCTGCTGAGCCCTGTGGAGGCGCAGGGCGAGCTGACCGGCATCGTCGCCGTCACGCGCGACGTGACGCGTCACAAGCTGCATCAGGACAGGCTGGACGAGCTTGCCAATACCGATACGTTGACGGGCCTGGCCAACCGCCGCGCCTTCAACCGCGAGCTGGAACAGCGCCTGGACATTGCCCGTGCCAGCGGGCGTCCCTTGTCTCTGCTGGTCACGGACGTCGACCGCTTCAAGCGCTTCAACGATGCCTATGGCCATGCCAATGGCGACGAGGCACTGCGCCAGGTGGCCGGCGCCATTCGCGATGCCGTGCGCAGCAGCGATCTCGTGGCGCGTTTCGGCGGCGAGGAATTTGCCGTGATCCTGGACAATGCCGCTCCCGAAATCGCCGCGATGGTGGCCGACAAGATCCGACTTCACGTCGCCGATCTGCGGCTGACCCATGAGCGCAACCTGCCCTGGGGTCATCTGACGATCAGCATCGGCACCGCTTCGCTCTGGCCGCCGCATCTGCCGGACGATGCATCCGAAGGGGCAAAGGCCCTGTTCGAAGCCGCCGACCGGGCGCTCTACCGCGCCAAACGCGGTGGCCGCAACCGCTGCGTCTCGTCCGACAGCCCCTTGAGCGGCCCGCTCGACCAGGCGCCCCTCGGGGCAAAGCTTGGCGGATCGCGGGGTGCCTCCCTGGTCCGATGACGGCGATCAACCTCCGTCCTTTTTTCCTTTGACTTTAACGGCTGCCAGCGCCTCGGAGCTTTCGCTGCGTCTCCGGGAACTTTATGCGCTTTCGCTGGTTGCCTGCCATTGAGGCAGATGCCGGCGTGCCCGACGCGTCAGCGCCACAGGCGCAAGCAAGCCGTCTGTCCTCGTATCAGGGAGAGACCACGATGCTCGACGCCCCATGGAAAAGACCTGTCCGCGCCGCAGGGCGTGCCATTCGCACGCCTCTGGAAGCCATTCATTTCATGGATCACGGTTGGCCGCAGAAGAAGAGCCTGCTCTTTGCGCAGGCGCATGAGACCTGCCTTGCCGCGCTTGACGGACGCGACAGCGCCGATCATGCCCGCCTGCTGTTTGCCGAAGCGGTCGATGAAGCGCAGCTGCACTGAGCTTTGAGCCGGACGCTCCGGCCCCTTTCCCCGGCCGGCCGCGCCATAACGGTCCTCTCCTGCACGCTTTGCCGGGAACCTGCCCTGCGCCTTGGCGTTAGACCTTCCAGATCGAAACAGGCCAGATCCACCGAGGCCAGATCCAACCAGGAGGGACCGCCCGATGAACCTCGCCGACCGCGTGGCGACTGATACGCAACCTTCCACACCGTCCACAGCTTCCACACAAGCCCCTCGTCTCTATTACGTCCACCCCCTGATGATGACCGACCCCGCCGGATGGGAAAACCTCTTCCGGCATGCGGCAAGTCTCGGCTTCGATACGGTGCTCACCGCACCGCTGAGCAGGCGGATGACGGGAGCAAGCCTATTCGTTGCGCAGGACCTCGATCGCCTGGACCCGGCCTATGGGCTGGGTGACGATCTGGCCGGCGGACTGCAGCAGCTCTGCGACCTGGCACGCCAGCACAAGCTCCGCCTGATGCTGGACCTGGTCATCGATCGGGTCGGGGAAGACACTGAGACGACGGCGCATGCCCTTGCCGATCCCCGCGTTTCGCCCCAGGATGCCTTCAGCCGGCGTCTGTCGCAGGCGGAGGCGGAGAACTACCGGACGCATCTCGATGCCTGGTCACTGCGCATCAAGACCATGGTCCGCGCCGGCATTGCGGGCTTTCGCTGCCTTGGCCTAGACCGCACCGCGGATGACGCCTGGCGCGGCCTCGTTGAGGCGGCCCGGGCAGAAAATCCAAGCGTAAGCTTTCTTGCCTGGACGCCCGGCACCGCCTTCGAGCGCCGCCGCGCCCTGCCCGACCTCGGCTTTGACGGCTGCTTCTCCTCGCTTGCCTGGTGGGATCTGCAGTCGCGCTGGTTTGTCGAGGAATATGATATTCAGCGTCGCTTCGACCGGCAGATCACCTTTCCGGAGGCGCCTTTCGCCCGCCGTGTGGCGCATGGCATGGACAGCACGGAAATCCGCCTTCGGCGTGCCGAGCAGGCATTGAAGCTCTCGGCGCTTGTCGGGCAAGGCTTGATGGTGCCGATGGGCTTTGAATATGGCGCCACCGCCCCGCTCGATCCCATGCACGGCTTTCCCGATGGCCTTCGCGGCCTGGCGGATCGCGGCACTTATGATCTGTCGTCGATGATCCGGCAGATCAATGAGGAGCTTGCCAGGCCGTCGGCTGCGACATTCGCCCGCCGGCCGCTGCAACTGATCTCCAGCACGCAGAATTCAACGCTCGCGCTCCTGCAGACCGATAGCGAAGATGCGCGCAATGCCAGCCGCGTGCGGCTTGTGGTCGTCAACCGTGACCTGCGGCGCACCGCGCCGGCGCCTCTGAATGCGCTGCGCGAGGCGGCATCCGCCTTCCTGCCTCTGACGCCGGCGGACGCGGCACAATCGGAGGACGAGGCTGTCGATCTCGCTTTGCGCCTGCAGCCCGCGGAAGTGCTTCTTCTGAAAGGCAAGAGCTCGCCGGCCATCGAAAATGCCGTGCCGGCCATCGATGTGATGGAAGCGGCGGCCAGCCCCCGGCTTGCCATCGAAGCCATCGAGCCGAGCGTTGATGAAGGCCGGTTCCCCGTCAAGCGCGTGGTGGGTGACACGGTTGTGGTCGAGGCCGATATTTTCGGTGACGGACACGATCCGATTTCCGCCGCCCTCTTCTGGCGCGCCGCCGACGAGGACGCCTGGACGGAAGTGCCGATGCGGCTGGTGGAAAATGATCGGTGGCGGGCTGAATTCACCCCGCGCCGGATGGGTCGCCATGAATATGCCGTGGAGACCTGGCGCAACCCCTTCCAGATCTTCCGCTACGAATTCGGCAAGAAGCACGAGGCGCGCCTCGACCTGACGCTGGAAATCCAGGAAGGCATGGCGCTGATCCGCGACGCCCTCGATCATGCCGAGACAAAGACCGCCGGGGCAATCAGAGAGCGGCTCGCGCGGCTGGAACAGGCTGCGGACCAGGAGAAGATCTCCCTGCTGCTGGCAAACGACACCTTCGACCTGATGGCCAAGGCGGATCGCCGGCCGCACCGGGTGCGCTCCGCTGCCATGCCGCTTGACGCCGAACGGCGCGAAGCGGCCTTTGCCAGCTGGTATCAGATCTTTCCCCGCTCGCAGAGCGGCGATCCCAATCGCCATGGCACTTTCGACGATGTCATCCGCCGCCTGCCGGCCATCCGCGACATGGGTTTCGATGTCCTGTATTTCCCGCCCATCCACCCGATCGGCAAGACCAATCGCAAGGGCCGCAACAACAGCCTTCAGGCCGGCCCCAATGATCCGGGAAGCCCCTATGGGATCGGCTCGGAGGCCGGCGGCCATGACGCGATCCATCCGGAGCTCGGCACCTTCGAGGATTTCCGGCGCCTGATCGCTGCGGCGCAGGATCACGGCCTGGAAATCGCCCTCGACCTTGCCATCCAGGCCTCGCCCGATCACCCCTGGCTGAAGGATCATCCCGGCTGGTTCGACTGGCGGCCGGACGGCACGGTGCGCTACGCCGAAAATCCGCCGAAGAAATACGAGGATATCGTCAATGTCGATTTCTACGCCCGCGACGCTGTTCCGGGTCTGTGGATCGAGTTGCGCAACGTGGTGCAGAAATGGGTCGACCAGGGCGTCAAGCTGTTCCGCGTCGACAATCCGCATACCAAGCCCTTCCCCTTCTGGGAGTGGCTGATCGCCGATATCCGCAACCGGCATCCCGAAGTCGTCTTCCTCTCGGAAGCCTTCACGCGGCCCAAGGTCATGTATCGCCTGGCCAAGGTCGGCTTCTCGCAATCCTACACCTATTTCACCTGGCGCAATACCAAGTGGGAGCTGGAAACCTACATGCGCGAGATCACGACGGAAGCGCCGAAGGAATTCTTCCGGCCGCACTTCTTCGTCAACACCCACGACATCAATCCGGACTTCCTGCAGAACGCGCCGCGCTCGGCCTATCTCATCCGCGCGGCCCTGGCAGCCACCCTGTCCGGCCTGTGGGGCGTCTATAACGGCTTCGAGCTTTGCGAGGGCCGGCCCGATGCGAAGCGCAAGGAATATGCGGATTCGGAAAAGTACGAGATCCGCGCTTGGGACTACGATCGTCCGGGCAATATCAAGGCGGAAATCGCCATGCTGAACCGCATCCGGCGTGACAATCCGGCCTTGCATTCGCATCTCGGCCTGCGCCCGCTGATCGCCTTTAACGACAACATCATGTTCTTCGAAAAGGCCAGTCCCGGCCGCGAGAACGTCCTTCTGATCGGCGTCAGCCTCGACCCGCACAATGCGCAGGAAGCGGATGTCGAGATCCCGCTTTGGTCATGGAACCTCCCGGACAATGGCGCGCTTACCATGGAGGATCTGGTCACGGGCTCAAGCTTCGTGGCGACGGGGAAATGGCAGAGGCTCCGCCTGGAGCCGCACCAGCCCTTCTCCCTGTGGCGCGTACGGTAATTGGAGGTAGATTTGATGGATATGACGCAAGGCCAACAGGTGCAGAGCGATCCCAATTTGCTCTGGTACAAGGATTCCATCATTTACCAGCTGCATGTGAAATCCTTCTATGACAGCAATGGTGACGGCATTGGCGATTTCGCCGGACTGACGGAGAAGATCGACCACATCGCGTCGCTCGGTGCGACAGCCATCTGGCTTTTGCCCTTCTTCCCCTCGCCGCGCCGGGACGATGGTTACGATATTGCCGATTACGGCAATGTCAGCCCGGACTACGGGACGATGGAGGATTTCCGTGCCTTCGTCGATGCCGCGCATCAGCGCAATATCCAGGTGATCATCGAGCTGGTGATCAACCACACGTCCGACGAGCATCCCTGGTTCCAGCGCGCCCGCAATGCGCCGCCCGGGTCGCCGGAGCGGGATTTCTACGTCTGGTCGGACACCGATCAGAAATTTCCCGAAACGCGCATCATCTTCCTCGACACGGAGAAATCCAACTGGACCTGGGATCCGGTGGCGGGCGCCTATTACTGGCATCGCTTCTATTCACACCAGCCCGACCTGAATTTCGACAATCCTCAGGTGCTGGAAGAATTGCTGACGGTCATGCGCTTCTGGCTGGAGACGGGCATAGACGGCTTTCGTCTTGATGCCATTCCCTATCTCGTCGAGCGTGAAGGCACGATCAACGAAAACCTTCCGGAAACGCACGACATCCTGCGCAAGATCCGCGCTGCACTGGATGCCACCCATCCCGGCAAGATGCTGCTGGCCGAGGCCAATCAGTGGCCGGAAGATACGCGCGAATATTTCGGCAATGGCGACGAATGCCATATGGCCTTCCACTTCCCGCTGATGCCCCGAATGTACATGGCCATTGCCAAGGAAGACCGTTTTCCCATCACCGACATCATGCGCCAGACGCCGGAAATTCCGGAGAATTGCCAATGGGCGATCTTCCTGCGCAATCACGACGAGTTGACCCTCGAAATGGTGACGGATGAAGAGCGCGATTACCTGTGGAACATCTACGCCGCCGATCGGCGCGCCCGCATCAATCTCGGCATCCGCCGCCGCCTGGCGCCTCTGATGGAGCGGGATCGCCGACGGGTCGAGCTGATGAACGGCCTGCTTCTCTCCATGCCCGGAACGCCTGTGATCTATTACGGCGATGAAATCGGCATGGGTGACAATATCTATCTCGGCGATCGCGACGGCGTGCGCACGCCCATGCAATGGTCGCCGGACCGCAATGGCGGCTTTTCCCGCGCCGATCCCGCGCGCCTGGTTCTGCCGCCGGTCATGGACCCGCTCTACGGCTATGAAGCCCTGAATGTCGAAGCGCAAAGCGCTGACGCGCATTCCCTGCTGAACTGGACCCGCCGCATGCTGGCCCTGCGGGGACGCCACCCGGCCTTTGGTCGCGGTTCGCTGCGCTTCCTGACACCCGGCAACCGCAAGATCCTCGCTTATCTACGCGAGCATGAGGGCGAGACACTGCTCTGCGTCGCAAATCTGTCGCGGCTGCCGCAGGCGGTGGAGCTGGACCTTTCCGAGTTCGAAGGACGAGTCCCGATCGAGCTCACCGGCATGTCGCCCTTCCCGCCGATCGGACAGCTGACCTATCTCCTGACGCTGCCGCCCTTTTCCTTCTACTGGTTCCAGCTGGTGGCGGAATCAGACGGACCCGCCTGGCGCACCGAACCGCCGGAGCAGATGGCCGACCTGACCACACTTGTGGTGCGCCGCGACCTGACCGAACTCGTCGACGAAGGCCGGCTTTCGGACATGCTCTCCCGCGACGTGCTGCCGGCCTATCTCGGAAAGCGCCGCTGGTTCGGCTCCAAGGGCGAGACGCTGAAAAGTGCGCGCCTGGTGGCGGCAACGCCGATGGGCTTTACCCACAACATCATGCTTTGCGAACTCGAAGCCGAGCTGGAGGGCCATACCGAGACCTATCTGCTGCCGCTGACCCCCGTATGGGACGAGCAGCAGCCCTCGGCCCTGGCGCAGCAATTGGCGCTGGCACGCATCCGGCAGGGTCGTCGCGTCGGCTATCTCACCGATGGCTTTGCCGTCGAGGCCCTGGCGCGCGGCGTCATCCGCGGATTGTGCGAGCGCTCGGTGATTTCCGGCCGCGCTGGCACGCTGGAATATCTCGGTAGCGAACAGCTCGACTGCATGACGCTGAGCGAGGATATGACGGTGCGCTGGCTTTCGGCCGAGCAATCCAACAGCTCGCTCATCGTCGGCGACATGGCCATGGTGAAGCTGATCCGGCACATCTTCCCGGGAATCCATCCCGAAGTGGAAATGACGCGCTATCTCACCAAGGTCGGTTACAAGAACACCGCGCCGCTGCTCGGCGAGGTGGCACGGACGGCACCGGACGGCTCGCGCTTCACCTTGATCCTCGTTCAGGGGGCGATCCGCAACCAGGGTGATGCCTGGAACTGGATGCTGACCAACCTGCGCCGGGCGCTGGATGATATTGGCCTGACACAGGCGGGCGAAGATGCGATCGAGGACATGCTGCATCCCCTGCTCGCCATGTCCGCAACCATCGGCACCCGGCTTGGCGAATTGCATGCCGCACTGGCGCAGGAGACCGATGACGAGGATTTCCGTCCGCTTCCGGCCAAACCCGAAAATGTCGAATTCTGGCGGGTAAGTGCCGTCGGCCAGATCGAAAAGGCGCTTGCCATTCTCGAGAACGCCAAAGCGGAACTGGAGCCGCAGACGGCGGCAGTGGTGGATCGGCTCCTGTCGCGCCGCGACCAGTTGCTGGCGCTTGCCGCCGATCTGGCCAAGGCTGCCGAAGGCTCCCTGATGATCCGCAACCACGGCGATTTCCACCTGGGCCAGGTGCTGGTCGCCGAAGCGGATGCGTATATCATCGACTTCGAGGGCGAGCCGGCGCGCGATCTGTCCGAACGCCGGGCCAAGACCATTCCCCTGCGTGACGTCGCAGGCCTTCTCAGATCGCTGAGCTATCTTGCCGCCACGGCAGATCTGGAGACCGAAGCCGTCAACGATACCGAGAACCCGGACCGCGAGGCCCTGGTGCGCGGCTTCATCGAAAGGGCGGAACAGGCCTTCTTGGATGCCTATTTCGCCGCCAGCGAGGCATCGGCGGCACTTGCCACCGATCCCGAGAAGCGCCAGCGGATGCTCGACCTCTACCTGCTCGAAAAGGCAGCCTATGAAATTGGCTACGAAGCCCGCAACCGGCCGAAATGGCTGCCGATCCCGCTGAGCGGCTTTGCCGCGATCGTGGACAGGCTGACGGAGA
Organism: Rhizobium sp. SSA_523; assembly: GCF_030435705.1. Lineage (NCBI taxonomy): Bacteria > Pseudomonadati > Pseudomonadota > Alphaproteobacteria > Hyphomicrobiales > Rhizobiaceae > Affinirhizobium > Affinirhizobium gouqiense. Next base: position 1,347,310 of record NZ_CP129382.1, read on the forward strand.
AGAACTCATGAATTTGGAACGCTCTGAACTGATGACCGGGATCGATCGCCAAGCGCTCGATGCTCTGGTGGATGGCCGCCATGGCGACCCCTTCGCCATTCTGGGCCCGCATCCTGCCCAGGGCGCCACGATCATCCGCGCCTTTCTGCCGGGGGCAGAGGGCGTCGAGGTGCTGAGCCGTGATGGCGGCGGCGTCAAGGGCAAGATGCACACGATCCACCCCGCCGGCGTCTTTGCCGCGGCAGTGGATAGCGGCGGCAGCTATCTCTATCGCATCCGCTGGCCGGATGCGGTGCAGGAAACGGAAGATCCCTATTCCTTCGGCCTGCTGCTCGGCGATCTGGACCTGCACCTGATCGGCCAGGGAACGCATTACGATCTCGGACGCACGCTCGGCGCCCGCGCCATGGATGTCGATGGCGTGGCCGGCGTCCGCTTCGCCGTCTGGGCACCCAATGCGCGCCGCGTCTCCGTCGTCGGCGATTTCAATGCCTGGGACGGCCGCCGTCACCCGATGCGCCTTCGCCAGTCATCCGGCGTATGGGAATTGTTCGTGCCTCGGCTTGGCCCGGGCGATCGCTACAAATACGAAATTGTCGACGCGCATGGGCAGGTCCTGCCGCAAAAGGCCGACCCGGTGGCCCGGGCGAGCGAACCGGCCCCGGCCACGGCATCCATCGTCGCATCCAGCCAGCCCTTCCGCTGGACCGATGACGACTGGATGCGCAAGGCGCCCGAGCGGCGCTCCGGCGAGGGAGCGATCTCTGTCTACGAGGTCCATCTGGGCTCCTGGCTGCGGATCGCGGAAGAGAACAATCGCTCGCTTGACTGGGTGGAGCTCAGCCAGCGCTTGGTGCCCTATGCAAAGCGGCTCGGCTTCACGCATATCGAGCTTCTGCCGATCATGGAGCATCCCTTCGGCGGCTCCTGGGGCTATCAGCCGCTAGGCCTGTTCGCGCCGACCGGCCGCTACGGAACGCCGGAAGATTTCGCCTATTTCATCGATCGCTGCCATGCCAGCGGCATCGGCGTCATCCTCGACTGGGTTCCCGCCCATTTCCCGACCGATATCTGGGGCCTGGCCCGGTTCGACGGAACGGCGCTCTACGAGCACGAAGATCCCCGCGAAGGATTCCACAAGGACTGGAACACGCTGATCTACAATCTCGGCCGCAACGAGGTGAAAGGTTTCCTCCTGGCCTCGGCACTGGAATGGCTGGAGCATTTCCACATCGACGCGCTGCGCGTCGATGCCGTTGCCTCCATGCTCTACCGCGACTATTCGAGAAATGCCGGCGAATGGATACCCAACCAGTATGGCGGCCGCGAGAACCTGGAATCGGTCGAGTTCTTCAAACACCTGAACAGCATCATCCATGATCGCTGCGCGCATGCTTTCACCGTGGCGGAGGAATCCACCGCCTGGCCGGGCGTCACCAAGCCTGTGGAACAGGGCGGCCTCGGCTTCGATTTTAAGTGGAACATGGGATGGATGCACGACACGCTCCACTACATGGAGAAGGAGCCGCTCTTCCGGCAATATCATCATGGCATGATGACCTTCGGCATGGTTTACGCCTATTCGGAGCGCTTCATGCTGCCGCTCAGCCATGACGAGGTGGTCCATGGCAAAGGCTCGCTGGTGGGCAAGATGCCGGGCGATCATTGGCAGAAAATGGCCAATCTGCGCGCCTATTTCGGTTTCATGTGGGCTCATCCCGGCAAGAAGCTGCTGTTCATGGGCGGCGAAATTGGCCAGATGAGCGAGTGGAATCACGACGCATCCCTGCATTGGGACCTGCTCGACCGGCCTGACCATGCCGGGTTGCAGCGCCTGATCGGCGACCTGAACCGGCTCTACAGCACGGAGCCGGCGCTGCAATACGGCGATCTGCACCCCGAGGGATTCGAATGGATCATCGGCGATGACGCGGCGAATTCGGTGTTCGGCATGCTCCGGAAATCAGAGGATAAGACCGGCCTCATCCTCGCCATCAGCAATCTGACACCGGTGCCCCGCCAGGCTTACCGCGTTGGCGTGCCCGTGGAAGGCCGCTGGCGCGAGATCCTGAATACCGACGCCGGCGTCTATGGCGGCTCCAATCTCGGCAATGTGGAGGCCTGGAGCGAGCCGCAGGCCGCCCATGGCCACGGCCAGTCGCTGGTACTGACGCTTCCGCCGCTCTCCACCATCTTCCTGAAATGGGAGAGCTGACGGAAGAGAGCGAACAGACAGAAAGGTCGGATCGGGGGCCAAGGCCTTCGATCCGCACCTGACGGGACAGTCCTGGACACTGTTGACGGCTCGGACCTCTCATCCGGGCCGTTTGCACGTCACAAGGGCGCGCCCTTGCGCGCCTCCCAAGGCTGGCCGGCAAAGGCGCCTAATGACCCTTGGTCGGCACTGTGGAGGGAAAGACTGCCGCAAACGAGAGATTGGAGACGAAGACCGGCCGCCCCTCATCGTCCTGCACGATCAGGAAAACGGAGGCGCGATCGCGCCCGCGCAATTCGTCGCGCGCCATATCGGCCAGGATCCGGCCCGCCTCCTCCACGACATCAGCGGGCGAGGAGAGCTCGATGACAGCAATATCGGTCGTCGTGACCTCATCGCTGCCGAGACTGAATTGATAGAGAGCCATGCTACCACCTTGATGAGATGATACAAAATCACCTTTAGCACCGAATGTTCCCGTCAAATGACGGAGCCGGACCTCCTCAGATTAACCCTCGCGTGATGCATTGGAGCGGGCATGTGATAAGCGTGTGATCCGCGTGTGATCGGACGCCGATGGGACAGCCGCAGGTTGCGAACAAGAAGTCCTTGATTCGTCTAGGCTTTGTTCGATTTCAGACAAATAAAATAAAGTGCCAACCAATCACATTTTCACCTTGCGAGCCGGTTGGGCGCCACATAGAAGGCGCTGCTCTCGGAAGGTGAAGCGCATGAATTTTGAGTCGCTTTTGGACATACAGGAACGTGGGTCCAAAGCCCGCATCCTCGGTCAACCTCTCGCCGACAATCCCTTTGCCGACTGCGCGGGACAATGTCCCCGCGACGAGGATGCAGCGGAACTCTTCCATGCCTGGCAGTTCGGCTGGGCGATGGAGGATACGGTGCGCCATATCGATGCAGGCATTTATGGAAATTTAAGGGTGGAGGCAGCTTTGGCGGGCCTCAGGGCCCCGCGGTCTTGAGCCGGCGCAGAAGCTGAGGATTATGACCTCAGCCGGCATGACGCCGGTCAGGGGCTCGCGGACCCCCTACTCGCATGAGTTGGTGAGCCCCGCCCTGCTTCAGGGTCAGCCGCGAAACCGAGCGCCCGAACACAGTCACAAGCCTTGAAGGTCGCCAAGACGGCTTTTGCGCATCCCGGGAACCCGGGTTCTAAGACCGCGACCTCGCACCCATCGATCTTCCTGATACTCCAGAGCGAACCGCAGCGGTCAAGACTGGCGCGGCCAATCGTATAAACCGGAACCGCAAACGCAGCGACCGCCCTACCCGAACACGAAAAACCCCCGGCATTGCTGCCAGGGGTTCATGCAGATCTCGATCGATCCAACGCTTACTCGGCGTCGCCCTCGGCGGCCTTCTTCTTCGGAGCAGCCTTCTTCTTCGGAGCGGCAGCCTCTTCGCCTTCGGCAGCTTCTGCCTTGGCGGCCTTCTTCTTCGGAGCGGCCTTCTTCTTTTCAGACTTCGGAGCGGCTTCGCCGTCCTCATCTTCGTCTTCGGCCAGGAGCTCTTCCTTGGAGACCGTCTTGTCCGTCACGTCGATTTCCGACAGGAGCTGGTCGATGACCTTCTCTTCGAAGATCGGCGCGCGCAGGGACGCGGCGGCGCCCGGCGTGTTGCGGAAGAAATCGAGGATTTCCTTCTGCTGGCCCGGGAACTGCTGGAGCTGCGCATAGAGCGCGCGCTGCATTTCCTCTTCCGTCACCTCTACGCCGGCCTTCTCGCCGATTTCGGAGAGAACGAGGCCCAGGCGAACGCGACGCTCGGCAAGCTTGCGATATTCTTCGCGGGCTTCCTCTTCGGTCGTGTCTTCGTCGGCAAAGGTCTTGCCCGACTGCTGCAGGTCCGTGTTGATCTGGCGCCAGATATTGTCGAACTCGGCATCCACCAGGCCGGCAGGCGTTTCGAACTTGTAGAGCTCGTCCAGCTGGTCGAGGATCTGACGCTTCACCTTCTGGCGGGTCACATTGCCGTACTGGCCCTGGATCTGATCGCGAACGATTTCCTTGAGCTTGTCGAGCGATTCGACGCCGAGCTTGGAAGCCAGGTCGTCATTCAGCTCGGTTTCGGCAGGAGCCGCCACGTCCTTGACGGTGATGTCGAAGGTGGCTTCCTTGCCGGCAAGGTTGGCTGCCGGATATTCCGACGGGAAGGTGACCGTGATGGTCTTTTCGTCGCCAGCCTTCACGCCCACGAGCTGGTCTTCGAAGCCCGGGATGAAGCGGTTGGAACCGATGACCAGTTCGGCATCTTCGGCTGCGCCACCGTCGAAGGCAGTGCCATCGACCTTGCCGAGATAGTTCATCGTCACGCGGTCGCCCGTCTCAGCCGCGCCGTCCTTGGTCTCGTAGGTGCGGGCGCTTTCGGCGATCTTGAGGATCTGCTCGGTGACTTCTTCTTCCGTGACGTCGACGACTTCGCGCGTCACCTTGATGCCGGAGGTCGGCTGCAATTCGATCGGCGGAATCACTTCATACGACAGGGTGAATTCGAAATCGGCTTCGGCCGAAAGAATCTTGTCGGCCTCTGCCTCGTCCTCGGTCATCGAGATCGACGGCTGGGTTGCCGACTTTTCGCCGCGCTCGGACAGGATCGCGCTCGGCCGGTCACGGACGATCTCGTTGACGAGCTCGGCCATGATCGACTTGCCGTACATCTTCTTCAGATGACCGACCGGCACCTTGCCAGGACGGAAACCATTGATGCGCACTTTGTCCTTGGCTTCCGCCAGGCGCTCGTTCATGCGCTGCTCCATGTCCTTGGCCGGGATTACGACCTTGATTTCGCGCTTCAGCCCTTCAGCGAGCGTTTCGATAACCTGCATTGTCATACCTTCATATCATGCGGCGGTGCTCACACAGCCGTGGTTTCCATGAGCACGACGCCGGAACCTGTCGCCGGTCGTGGCTTCGATGCAATCTCGTTTGCGCTGGGGCTCATACAGCCGCCAGTCGGATCAGGCCTGCGGCAGAAGCTGCCGCGGAACTGGTGCGGGTAGAGAGACTTGAACTCCCACGCCTTGCGGCACCAGAACCTAAATCTGGCGTGTCTACCAATTTCACCATACCCGCGCCCCAAAGCCGCGTCGAAACAACGCCTCGCGCAGAGGCCTTCCGGAGCGCGCGTCTCTATAACAACCGTTTTTTCCCCACGCAAAGAAAAAATGACACAGAGGCCCGCGAGACAGGCCTGAATTCGCAGTTTTCCGCGCAGAACGGAGGAGTTCACCCATTCCCCCAGTGAGAGCGCCGAAAGGCAGGCCATCGCCCCCGCCGCCGCAACCTGGCCGCCTGTGTTTTACGATTTGCTAATATTATAGCCCTATATTGAATCATAAGCGAGCAGAAGCCATGCAAGCTGCGTATGGCTTACCTGCAAATATTGCACTGCACAAATTCACGTCTGCAGCTATTATGACTTCAACGGCGAGCGAATAACTCGCCACTGAAATTCGAGGCACCGCACCTCCTCCTCCCAGCGGCCCTCGAAAGACTGGCGACCTCCTCCTCCCAATCGCCAGTCACATCAAATGACGCCCGCCGGACCTCCTCCCCCGGTGGGCGTTATTGTTTTCAGCCGCCGGCCAATCTCCTGCTTCTGAAACGCACCTATCGTCCCCACTCTCCCGTTTCTCCAGCGCGACAGAGCCCGCCACGCGGCCTTGGCTTGGAAAGTCGTCTTCGACCCGTGGCGCCAGTAGCTTTCCCTCAGGCTCTCGCCCATTATTTCGCCACAGGCCTTAAGCTTTATCAACCAGCAATGCAGTTTGCGCATGGGTGACATACGGGATCGGCGCTTTTTAATTGCGCAGCGCAGCAATATAGTCAGCCTCAAGAGATCGGGAGACAAAAACGCCTCCCAAACATCTGAAAAGGAAGACCATCATGAACATTGCACGCTCGCTCAACAACTGGCGCAAGTATCGTCAGACCATCACTGAACTTGGCCGCATGTCGGACCGCGAACTCAGCGATCTCGGCATTGGCCGCAGCGACATCCGTCGCGTAGCACGTACGGCTGTCGGCTTCTAATCCAGTCGCTTTCCGCCGCGGCCTTTGCGCCGCCCGGCTAAAACGCCTCCCATCCGGGGGGCGTTTTTTTGTGCCCTTTGCGATGTTTCTACCTTCATGTCCGGCCCCTCCTCCAGCGCTGCCCTCCTGCCTGGCCTCGCTCCGCCGTCCCTCATCGGATCAGCGGGGGGGACTAGCGGAGATCCGGTTCGCGCTGCGCGGCCTGTCGATGCATTTGCACAGCAAATCATCAGACTGCCTGGCGCCTGCCGTTTGTCCGAAAGCCGGATGGGACCCTGCGCCCACCGACGCCCAGCAAATAGCCTGAGCTGCATTTTTCATCATCATCCTGCTTAAATGCATAGCAGCATTCTGCCTTTTGCAGTGCACATTTTGGGCGGTCGGGTGTAGAAGAACGCATCGCCACCGGACAATCCGCGTGAGCCTGGAAAATTCGAGGAAAAACCCATGAACCCGATTCGTCTCGCAAAGAGCTGGATCAGCTATCGTCGTACGATGAATGAACTGAGCGGCCTCTCCAACCAGGCGCTGAGTGACATCGGCCTGACGCGCTACGACATTCGCAACGTAGCATCGCGCTCCTTCCGCTAAACCGGTCGCCGCTGCCCGGGCCACATGGCCTGGCGCGCTACCGGCGGCTAGAGCGATGGCATGATCCGCCTGCCGGTCTCCTGGCCGGCACGCACATCAATAGCCCGAAGATCCGAGGCTCCCAAGGTTATCATACCTTCGGGAGCCTTTTCTGTATCTGCTGTTTCCAGTCTCTGCCGTTTCCAGTCTGTGCGGGCCGGGGGGCTGTGCAGGCCGCTCACCGGAGGCCATGGTCAAGGCGAAATGGCCAGTTGAAAATAGCCGATGGAGAAGGCAGCGGAGAATGGCCGAAACCGAAACGACCCTGCTCCGGCAATCACTCTCTCGGCTTGAACGCCGCGAAGAGTTTGCCGCAACAGGGTCGGAACAGAATGTCTGGAGAGGCTCGGAAAATCGCCGAGACATCCGTCTCTAGCGCTTTCTCCCGAACCGGGGCTTGAGGACGCTTTGCGATCTGTCAAGCGACGGATCCACGCCAGATCTTGTGTCCGCGCATGTCACGAACCCGATTCACAGGTCTTGCGCGACATGCTCCGGATCCTATCGGGCCAGGGAGGCCCGATCCATCAACCGGAGCGTATGATCCGGTTGAACCTGATAGCTCTCGCGATAGAGCCTGCCCTGATCGCTCACGGTCTGGGACAACCAGACGCCGGGGGAGTGAATACTGAGACGTCCATCCGAGGGTTGGGCGAGGTCTTCCGCGAACACGACGGTGCTCGCTCCAATCAAAGCTGCAATGGCGATACCAATGACGTTTCTCATGTCATAATGCTCCATTCATGGTCCGGAAGACAGTCGCCGCTCCGGTCAATCTCTTTCTAGACGAGAACTTCCGGCAAACTTAAGGCTGCCGTCCGGCTGCACCGTGTAAGTCACGCTATAGGTCGCGACACCGGTATAGACCTTATCATAGACCGGCGAGCCCGGAGGGGATTTCGTCAGACGGGCCGTCGCTTCCGTGGCGCGGACCTGCTCGGCAATATCGGAATTGGGAACCGGATCGCTCATGGCGAGGGCGGCGGTTGCGCCGGTAAAAAGAGCGGCGAGAGTGGTAGCTGCAATGAGCTTTCTCATGGGAGTATATCCTTCTTTCATTCAGGGCGCCATCATTGTGACGCAGCCTGGAAATGGGATTTCTGCTCCACCCTCACAAGCACGCGAATGGTAACCTTACTGTGTCCATTCTGCGAACAATCACGAAAGCGCGAGCGCGCGGCACAGGAACCGAGCAACTTCAATGACTTGTTCAACCGGCAAGGCTCTCGCGGGCAGCGCGGGCGCGCCGGGTTCCGCGCGTAACAAGGATGTGACGCGCCTGGACCCGTGGGAATTCTGCTGGGCGGGTCAGCGTATCGAAGGGCCGGTCCCGTGTCTAAGGCGGGGCTGTTTCGCCGCTCAGGCTTTGATGTAGGGGTCCGCCTGCGCCTGGCGCATGGCCGCGGCATATTCCTCGATCAGCCGCTCGCAGAGTTCGGCGGCAGAGGGTATATCCGCAATGGCTGCAACGCCCTGCCCGGCCGACCAGACATTTTTCCAGGCCTTGGCTTCATTCGCCATGTCCATCGGCCCATGCGAAACAAGATTTGCCGGATCAAGCCCGGCCGCCACAATGCTCTGGCGCAGGAAATTCGCGTTCACGCCGGAAATCGCGTCGGTATAGACGATATCGCCGGCCCGTGCCTCCATGGTCATGCGCTTCTGCTCCGCACTCACCATGGATTCCTGCGTCACCAGAAAGCGTGTCCCGAGATAAGCGAGATCGGCGCCTATCAGCCGCGCCGCTGCAATCTGCGCGCCATTGCTGATCGCGCCCGACAGAAGGATCGTCCCCGAGAAGAAGGAGCGGATTTCGGGAATGAGGGCGAAGGGACTGAGCGTTCCCGCATGCCCGCCGGCACCCGCGCAGACCGCGATAATGCCGTCGACGCCGGCTTCCGCCGCCTTTTCGGCATGCCGGCGGCTGATGACATCGTGAAAAACCAGGCCGCCATAGGAATGGACCGCCTTTACCACATCCGGCACAGCCCCGAGAGAGGTGATGACCAGCGGCACCTTGTTGTCGACCACAGCCTTCAGATCCGCCTCGATGCGCGGGTTGGAGCGGTGGACGATGAGGTTGACGCCATAAGGCGCGGCCTGCGGCTCGCCCTCCAGCCGGCTGCGAATCTCCGTCAGCCAGTCGACAAACCCCTCCGTGCTGCGTTGGTTGAGGGCGGGAAATGTGCCGACAAGGCCGGAGCGGCAGGTTTCGATCACCAGGTCGGGGCCGGAGGCCAGGAACATCGGCGCTGCCACGGCCGGCAGGCGAAGTGTCGAAAAGCGCGATGGCAATGGCATGATGTCCTCCCCAGGATGGCACTTGGCCATGCCGGATCCCGGCACGACCATCTTCGCCGTTATAAACCGCAGTTTACGTAAACGGCAAGATGCGGCGGGCGGTACAGGGGCGCAAGTCGCGCAGAAGAGAGACCTGTTTCGCCTGATACGGTTCGCCGTCACGTGGATCCCGAGCATCAGGGGCCGATCGGAAGCGCCCGCCCTGCCGCCGCCAGATGCGACAGGACAGCGCGGCAGGCGGGCGCGGCAGAAGCCGACATGAGAAGAGGGCGCGGCTCCATAGAACCGCGCCCTCTTCTGCATCCATACCTGCCGCGATCTGCGGCCACCCGGCCCTTTATGGCCGAGACAGTCGATCCGTCACCCGCCCGTCACATCAATGGCCGCGGGCGGCCGCCACCATTTCGCGCAACTGCTCCTCGCGCCGCACGCCCTGCCGGTAAAGCTCGATGGTGATGGCGGCGAGCCGATTGATCTCGTCCTGATCGTCGCCAATGCAGATCTCGGCCTTCAGCCGTTCGAACACCAGCTGGCATTTTGCCAAATCCTCAGAATTGAGTGCCTCGTCGCTGGGCCTCTTCTCGCTTCTGATCATGGGAACTCCTGCAAATTTCAGTCTTCTGGCCCCACCGCTCCGGTGGTGCCGGTCGAGGCTTAGGCCTGACCGAGACGGCAATAATGTGATGAAAGAAAAGCCCGCGGTGAAGAGCCTGTCTTCTACCGCAAGCGGAACTGCCGCACCGAGCCCGGCCGGCTAACGGATATGCAGCATCAAGATCGGCCCCATTCAAGCCCGTTCCGCGCAGCCTTAAGCCCTCGTGCACTATCCCTGTGGATAGAGGCACCGCTCAGCTGCCATGTGATGATGTTTTGCATGTCCTTCTCCCGCTCGCCGCCAAAACGCCGGGCGGCAGATAAGGTTCCGGAGACATGGTCAGATTTTAGAGAAAAATCTCCCCTGCCGCGAGCCGCACCGCCTGGCCACCGATACGAGCACGCGCAATGGCGCCGTCCTTCACATCGATATGAAGGTGGATATAGGAGGGCCGGCCCATTTCCACGCCCTGTTCGACCAGAATCGGATGCAGACCGTCCGGCAGGCCGTCGAACTGGTGAATGGCGCCCGCAAGGGCGGCCACGGCGCCGCCGGTCGCCGGGTCTTCGGCGATGCCCATATCAGGCGAAAACATTCGGGCGTGCAGTTTCGCGGCATGGTGCACGCCGCCGCGACAATAGATATAGGCAGAGGCAAGATGCCCCTCGACCAGCGGAGCCGCCTTTTCCCACAATACAGGATCGAATTCGACGGCCTGGACGGCAGCGAGATTGGTCAGCGGCAGCATGAGGAAGGGAACGCCGGCGCTCCAGATCGCCGGCACGTGATTCTCGAAGCCGAGATCGCCAAGCTTCACGCCGAGCGCATCCACCAGGCCCTGGCGGTCCAGGTTGAGATCGGTGCGGGTCGGGTTGCGCGGCAGATCGAATTCCGCAAAGCTTGCACCCTCGCCGGAGAGCCGCACGGCGCAGCGGACCGGCCCGACATTTTCCTCCAGCACCGAAACGACATCGAAATCGGGACGGCTATCGGGATAGGCCGCCTCGCAAATGGCGATCGCCGCACCCACTGTCGGATGTCCGGCAAAGGGCAATTCCCGCCCGGGCGTAAAAATCCGCAGCCGCGCCGCATGGGCCGGATTGTCCGCCCGGCGCAGGAAAACCGTTTCCGACAGGTTCATTTCCTTGGCAATGGCCTGCATTGCATCGTCGGACAGAGCGTCCGCCTCGAAAATCACCGCAAGCGGATTTCCCGCCAGCCGGGTTTCGGTGAAGACGTCATAAATCGCGTAACGCAGCCCCAAACCAACCTCCTCGAACTGTCTTGGACCGGATCATTCCGTGGCCGGACAACCTGCCCGAGACAGACCGCGGCTTCAACCCGCCATTCGGCCCTCTCCGCCGAAAAAGAACGGCAGGATCAGCCGCGACAGCGGATCGAAGTCCTCCGTCACCTCATCGGGACTGCGCACCGCCCGCACCTCATCGATTTCCGGTTCCAACTCGCGGGCCATATGTGCCGCGACTCGTTCGCAGATCTCACTGGCTGTCCAGGGGAAGCGGAAGAAGCGAAAGACGAAGTGTCGCCGCCGAAGTGCAGTGGCGTAGAGAACGGGATCCGCCTCGGCCTGCGCCGTTGCGAGTCCGGTCTCCTCGAAAAGCTCGCGACTCATGCTGCCTTCCACATCCACGCTGCCATCGGCGCGAAGGTCGGAGGCGTCGAGCGATCCCGCCGCAAAGCAGATCTTCCCGGCATTGGCCGTATGCGCTGCCATGCGGATGATGATCGCCGCCCCATCGGAGGAAATCGGAACGGCGCTGGCAACCAGGCTGCGTCCGCTGGACGGCGGTGACTGGCGTCGCCACCACAGGATGGTGGCGAAATCGGTCATCTTCGCCCGCGCCCGCACCACACCCTCTTCAAGCGCGACCTCCTCCTGCATCAGCACGTCGCCATTGAAGAGCGATGGATTGGCGGCCAGTTCCCGCGCCCAGTTCTCGCCTATGGCCGCACCTTCCCGCACGGAAAACGCGAAGGGGCCGGGCTCCAGCCGCATCTCGACCCGCTCCACCGCGAGGATTTCGCCATCCGGCGGCCAGTGGTTTATAGTGGACATCTGCTTCCCATCTGCCGCGACTTCGAGGCTCCCATGGCACAAATCGAGAATCGGCGGGCATTATAACGTGATCGTCGGTCCCTGAGGTTTTGCCGCTGGCCCTCAAGGGTACTGCGGAGGGTAAAAGATCGCAAAACCGGTACAGCCGTGTGACGCCTCGATCGTCATGCAATCTCCAGCGACACGACGACCGGGCAGTGATCCGAGGCCTTGGGCCGGTCCCAGCCCGTGCGCGGAAAACGCTCGACCGCCTGATCCGGCGGAAAGACCGTGCGATAGGGTTGCCCCTTGCGGATAATGGCGGGAACGGCGTCGGGATTGCGGCGGGCCAGACGCGGCGACAGCCAGATATAATCCAGTTGGCACAGATGCTGCTCCTCCGGCCCCCGGGCGTGATAGAGCGTCCACCTGTCCATCAGCGGGCGGCGACGCACGATGTTTTCGGCAAAACCGTCATGGCTGAAAATGTCGAGCGCGCTGACGGCTTCCTCGACCGGCTCGAACCTGTAGCCGTCAATCCGGTCGCCAATCACCTTCACGCGTTCCTGATAATCATTCATGTCGCCGCAAATGGCAAAATTTGCCTCTGCAAGGTGCCGTCCGAAGCGCTGCTCGATAATGTGGCGGACCGCGCGGGCCTCCGCCGTGCGAACCGGCATGGTCGCCAGCCTGCCATCCTTGTCCTCGCGCGATGTCGTCATCGACTTGAAATGCACGGTGTACAGCGTCAGAGGCACGCCGCCGATGCGAAGCTCGAGCTCGAGGCAGTCACGCCGGAAGATCCGATCCTGCGGCTGGTTGGTCGCCGCGATCTCCGCAGAGTAAAGATCGAGATCCTGATAGGTCATGAGGGCATGGCTGCGCACGTCGACGAGTTCGATCGCCGCCCCGTCGCGGGTTTCCTCGCGCATCATCACCGCCACATCGATGCCGCGGCTGTCATTGCCCTCCACCAGGACCTTGCGCTTATAGCCCTTGCCGAGCATGCGGTAGAGATAGTTTTCCTCGAAGGCGTTGAGCGCCGACATGTCGTCGACCTCCTGCAGACACAGGATATCGGCGCCGGTCTCCGCAATCGCCAGCGCTGAAAGCTGGCGGGTATCATCGGTCTCGGAGATCAGCCGCGCCTGCTCCAGATCCTTGTAGAGCTCCTGATCCTCCACGCCGAACATGCGCACGACCCTGTCCTGCCGCCACTGCTTGCGGAAGCCGGAAAAATCGAATCGGGCCATCAGGTTTTCGATATTGAACGTCGCAAGGCGAAGGGGCATGGCAGGTTATGAATCCGGTGGGATGGTCAACATAGCGCCTTCGCCGCTCTCTACAACCGCCCCGCCCTACAAGCGCCAGGCGGAGCGGATCACCACGCGCACCCTGTCGCCCTGCCGCAACGGCCGGCGGCTGAAGGCCCGCAGGCGCTGACCGTCGGAGAGCCGGAGCTTCAGCGCATGCCGCTCCCCTTCGAAGATGGCGGATTCGACCTGCGCATCCAGCCCCTCGTCCGAAATGACGACATCCTGCGGGCGCACCAGCACATCGGCCAGAAGATCGAGCGCATTGGCCGATCCGGCCGCGCCTCGGTCGAACCGCTCGCGCAGCAGGGACCAGTCCGCCAACCGCTGGTCGGTCTGCGGCCAGGCGAGCGAGAGAATGGCACCCTGGCCGATCAGCGCGCCGACCGTGCGGCCATTGGGGCGCTGATAGATCTCCTCCGGCGCTGCCATCTGCAAGAGCCGACCTTCGGCCATGACCGCGACATCGGTCGACAGCGCCATGGCCTCGGCCTGATCATGCGTCACATAGATCATCGTGGCGCCGGAGCGGGCGTGGAAGTCGCGGAAGGTTTCCTCCATCTCCTGGCGCAGATGGCGGTCGAGATTGGCAAGCGGCTCATCGAGCAGCACCACGCTCGGCTCCGTCACCAGGCAGCGCGCCAATGCCACGCGCTGCCGCTGGCCGCCGGAAAGCTCCGCCGGGCGGCGATCGGCATAGGCCTCCAGCCGGACAGCCGACAGCGCTTCCGCAGTCCGGCGGTCCCGCTCGGCGCGGCCAAGGCCACGCACCTTCAGCGGATAGCCGACATTTTCCGCCACCGACATATGCGGCCAGAGCGCGTAGGATTGGAAAACCATGGCCATATTGCGCTTTTCCGGCGCAACCATGCCGTTGACATCCGCCAGCCGCCATTCACCCAGATAGATTTCGCCGCCGGTCGGGCGCTCGAACCCGGCAATCATGCGCAGAACCGTCGTCTTGCCGCAGCCGGAGGGACCGAGCAGCGCCAGAAAACCGCCCTCGCGGATCGTCATAGACACGCCGTCGACAGCCGGCCGGCCGGTGTGGAAATCCTTGGACAGGTGGTTCAGCATCAACTGCGCCAAGGCACCACTCCTTTCGGCAAGCGGCTTGCCATCAGTTCCAGCAAAACCATCATCACGAGAACCATCAGCACGACGAGCACCGACAGCGCCGAGGCCAGGTTGAAACTGCCGCTATCGTCGAGATTGTAGATGACCACGCCAAGCGTCTGCGTCCCCGCCGACCAGAGCAATGCCGAAACCGTCAACTCATTGCAGGCGATGAGGAAAACGAGGATGACCGCCGCGCCGGCGGCCGGCGCGATCAACGGCGCCAGAATATCGCGCATCCGACGGCCAAACCCCGCACCTGCGAGCCTTGCCGCCTCTTCCAGCGACGGATCCAGCTGGCGGAAGGCGCTGACAAGCGGGCGCAGGCTCACCGCGAGGAAACTCGAGCAATAGGCAAACAGGATGATCCAGATCGTGCCATAGATGGAGACGCCGAGAAGCGGCAAAGGCGCGGCAAAGAGGAGAATGCAGGCAACCGCCAGAACAATGCCGGGCAGCGCATAGGGTATGTCGGCCAGCGCATTGATCAGCGCTGCAAGCCGCGGTCCGCTGCGCGACACCGCATAGGCCATCACCACCGTGACCAGCAGCAGGCCAAAGGCCGTGGCCAGCGACAGGCCGATGGAATTGCTGAAGGCCGTGCGCGTGATCGACTGGCGCAGCAGAACCTCTTCATAGGCGTAGAGGGTCGCGGTCTGCAGGGTCAGGGGCACGCCATAGGCCGGCGCGAGCGAGGAGGATACCAGCGCCGCGAAAGGCAGGAGGAGGATCAGAAACAGCACCAGCCACAGGAGGGCCTCCGAGAAAACCCGCCAGCCCATCAGCTGAAACACCGCCGAACGCCCGGACAGGCCGATAATGCGGTAATCCCTGCCGCGCAGCAGGCGTTCCTCGACTGTCAGACCGGCCAAAGACAGGAGCGCGATGAGGCCGGAAAGCAGGGAAATATCGGCGAAGGTGCTGGGGCCGAAACTGGCGAATTTCGCATAGATCAGCGTCGGCAGCGTATAGATGGATGCCGGAATGCCGAGGATGGCGGGAATGCCGAAATTGCCGACATTGGAGACGAAGGCCATGGCCGCCCCGGCAGCAAAGCCCGGCAGGGCGAGCGGCAGAATGATATCGCGCAGCACCTGCAGGGCCGAGGCGCCGGACAGGCGGGCCGCCTCCACGCCGTCCCGCGGCAGCGCCAGAAGGCCGGCGCGCAGCGCAAGATAGACGAGCGGTGCATTCTGCACGCCGAGCAGAAGGGCAATTCCGCCGATGGAATACAGCGGCTGCGGGCTGCCGAGCGGCGGCGCCAGTCCTAGCGCCTTCAGCAGCGTGCTGGACGGGCCTGTCAGGCCCAGCCAGGCAAGCGCGGTGACCTGCGGCGGAATCATCATCGGCAGCATGAACAGGAAACCGATCGCCGTTTTCAGCCGGATGTCGAAGAGCGTCAGCAGCAGGGCGAAGCTCCCGCCAATCGCGACGGAGACGAGCATTCCGAGGAAAGAGGTCGTCAGTGTGTGCCAGAGCGCCGTCCAGAGCGCCGGATCGCCAAGCAATCCGTCGCCGCCGCCGCTGGCCAGGGAGAGGAGACCAGTGACGGCGAGCCGGCCGAGCGGCAGAATGCTGAGCAGGAGCAGAATGGCGAAGACAAAGGGAAACAGCCAGCGCGGCTGGCTGCTTCCCGGGTCTGGAGCATGGCGTGGGCGGGCGACCTTTGGCGAAGCGCTGTTCATGCTGTGTCTACGCATGCCGTTTCCGCACATGGCAGCATGGTTCTGCGTGACATGGGAGGAGGCACGCGTTCATCAGGGCACGCTTGAGGTCCAATGACAATCAGCCCTTGCCGCCAAAGATGTCGCTGAAGGTCTTCAGGTCCTGCTCGCTGTTCTTCAAGGCCTCGGCGGCACTGAAGGGCATCAGCTTGATCGACTGGCGGCCGGGAAAGCCCTCCGGAACCGGCATGCCGTTGCGCGCCGGAATGTAGCCGAGCTTCAGGAAGCCCTCCTGCCCTTTTTCGGAGAGCACGTAATCGACGAATTTCTTCGCCGCATCCGCATGCTGCGTGCCGGCCAGGATGGCGACCGGTTCCGTCACGGCGGACACGCCCTCCGTCGGGAAGACGAATTCGATGGGCGCACCCTTGGCCTTTTCGCGGATCGGCATGTAGTCGACCACGACCCCATAGGCCTTCTCGCCGGAGGCGACCGATTTGAGAACGGCGCCATTGCCGCCGGAAGCGGTCGCACCATTCTCCTTCAGGGCCCGATAATAATCCCAGCCGAGGGCCGGATTGCCGCTCAGCGTCTGGGCGTGAATGAGTGCCGCACCCGAGGTGAGCGGGCTCGGCATGGTGACGAGGCCCTTGGCTTCCGGCTTGGCAAGGTCCTTCCAGCTCGTCGGTTTCATCGACGCCTGGGTATTGTACATGATGCCGGTGGTGATGAGCTTGGTGGAGTAATAATAGCCTTCCGCATCGAAAAGCGAGGCCTCGTAAGCCTTGGCTTCCGGCGAGACATAGGCCATCAGGCGCTTGTCCTGCTTCAGCCGCTCGAGCGTCACCGTGTCGGCGATCAGCAGAACATCGGCGGCCGGCTTGCCAGCCTCGATCTCGGCCATCAGCTTGGCCATGATCTTGGTGGTGCCGTCGCGCACCCATTCGACATCGATGCCCGGATTGGCAGCCTTGAAACCATCGACAGTGGCCTGCGCGTCTTCATTCGGCTGGCTCGTATAGATGACGAGATCAGCAGCCTGAGCCGACCCGGCAAAGGCGCCGAGCGCAGCAAGAGCAGTCAGTGCGGAACGTAGGATCTTCATCGGGGGCCATCTCCTCTGGATAATCATCCCGCTAAACCATGTCTGGCTAACAGATATGTGACAGAATCGTCGGGAGACCACAACAAAGCGAAAGAGCCCCGCACATTCGCGCGGGACCCTCTATCGTTACGCGTCTGCCGTTCAAGGGTCAGGAAGCCATGGCGGCGTCAGGCCGCCTGGGCGGCCGCATTGCGCACCAGCCGGCCGAGACGCTGGATGCCCTCTTCAATCATCGCCTCATTGGCGCAGGAGAAGGACAGACGCAGCGTATTGGCACCGGAGCGATCGGCAAAGAAGGCCTGGCCCGGCACGAAGGCGACCTTTTCCGTCTCGATCGAGCGGGCAAGCAGCTGCGCGCCGTCGAAACCGGGCGGCAGCGTGACCCAGACGAACATGCCGCCCTCCGGCTTGGTCCAGCTGGTGCCCGGCGGCATATATTTCGCCAGGGCCGAGAGCATGGCATCGCGCCTGGCGCTGTAGGCGGCCTTCACCTTCGCCACCTGCTCGCCGAAGATCCGCTCGGCCACATTGGCAATGGCGATCTGGTTGATCGTCGAGGAATGCAGATCGGCCGCCTGCTTCATCAGCACGAGCTTACGGATGACGGGCATGTTGGCGACAACGAAGCCGACGCGCAGGCCCGGCGCCAAGGTTTTGGAGAAACTGCCAGAATAGATGGTGCGGGTGTTCTCGATACCGCCTTTGCGGGCGATCTCGATCGCCAGGATCGGCGGGATGGGATCGCCGTCATAGCGCAGGGACTGATAGGCCGCATCCTCGATCACCGCGATATCCAGTTCGTCGGCCAGATCGAGCAGCTTCTCGCGCCCTTCGCGATCCACCGTCTCGCCGGTCGGATTGGAGAAATCGGCGGACAGATAGGCGAATTTCACCGCGCCGCCCTGTTTGGCCGCCGTCTCGCGATAGGCCTCCGGCGTCCGGTTGCCATTCAGCGTCAGCTGATCATAGCTCGGCTCATAGGCGTTGAAGGCCTGGAGCGCGCCGAGATAGGTCGGCCAGGTAACGAGCGCCGTATCGTTGGGCGACAGGAAGAGCTTGCCGAGATAATCCAGCGCCTGCTGCGAGCCGGAGGTGATGAAGACATTGTCGACGCTGCAGGGAATGCCGAGCTTGGCCATTTCCAGCACCAGCCATTCGCGCAGCGGCTTGTAGCCTTCGCTGACGGAATATTGCAGAGCCGCATTGACCTGCGGGCTCGAAAAAATCTCCGCATAGGCATCCTTGAAGGCCGAATCCGGAAACAGCGCCGGATCCGGAATCCCTCCTGCAAAGGAGATGATGTCGGGCCGCTCCAGAAGCTTCAGCAGTTCGCGAATTTCAGACGCGCGCATGCGGGAGGAGCGAGTCGCAAAAATATGATCCCAATCGAGCACGGATGTTTCCTCTTATTTCAATCTTATGGCGTTTTTCATAGCACAAATTCCAACAGGTCAGCAATACTGACCTATAGACTTTTTAGGTTTCGCGTCGTCTGCCATTTCGAGGGCGCGCGCGCCGAAACCTTTGGAGAGACATTGACGAAGAGCCGGATAACGCGCAATGGCAGGAGCTGATTTTCGAAGCCCAACCGGCTGCGTGAGATTGGAACCTGAGCTCTGATCCGATGTCTTGCCCCTTGCGTATGTTATCGTGTCCCGCCGGATGAGCTGCCAAGCAAAGTCGAAACAGACCTCAATTTTTGCTAATGGTTTTTTCAATTTTACTGCTTACGGTTGGATAACATTAGTAATTCAGCGAAAACTATGAAAATTTCCTGGTCCGACATGCTTCAGCCCACCCTGTTCAAGGGTCGGCACCCAGAGCCGCTCAAATGGGAATTGCTGGACGATCTCTTTGCGATCTGGCCGCATGTGATGGCGACCGGCGGTATCCTGCTGGCAGCGCTTTACTCGCTGGAGATGGGCGCGGGCCGCTTCGCGAAAGGGGCAATCGGGATTGCCCTCCTCCACCTTTTGCTGCGCGGCATTGCGGGCTTTATCTATAGCCGCTATAATCGGCGGCGCAATTTGCGGTTCTGGATCCGCTTTCTGCTGGTCTGCGTGCTGACATCGGGCACGGCCTGGGGCGCATCCATTGCGCTCATCCTCATCGATGCGCCGGAGGATGCGAAATTCATTGCCCTCACCGTGGCCTGCGCCATTGTGCTGGCCTCCACCGCGCGCGCCTACATGGCGCCCCTGCCTCTCATCGGGCAGACGCTGCTTCTGGTCATCCAGGTGGTGGGAACCAGCATTGCCCATGGCGACTGGATTGTCGCGCCGGCCGCCATACTGCTTGCCTGCTTCCAGCTGGGCCAGATGCGCACGCTGATCCGCCCGCGCCTTCGCCAATGGGAGGCCGAGCGGGAAAAGGACGAGTTGCTGGACGAGATTGCCCGCACCAATGAGGAATTGCGGCAGGCCAATCAGCAGCTGCAGCGCAAGGTTCTGACCGATGAACTCACCGGCCTGCCCAATCGCCGCGCCTTCGACCGGCAGTTTTCCATCCAGGCATCGGCCAGCCGGCTGCCCCTTTCGCTCATTCTGTTCGACGTGGATCATTTCAAGCCGTTCAACGATACTTTCGGTCATCAGGCGGGCGATGCCTGTCTCGCGGCCATCGGTGCGGCGCTATCCACCCTCGCTCTACCCCGGGACTGTCTGATCGCGCGTTATGGCGGCGAGGAATTTGCCGCAGTCCTGCCGCAGCTTGACAGGCGGACGGCCGTCGAATTGGCGGAACGCATCCGCGTGATTATCGGCGATTTGGACATCAATGTCGGCGAGCGCACGGCCTCGGTGACGATCAGCCTCGGCGTGGCCAGTCTTTCGGAAAAGCCGACGGATGGCGCAGCCGCCCTGTTCCGTATGGCCGATCAGGCGCTTTATCGGGCCAAGCAGCAAGGCCGCAACCGGGTGGAACAGGCGCCGGATATCACTCCCGGCAGTCCCGCCGGCGCCGATGCGCCGCTGTTCTCGACTTGAGGCGGAAGCGTCTAACCGCTTTTGCCGGACTCAATGCGTCGAGGATAGGCTCCGAAGTCCCGGGCCATTTTCGGATTGTTCGCCTGACGCTACAGGAATGGAGGCGTCTGCCGATCCGGCTTGCGCCAGCAAACATGCGGTAAGGGACCGGCAGATCCTGGCCCGACTGAACGAACTCCGGGGGAATCGTTCAGTCGGGGAGCTTCGATGGGACGCCTTCGGATGAAAGCGTCCGGGTCTCGGTCTTAGTTGACGGCCTTGTCGACCAGCTTGTTCTTGCCGATCCAGGGCATCATGGCGCGCAGCTTGGTTCCGACTTCCTCAATCTGATGGCTGTCGTTCATGCGGCGAATGCCCTTGAAGCGAGCAAGCCCGGACCGGTATTCCTGCATCCATTCGGAGGTGAAACGGCCGCTCTGGATATCGCTGAGGACCCGCTTCATCTCCGCCTTGGTTTCTGCCGTGATGATCCGCGGACCGGTGACATATTCGCCCCATTCAGCGGTGTTGGAGATCGAGTAGTTCATGTTGGCGATACCGCCTTCATAGATCAGGTCGACGATCAGCTTCACTTCGTGCAGGCACTCGAAATAGGCCATTTCCGGTGCATAACCGGCTTCGACCAGCGTTTCGAAACCGGCGCGGATCAGTTCCACCAGGCCGCCGCAGAGAACGACCTGCTCGCCGAAGAGATCGGTTTCGCACTCTTCCTTGAAGTTCGTCTCGATGATCCCGGAGCGGCCGCCGCCGACGCCGCAAGCATAGGAGAGAGCCATGTCCAGAGCATTGCCGGAGGCATTGTGATGTACGGCCACCAGGCACGGTACGCCGCCGCCCTTCTGATATTCGCCGCGCACGGTATGGCCGGGGCCCTTCGGCGCGATCATGACGACGTCGACGGTCGACTTCGGCTCGATCAGGCCGAAATGCACGTTGAGACCGTGGGCGAAGGCGATTGCCGCGCCATCGCGAATATTCGGGGCGATCTCGCTCTTGTAGATATCGGCCTGCAATTCGTCAGGCGTGGCCATCATCAGAAGATCGCCCCAGGCAGCGGCTTCGGCAACGGTCATGACCTTGAAGCCATCGGCTTCGGCCTTCTTGATCGTCGGGGAGCCGGCCTTCAGCGCGATCGCGACATTGCTGGCGCCGGAGTCCTTCAGGTTCAGCGCATGCGCGCGGCCCTGCGATCCATAGCCGACGATGACGACATTCTTCGACTTGATGAGGTTGAGATCGGCATCCTGATCATAATAGACGCGCATGTGTTTCGTCCTTCCCTTGACTTGCGTTGTTTGGATTTTGAACTAACGAACCGCGGTTGCCCGTTCGGCACTCCCGGCATCCTGTGAAACGCCATGCAGGGTCAGGAAGGCATCCACCGCCCTCGCCGCCTGGCGTTGATTGTCTTTCAGCCCCGGCTCGCCCAGCAGCATGCGAACATGCAGGTCCGAGACGATCAGGCCGTAAAGCGTGTGATAGGCACTGTCGGCATCCTGGAAGCGCAGCAGACCGGCACGCCGGCCCGCCTCGATCAGCAGAATGGCCCGGCGGTCGATCTGCCGGCGACCATGCTCGATCAGCAGGCGCCCGAGCTTGGAGCCTTCCCGGCTCGCCTGGCCGACCGCAAGACGGTTCAGGGCCAGCGAGACATCGCCGGACAAGACCTCCAGAAGATCGCGGCCGAAGGTTTCCAGATGTTCGCGCAGCAGCTCGGCGGTCAACCGGCCGCCGCTGCGCTCGAAGGTGCGCACCTTCATGGCCTGGAAAGCGATCATGGCGGCCAGCAGGCCATCCCGATCGCCGAACCATTTGTAAAGGCTTTCCTTGGAGCAATTGGCGGCGCGGGCAAGACCGGAGGTCGTCAGCGCCTTTTCGCCGCCATCCACCAAAAGCTTGAGCGCCTGCTCCAGAACCTCGTTCTGGCGGGGCGAAAACTCCGGCAATTCTGACAGTTCGGCGGACACCTGACTTGCTCTCCCACGATTGCGTACCGTACGGTACGGTTCCTGTCGTTTAAGCGGCTCAAATCGATCCGTCAAGAGCTTCGTGAAGGCTCTGGCAAAAATGCCGGGAACATTTTATCAAAGGCGGGACGAGACGGAGGACGCTCACCCCATGCGCACAATCATGATCGCCGGACACGCGTTGATATGCTCGCTTGGACTTGGCGTCGGCCTTGCGGCACTTCCGGCAGAAGCGGCACAGAATCGCTGCGGCTGGGTGCAGAACCCCACGCCTGGCAATTACTGGCTGGACGACCGGGACGGGAGCTGGACGATCCTCACCCAGGGATCGGATGTGGAGCCGACCGGGATCGAGACCTTGCCGGATTTCTCCGCCGGCGACTTCGTCAAGACCAACGGCAATTACGGCTATGCCTGTGCCTGCATGTCGGTGGAAACGGACAGAGCCGGGATGCGCATAACGGGGATCCGTTCAGTGAAGCAGCTTCCGCTGGCCAAATGCAGCAATGACCGGAGCCTGCCGAAGCCGGAAGGCTGAGGACCCAGGCCGGGGACCTGTTCAGGCAGCCAATTCGGACGAATCGAAGCTCTCGCGCGCCGCCCGGATCTCTTTGTGATGCGTCGCCGCCCATTCCATGACGCCCCGCAGCCTTTCAAAGAGCGATTGGCCCAGGGGCGTCATCTTGTATTCGACGCTCGGCGGCTTGGTCGGAAACACCGTCCGGTCGATATAGCCGTCGCGTTGCAGGTCACGCAGCGTCTGGGTCAACATGCGCTGGGAAATATCGGGCACCAGCCGGCGCAATTCGCCGAAGCGATACGGCTTCTCCGACAGCGCCAGAAGCAGCAATGTGGCCCATTTCCCGGCGATATGGTTCATCACGTCGCGCACCGGGCAATTATCCGCATTCCATTGCTCGGCCTCGCCGGAGGCGCTTGTCAGGAGTTCGCGGGGCGTGCGCTGATCCATGGTGGTTCCCTCAAGGTAACGATCTCCCGCGAAACTGCCTCCTTTACAGGCTCTGGTCAATTCCTATTCTAGTGTTACTCTCATAATGAGAGCAGGTTTTCCGGGCCGCCAGGCGGCCTCTTTGAAGGGCGTGACATCATGACGAAAATTCTCGTAACCGGCGCATCCGGTCATCTGGGCAGCGCGGTCCTGTCGCACTTGGTGGCGGATGGACGGGTGCCCGCCGGCGACATCGTGGCGGCGAGCCGCAACCCGGACAAGCTCGCCGACTGGACGGCAAAGGGTATCGAGCCGCGCGCTGCCGATTTCGACGATCCCGCAAGCCTCGAAAAGGCCTTTGCCGGCATTGATCGTCTCCTGCTGATTTCGACGGATGAACTGGCGGTCCCGGGCAAGCGGCTTGCCCAGCACAAGGCAGCCATTGCCGCGGCGGTGAAGGCGGGCGTCGGCCACATCCTCTACACCTCCATGCCGAACCCCGACAAATCCGTCATCAGTTTCGCCCCGGATCACCTCGGCACCGAGGAAGCCATCAAGGCGAGCGGACTGCGCTACACGATCCTGCGCAATTCCTGGTACACGGACAATCACTTCATGAGCCTTCCGCACAATCTGGAAGCCGGCACCTGGTACACGTCTCAGGCCGGTGGACGGCTGCCCAACATCTCGCGCGATGATTGCGCCGCCGCCGCGGCGGCCGCTTTGGCATCGCCTCTGGAGGGCAATGCCATCCTCACCCTCACCGGGCCGCAATCGCTGACGGCGGACGAGATCGCCGAGATCGTCTCGGAGATTGCCGGCAAACCGCTGAAGATTGTCCAGGTGACCGACGAGCAACTGGCTGGCGGCGTGCGCGGCGCAGGCATGCCGGAATTCGTGGTGCAACTGGTGGTAAGCACCGACGCCAATATCCGCGCGGGCAATTTCGACATGGTGACGGACGATTTCGAAAGACTGACCGGCCGCAAGGCGCAGACGGTCGCGGACTTCTTCAAGCAGCACCGCGCCGCGCTCGGCTGACCGGCTGAGTCCTGATGAGAGTCATGATGTTTTGAGACTACCCCGTGGCGATCCCGATCGATCGGCACGGGGTTTACCCATTCAGGCATGCGCAGGTCAGGGCGCTGCGCCATCGCTGCCAGCCGTCATCCCATCGGTGACTTTGCGCCTCGCGCGTGGTCAGATCGGCTCGCCGCAGGCCCGGCGGAAGCGGCGGACGGTTTCGGCCATGCCATATTCCAGCGCATCCGCCGTCAGGCCGTGACCGATCGAGACTTCGGCGAGATGCGGAATGCGGTGAGCCAGCGCCGGCAGGTTGGCGACGGTCAGGTCATGGCCGGCATTGACGCCCAGCCCTTCGGCCTTTGCCGCATCTGCCGTGCGGCCGAGGAGGTCGAGCATGGTATCAGCCCGATCAGGCGCGTCGAAACAGCCGCCATAGGGACCGGTATAGAGTTCGATCCGGTCTGCTCCCGTCGCCTTGGCCAGACGAACCGCTTCTTCGTCGCCATCGCCATCGGCGAACAACGAAAGACGAATGTTCTTTCTCTTCAGTCGTGCTATGATCGGCTTGAGCATTTCGCCCTGGGTGCGGAAGTCAAAGCCATGATCAGATGTCGCCTGCGCAGGATCATCCGGCACCAGCGTCACCTGTTCCGGCTCAACCGTCTCGCAAAGGGTGAGAAAGTCCTCGCTGGGATAGCCTTCAATATTGAATTCGGCCTGTGGAAATTCATCGTCGATCAGGGCACGAAGAACAGGAAGGTCTGAGAAGCGGATATGCCGCTGGTCCGGGCGAGGGTGAACGGTCAACCCATGGGCTCCGGCCTGAAGTGCCACGCGGCCAAGATGCGCAACGCTTGGCCAGGGCAGATCCCGGCGGTTGCGCAGCATGGCAATGGCATTGAGATTGACGGAAAGCTTGGCAGGCATCGGGTGCATCCTCGGGTTTCCCGACGTCTTTTAAAGCAAACCCCATCCGGCCGGCAACGCCTCGCATCGCCGGAAGACCTGTAAAAGCGCAGGCATTCTATGAATTCTTGTCATGGGGTAATCAGCGTTTCATTTATATTAAAAATTGCTAATTTTCATAAACGGACGGGAGCGCCCCGACAAGCGCAGGAAGACCGACAGGCCGTACCGACAAACTGTAAGGCCGGCAGAACCCAAAGGAGGTTTTCATGCAAGCAGACGTGCCCCAGCGTGAGCGCGGCCAGGCCTTGAGCGATCTGGCCGGCCGCAGCATCGCCGGTTTCCTGCCGGATATCGCCCGGCCGCTTCCCGCCTCCGAAGCTCCGCTTGCCATTGCCGATATGGCGGATCTCTTCGGCGTGACGCACCGTACCCTGCATTTCTACGAGGAGAAGATGCTGATCACGGCACAGCGTTTCGGCCAGATGCGTGTCTATGATGGCGAGACCATCCGCCGGATGGCCGTCATCTGCGCCTGCCGGGATATCGGCATGTCGCTCTCGGCGATCCAGGCCCTCATGCAGGCTCTCGGGCAGAGCCGCTCGCAGGACGAGGCGGATCGGCTCTTCGCCACCGTTCTGGAGGAGCGCCGACGCGAAATCACCTCCGACCTCTCGCAGATCAACCGTCAGATCCGCCGCATCCGGGTTCCCAGCGAGAAACCGCAGGAGGGGAAGGAGCCGGAGGGAGAGGCACAGGCGCCATCGGCTGCGCGCGCGCCATTGCCGGCCGTGTCGGATCTCGAACGCAGTTTTCTCGCCTTAACGGCGGAAGGCCTTGCCGGCGCCGAGCTTTCCCGGAGGCTGGGGCTGGCGCCCGGCGATCTCGCGCGGCTGGAGGCTGAATTGCTGAAGCGATTGGAATCGACGAACCGCTTCCAGGCGGCCGCCAAGGCCATGGTGATCGGCATCCTTCCGCATTGACCGGCCGGTCGCCCCGAGGCGCTGGAGGGCTTCGGACAGGCTGCGATCGAACCGACGCGCCTCAACGGCGGAAGCGGTTATCGGGCCTGCACGATCACCGCACGATAGTCAGCGTCTGCGCCGCACGGGTAATGGCGGTGTAGAGCCAGCGTTCGCGCGTATCGCGAAAGGCCCAGCTCTCGTCAAACAGCACGACATTGTTCCACTGCGAACCCTGCGCCTTGTGAACCGTCAGCGCATAGCCGAAATCGAACTCGTCATAGCGCTTGCGGGTGGTCCAGGGAATTTCGCCCTCCTCCTCGAAGACCTGCTTCAGGAGCTTGATCTTCGCCGCGCCACGATCCATGTCGTCGTCTTCCGGGCGAATCATCAGGTTGATGCCGGGCTTGACGGTTTCGCGGGAGGAACTCATCACCTGCCACAGCGAGCCGTTGAGCAGGCCCTTGGCGGGATCATTGCGCAGGCAGACGAGCTTGTCGCCCGATTGCGGATAGGCCTGGCTGAAGCCCTTCAGTTCCCGCAGGCGCTGATTGTAGCGGCGCCTGGTCTTGTTCGTCCCGACCAGAACCTGATCCGCCTCCAGCACCAGGGTCTGGTTCACCTCATTGCGGGAGATTACCTGCGCCGTGCCGTAATCGCCATGCATGATCTCCTTGCCCTCGCGCACCTGCATGGCGAGCTGGATGATCGGGTTGTCGCGCGCCTGCCGGTGAATATCCGTCAGAAGGTAATCCGGATCCTGCTCGGTGAAGAAACCGCCGCCCGACACAGGCGGGAGCTGGCCCGGATCGCCAAGCACGAGAATGGGCGTGCCGAAGCTCATCAGGTCGCGGCCCAATTGCTCGTCCACCATCGAACATTCGTCGATCACGATAAGCGCCGCCTTGGCCACCGGGCTCTGGCGATTGATGGAGAACATGGGAGAGACGGAGGTCTTTCCGGTCTCCTCGTTTTCCACCGCTTCCTCGCCGCGCGGCCGGTAGATCAGCGAGTGGATGGTCTTGGCATTGCTCGCGCCGCGGGAGCGAAGCACCTGTGCGGCCTTGCCGGTGAAGGCGGCAAACAGAACCTCGCCATCGACATGATCGGCGAAATAGCGGGCAAGCGTGGTCTTGCCGGTGCCGGCATAGCCGAACAGCCGGAAGACGGGCGTGCGCCCGTCCTTCAACCACTTCGAAACGGCCTTCAGGGCCTCATCCTGTTGCGGGGCAAATTGCATGCCTCTTCCTTCAAGGATTCGGACCGGGAGTGCAACCTGAAAGACGGCGCGCCGCGTTCAATCCGGCCTGCGCTGCGGATCATTGGCAAGCAGGATCGGCTGGCCGTGCGGCGTCGCCTCGGCTGCCCGCTGCCAGCTCTGCTGCAGGGCAAGCAATGTCGAAGGGTCTAAGATACCTTTGCCTTCCAGCAGTTGCGACAGCGCGGCCGTCCATGCCTCGAAGTAATCCGATCCACCCTCGCAGCGTCCCGGCCGGTGAAGCTCGCCACTCAGATGGTCGGCCCATTCCGACCAGGTGAACAGCCCTTTTTCATAAAGATGCAGCGTCAGCCCGAAAACCTTGGCCTGCCAGGGCTCCGCAAAGACCGGGTCGCCTTCCGCCGAGCGCGGCAGGCCGGATGCGTGGATCAGCAAAGAGGACGAATCAGACTGGCTCAAGATAGCTCTCCCAGGCATCGATGGAGAGGCTGAGGGAGGGATCGCTGCCTTCGCCCCAGATCTCCGGTCCTTTGAAGACAACCGTATAGACCCATTGCGGCTGCTCGCCGCCGCCATGGGCATTGGCGTCCGGAAAGACGAAGGAGCCCTGCACGGCTTCGATGAAACCGGTCTTCGCTCTTGCATAGCGCGGCAGGCGGGTATGACCGGTGGGGTGGATATTGCGGGTGCGCACCGCCTGCCCCACGACGAATCGGGGCGGCTCTTCCACGGGCCGGTCACATGGTCCGCCGCGTGCCAGAACGCCCGCCACCATATCTGCCGTCAGGACACGTTTGGGACTGGCACCCTGCCGCAGCGAGCGGCCCGCGGCGAGTTCCTCCGGCGCGACGAAATCATGCCGCGTCAGCAGCGTCTCCAGCGCCCGGATCCAGATTTCGTAGTAGCTCGCAGACAGATAGGCGGCCGGCGCAATGCTCTCGCGCGCATGCCGGCTTTCGTCAATGGTCCAGGCCCCGAAGGCGCCGCAGGACAAAGTCAGCCCCAGCGCCCGCTTCTCCCATTCGGCATGGAAATACGGCTCGTTCGGTTCCGGCGCCACGGGGCCGAAACCCATCTGCCCGCCCAGATCATGCGGCCCGTTCATAGCGTCGCCTCCGGCTGGCGGGCGAGCCCGGTGCCGATCATGCTGTCGCGGCTCACCAGATCGGCGAGCTGCTCGAGCGCAAAGCCCTCGGTGCCTGCCGGTCTCATGGGCACCACGAGGTAGCGCAGTTCCGCGGTGGAATCCCACACGCGGATCTTTGTATCTTCCGGCAGCACCACAGAAAATTCGCGCAGGACGCTCCTCGGATCCATCACCGCCCGGGAGCGATAGGCCGGCGCCTTGTACCAGACCGGCGGCAGGCCCAGGACCGACCAGGGATAACAGGAGCACAGGGTGCAGACGACGAGATTATGTGTCTCCTGCGTGTTGAAGACCGCGCGCATATGCTCG
The DNA here is from genome assembly GCF_030435705.1 of Rhizobium sp. SSA_523. NCBI lineage: Bacteria > Pseudomonadati > Pseudomonadota > Alphaproteobacteria > Hyphomicrobiales > Rhizobiaceae > Affinirhizobium > Affinirhizobium gouqiense. The sequence continues at coordinate 1,375,826 of NZ_CP129382.1, forward strand.
CCCTGCCGCCCGCTATAGCCGAGGCTGGCAATGGCGGATGTCGCATCCCGCCGCAGCCAATCGGCGAAATCGGGCTCCAGCCATGCCTTGGCCACGACCCTTGCGCCATTGTGCGGACCGACCTTGGTCTCGTAAGTCTCGACGATGGCATCAATGGCAGCCGGATCGATCAGCCCTTTCTCGGACAGGATGGTTTCCAGCGCCTCGACCCGCGCCTGCATGTCGGAATAATGATTGTCGTGCCCGTGATCATGCCCATGGTGGTGATGGTGATCATGGTCGCGCTCGTGTTCGTGCTCGTGTTCGTGCTCGTGCTCGTGATGATGATCGTGATGTCCGGTCCCGTTCATCCCATTCTCCTTGCAGCTGGCGGGCGGCACAGGGCACTCGCCACCGGGTTGACCCCCGCCCTCGCCTATCGAATGTCAATTTCGCTCTGCGTGCAAGCCATGACATACCGTCTCATTAAATCATCGCTTTGCCTCCGGCCTGACGCCCTCTCGGCAGAAGCCGACAATGGCGAGGATCCGCCACTATTAGTTGCACTAAATTGCTAGATACAATTGTAAGAAATTGGATCGATAGTCCGCTCAACCCTCTCTTCGGAGACATGCTTGAGCGTTCGCGAACCGTCCAGCAAGGCTGCAACCGACGCCTCCGGCGGGGTCGAATGCGTGAGCTTCGCCATTGGCGACCCCCCGGAGCGGCGCGGCTGGCACGATATTCTGGGACCGCTTTTCGAATGCGCCCCGCGTCGGGCACTCTTCGCCGAGGGGCCGGATGCCAGCCTGACGGTCTTCCACTTCGGCTTTTTCCTCGTCTGCCATGTCGTCGGCTTCACCGGTCGCCTGATGCGCCGCCTGCCGCAGACCGCCCTCGATGATCTGGATCATCTGCTGGTCACCATTCCCTTGCGCGGCAGCATCGCCTTCTTCGATGGCGCGATCCGGCTTGCGCGTCCGGGCGATGTGGCGATCAGCGATCTGCGGGCGCCATTGAGCTGCACTTTGCAGGCAAGTGATGCGATCCACCTCGTCATCCCGCGCCTGTTCATGCCGCAAAGCGTGGCGCCGCCGGATATTCTTGCTCCACGCCTCCTGCGCGGCAAGAAGGTCTCCACCGTTTTCCTGGTGGAACTTGCGCAACTGCTGACCAACATGCCCGCGCATACGGAGCGGGAGGAGGCGCTGGCGCTGGCCTCGGTGCTGCGCATGCCGCTCGCTTTCTGCATCGGCTCGGCCGAACCGGTTCGGAATGCTTCCGATCCACGTGGACGGTCCCATCTCCTGCGCCGCCATATCGAGGACAATCTCGACGATCCGGCGCTGACGCCGCATGCGCTTGCCAACCGCTTCGGCCTCTCGCGCAGCCAGCTCTTCCGCCAGTTCGAGAGTGCAGGCGGCGTCGAGACCTTCATCCGCAAACGCCGGCTGCGCCAGGCACTGCTGCATCTTGCCGATCCGATCCTGTTTCACCGGCGGATCGGCGAGATCGCCTACGAGGCCGGCTTCAAGGACGAAGCCCATTTCAGCCGGCTTTTCCGCAGCACCTATGGCACCTCGCCCCGCATGTTCCGGCGCCAGGCAAAGCAGGGTCGCGTTGCCGTACACGGACACGCCGGAAGCGCCGCCGACGATCCGGTCAAGACGCTCCTGCTGTGGCTCACCCAGTTGCGCGATGCCTGACGATGTCCCCGCGGCGTCAGCTTGAAGAGCGCGCCGGCCATGGCTGGCGCGGGACGCTGATGCAAGTTTCCGGGACGCCAGCCGCAGGACATGGCAAGCCCTTCACCCTAGTCTCAGCGTCATCGAGAGAGGCCGAGACCCGCAGACGGCGGGACAAAGCCCTCGCCAGAACCCCGACCGCTTGTTCCTCGGAGCGCCGGTCGATTGTTTGAAGGTAAGCCGCATGACCTGCCTGTTCCCCCTCTCAAACCCTTCGACGCGACCTTCACCGGCACCGTCATTGCCCCACCGACCGGATCCCGCAGCGACCCGGGACGGCCAGCGCGCCCGGATCGGTCCATGCCGGTACCCCTGACCGACAGGATGACCGACAGGATGACCGACACCATCATCGACCGGCGCTAAAGCGCCCCACCAATCTCTCCTCAGGCCTGACACCGGCGCGGCTTTCCTGCGCGGCCGCCGGCGCCTGCCTTTGCGCCTGTGGCGCAGACCGATCCCTCTCCGCTGGTTTCACCGCCCGCGACCTGCCGGAGATGGATGAGCCGGAGCCCTTGCCGCCTCCCCTGCTCGGCACGGGTCTCCGGCTCCCCCAACCGAAGGGCGACCGAACCGAAACAGAAAGGTTTACATCCATGACCACCTATTCGCTGACCTGCGTCAACGATTCCCAGCTTTCCGGAAGCTTTGCCGTCTTCCAGAAGCCGCTTCCCTCGACCATGCCGGGCAATGTCTTCTCGCTTGCCTGGTTCGCCCGGCCGGCGGCACCGGGCTCGCGCGTCACCTTCACCTGGGGCCTCGATTATTGCTTCACCTGGTCGGAGACCGGGATCCTGAAGCCGGGCGTCAAGTATTCCGCGTCCCAGACCGTCGGGGCCGATCCGAACGCGCTGAACCAGATCGACCTCAAGAAGGATGATTGCAAGGCGACGACCTTCGCCAATCTCAGCTCCGGCGGCGCGCTGGGCTCGCTGACGATCAAGCAGCTTTCCAATGTCGAGCCGAACCTCACTTCGGTCGGCATCGGCATGGCCGGCTCCGGCACCTTTGCCGTCCAGGCCCAGCCGAACATGACGGCCGTCTTCACGCCCCACCCGAACTACTGGGTCATCTTCGGCAATTTCGAAACCGGCGATGTCATGGACGTGCAGGACACGACCAATTCGATCGAGGTCACCTATGGCGGCGCCCGCACCGGCCGCACGGCCGTGCTCGGCCTCGACAACATGATCTCGGTCTCCTGATCAGACGCTCCTCCGAACCAAAACCGATGGTCGCGCCGCGCGCGCGGCCATCCCTGCCCGCTCGCACACAGACAGGAGTTTCGCGACATGCATTATCGCCTGACATGTATCAACAGCTCGAACATGCATGGGAATTTCGTGCTGTACCAGCGCCCGGAGCGCTGTGAGGGCTCCGCCCATATCCGCAGCCTGGCCTGGCTGTCGCGGCCGGCCGCACCGGGAACGCGGGTCACCTTCAGCTGGCGCGATTCCACGAGCTTCGTCTGGGGCGAACGGGTCCTCGGCGGCAATGGCGGCCACTTCGTCATCTCGCAAAGCATCACCGCCGATATCGATCGCGACAATCTGGTGGACCTGAAGGGCGACAGCTTCTCGGCCCCCACCTTCTGCAATCTGCGCAGCACGCCGGGTGCGGAGGGCCTGACGATCCGCCAGTTGAACGCCCACTTCGAATACCCGCTCTATCACGGCATTGCCCGGGGCGGCGCAGCGCTGATGATCGCGCCATTCCACGTCAATGTCAGCACCACATTCGTCGTCGATGCCGCCGCCTACTGGCTGCATTTCAACGATTGCCGCGCCGGCGAGGTGCTGGATTACGGCCAGCTGGACGGCAGTCTGAGGCTCGATTTCGGCCCGGCGCGCCACAGCCATTCGGTGATGATGGGGCCTGACAACATCATCCGCCCGACGCCCGATCCCCACTGGCATTGAGCCTTTCGCGACCCGCGGGCCGAGCCGCCCGCGGGCGCCACGAGATCCTGCAGGGCACGCGCGCAGATCCTGCGGCGGGCCCATGCATCCACCCACTCCGGCAAGGGCGGAGCCGGCGTACCAGCCCCTGCGAAAGGCAGGGGTCCTTTCCCCCTGAACGGAGATATAAATGATGAATAGCTTGCTGAACTCCCTCCGCCGCGCCAGCCGCACCATGCTGGCCCTCGGGCTGATCGCCATTGGCCTGATCGGCGCCAGCGCCGCCTCGGCCGAGGAGATCTACCGGGGCCTTCTGACGAACAACCAGGGCGCACTCGACCTGCGCGCCGCCCGCTTCGCCTTCAACCCGAGCCTCTCCTTCAATAAGGATCTTGCCCAGATCCACGCGATGCCGCAGCAATTTCGCTGCGCCCTCAGGATGGATACGGTCAATGCCATTCCCAATGTCGGAGATGCCTCGCCACTGGTCGGCTTCGGACATTTCACCGCCACATTCGATGAAAATCCGCCGCATCTGCCGCTCGGACATGTCAGCGTGACGCCCAATGTCGCAATGGCCAATCCGGCACAGCGGTTCGCCAACGACCTCCGCAACACGGCACTTCAAAACCCGCTGCAGTTCAACGATGAGCATATTGTGGGTGTCCGCGAGACGGATGACGAGTGCCGGGACCGGCCGAAGCTCCTGAACTAAGGTCCAGGTAGCGTTCGGTTGCGGCGAGGCTCTCTCCCCGCCGCACCAGGCGCCCCTTCGAACCGGGGCGACACAGGCACGATTGTGATCGACGATCGCCTCGGCGAAGTCTGCGGAGCCGCATTTCCGTCCCGAGGATGGAATAGGCTGTTGCGGCAAACTATGATGACAAACGGTCGCCTGCACGACAGGCGACCGTCTTACCGGCAAAGAGGAAGCAGACCCATGTCCCGGACCACACATCGCACCATGCCGGCAATCGCCCTTCCTTCAGGCGCTCAAATGCCGGCGCTTGGCATCGGCACCTGGAAAATGGGCGAGGACCGGACCCATCGCAGCGCCGAGATCGCGGCGCTTCACGCCGCCCTGGATTGCGGTATGCCGCTGATCGATACGGCGGAGATGTATGGCGATGGCGGCGCAGAGGAATTGGTCGGACAGGCGCTTGCCGCCCGCCGCGACGAGGCCTTTCTCGTCAGCAAGGTCTATCCGTGGAATGCCAGCCGGCAGGGCACCATCGAAGCCTGCGAGAGCAGCCTGCGGCGCCTGCGCACCGAGCGGCTCGATCTCTATCTCCTGCACTGGCGCGGCGAGCATCCGCTCTCCGAGACGGTGGCCGCGATGGAGAGCCTCAAAGCGGACGGCAAGATTGCCGAATGGGGCGTTTCCAATTTCGATGTCGAGGATATGGAGGAACTGCTTGCGGTGCCGGGCGGCGCGGCCTGCGCGGTGAACCAGGTGCTCTACAATATCACGCGGCGCGGCATTGAATTCGATCTTCTGCCTTGGTGCAGCGCGCATTCCATCGCCGTAATGGCCTATTCCCCCATCGAACAGGGCCGGCTGCTGCGCCATCCCGAGCTCATCCGGATCGCCAAGGCGAACCAGGCAACGCCGGCGCAGATCGCGCTGGCTTTCGTGCTGAGACGCGAGGGACTGGCCGCCATTCCCAAGACCTCCAGCGCGGCACGCGTGGAGGAAAACCGAGGCGCCATCGATCTTCAGATCAGCGCGCAGGATTGGGCCTCTCTGGATGCCGCCTTCCCGCCGCCTGCGCGAAAGCAGCCGCTCGCCATGCTTTAGGGTCAAAACGCAATCAGGATTTGGCGCGTGGTATTAGAGAAAATCGTTCAGTTTGAGGAGCGAAGCCGCCGGTCAATCCAACAGGCATCATGGCTTCGCGACGTGGGATATGGCGATTTTCGCCATATCCCTGCGGGACGGCTCAGCAATCCCATGCCGGGCACATTGCCCCGAACATGGCAAAGCAGGGTCCCGGATCTCACATGCCCTGCGGGCCGCGGTTCATCGCCGCAATGCCGGTCCGGCAGACTTCGATCAGCCCGAGCGGTTGCATGATCGCCACGAACTGGTCGATCTTTGAGGATTTGCCGGTGATTTCGAGGATGAAATGGCCGGTGGTGGCATCCACCACCTTGGCCTGAAAGGCATCGGCCAGGCGCAGCGTTTCGGCGCGGGACTCACCCGTTCCGACCACCTTGACCAGCGCGACTTCCCGCTCGATCGGCCGCTCCTGTCCAAGTTCGCCCGCCCGCACCGTCAGGTCGACGACGCGGTGGACCGGAACGATCCGGTCGAGCTGCGCCTTGATCTGCTCCAGCACCGTCGGCGTGCCGGCGGTCACGATCGTGATGCGCGACAGATGCGCCTCATGCTCGGTCTCCGAAACGGTGAGGCTTTCGATATTGTAGCCGCGGCCGGAAAACAGCCCGATGACCCGCGCCAGCACGCCCGGCTCGTTGCTCACCAGAACCGAAAGCGTGTGGCGCTCCTGGCGGGCGGTTTCCGGGGAAATGAAATAGGCCGAACCGGTCGGCTGAAGATGGGCATTCATATACGGTGTCTTCCTCTTGAACGAACGAGCCGGCGGCTCAAACCAGCTGGCGGCCCTTGGCGTCGATGGCGGTTGCGACGGCTTCATCGGTCGCCTCATCCGGCAGCAGCATCTCGTTGTGAGCCTTGCCGGACGGGATCATCGGGAAGCAGTTGGCGAGATTGGCCACACGGCAATCGAAGATGACCGGCTTCTTGACGGCGATCATTTCCGCAATCGTGTCGTCGAGTTTCTTCGGATTGTCACAGGACAGTCCGACAGCGCCATAAGCCTCTGCCAGTTTGACGAAATCCGGCATGGCCTCGGTATAGGAATTGGACAGCCGGTTGCCATGCAGAAGCTGCTGCCACTGGCGCACCATGCCCATATACTGGTTGTTCAGGATGAAGATCTTCACCGGCAGATTATGCTGGATGGCGCAGGACATTTCCTGAATGCACATCTGGATCGAGGCATCGCCGGCAATGTCGATGACCAGCGCCTCCGGATGCGCGACCTGGACGCCAATGGCGGCCGGCAGGCCATAGCCCATGGTGCCGAGCCCGCCGGAGGTCATCCAGCGATTGGGTTCCTCGAAGCCGAAGAATTGCGCCGCCCACATCTGATGCTGGCCGACTTCCGTCGTCACATAGGTATCGCGCCCCTTGCTGGCCTCATAGAGCCGCTGGATGGCGTATTGCGGCATGATGACGTCGCTGGAATTCTTGTAGGCGAAGGAATTGCGCCCCCGCCAGCGATCGACCTGCTGATGCCATTCGGCCAGCTGCGCCTTTTCCGGCTTTTTCGCCTGGGCACGCCACAGCCGCACCATATCCTCCAGAACCCGGCCGACATCGCCGATGATCGGGATATCGACGCGGACATTCTTGTTGATCGAGGACGGATCGATATCGATATGGATCTTGCGGGAATTCGGCGAGAAAGCATTCAGCCGGCCGGTGATCCGGTCGTCGAAGCGCGCGCCGATGCAGACCATGACATCACAGTCATGCATGGCCATATTGGCCTCGTAGGAACCGTGCATGCCGAGCATGCCGAGCCAGTTCTTGCCGGATGCCGGGTAGGAGCCGAGTCCCATCAGCGTGGAGGTGATGGGAAAATCGGTCAGTTCCACCAGTTCCCGCAGGAGCGCCGTGGCCGCCGGACCGGAATTGACGACGCCGCCGCCGGTATAGAAGACCGGGCGCCGTGCCGACGCCATCAGTTCGACGGCCGCCTGGATGGCGTTCAGATCCCCGTCGACCTTAGGCCGGTAGCTTTTCTCGGCAACATGGGCGCTGCGGGGCGTATAGGTGCCGGTGGCGAACTGGATGTCCTTCGGAATATCGACGACGACCGGGCCCGGACGGCCGGTCTGGGCAATGCGGAAGGCCTCATGGATGATCGATGCCAGCTCGTTGACGTCCTTGACGAGCCAGTTGTGCTTGGTGCAGGGCCGCGTGATGCCGACGGTATCGCATTCCTGGAAGGCATCCGAGCCGATCAGCGTCGTGGGAACCTGACCGGTCAGGCAGACGAGCGGGATGGAATCCATCAGCGCATCCTGCAGCGGCGTCACCGCATTGGTGGCGCCGGGGCCGGAGGTGACCAGCATGACGCCGACCTTGCCGGTGGACCGGGCATAGCCTTCCGCGGCGTGACCGGCACCCTGCTCATGACGGACGAGAATGTGCTGAATGTCGTCCTGCTGGAAGATTTCGTCATAGATCGGCAGGACGGCACCACCCGGATAACCGAAGATGTGCTCGACACCGTTGTCCTTGAGGGCTTTCAGAACGATTTCCGCCCCTGTCATCCGATTGTCTGTACCCGTCATATCAAAGTGTCCGTCTGATTTTGATTTGTCACGAGGCCGAAGCCAGATTGAAGGCATAAAAAAAGGCCCCTTGAGGAGCCTTCGGTAGCGCATGGGTGGCTGTCGCCGGACGGTTACACCGTCCTGCCCATGCGCCTTCCCACCACAATAAGTGCGTTCGATACGATCATGCGGAAACTGTTAGCCAGAAAATTTCCAAAGGTCAATGGAATTGCGCAATAAAACATCAGCCACTGCCGCCGATTGCAGCAGCCGGCGCGCATGGCGGGGTTCATGATGCATGAAAATCACCGCGCAGAAGACAAAATCCTGATGAGAAAGAAGTTGTTAAGCCCCCAGACCTATAGTCACGGGCCAACAGAGAGTGTGTGTTTGGCGGTTCAGCCACAGCATTAGCCCGATGACAGGGGCCGACCATTGCGTAATCACGAGTTGCACCAATCCCCGTCCGCCGGCGAACAGGAACGCCGCGATGCCATGCATCCCCGCAACCGCATGCTGGGCCGCGTCGTCGCCTGTTCGGGCGCGCGTGCCACCATTGCCGCGATTGCGGAACATGGCTCGACCGATATGGCCGAATTGTGGTCCGTCGGCCGCCTGATCTCGATCGGCGTCGGCCAGAACCGCGTCGTCGCCCTCACCTGCTCGATGTCGACGGGCTCCCAATCCTGGCTGGAAGGCCATGACAACGAGTTTCATATCGAGGTTGAGCTGCTGGGCGAAGTGCAGGTCGGCCTGGATGGCAGCGAGCGCTTCACCCGCGGCATTTCGCGCTATCCGCATCTCGGCGCGATCGCGCACCGTATCCGCTCGACCGATCTCATGCGGATCTACGACACCGGAAAATCGGATACCTGCGTGATCGGCTCGCTCACCCAGGATGATTCGATCGACGCGACGATCCACATCCCCTCCATGCTGTCGAAGCACTTCGCCATCGTCGGATCCACCGGCGTCGGCAAGTCGACGGCCGTCTCGCTGCTTCTGCACAAGGCAATTGAAGCCGATCCGAAGCTGCGGGTCTTGATCCTCGATCCGCACAATGAATTCGCCGCCGCCTTTCCGGCCCGATCCGTGGTCATCGATACCGATACGCTGGATCTGCCCTTCTGGCTGATGCGGCTCGAAGAATTCGCCGAAGTGCTGTTTCGCGGACGCCCGCCCGTGCCGGAAGAGCTCGACGTCCTGCGCGACCTCATTCCGGAGGCCAAGCGCGCCTTCCGCGGCAGCGACAACCCGCTGATGCGGCGCACGACGGAGAAAAGCTCCGTCACCGCCGACACGCCTGTTCCCTACCGCATGGCGGATCTCCTGGCGCTGGTCGATGAACGCATCGGCCGGCTCGAGGGACGCGCCGAAAAGCCGATCCTGCGCTCGCTGAAAGTGCGCATCATGGCGGCGATCAACGATCCGCGCTACCATTTCATGTTCTCCAACAACACGATCAACGATACGATCATGGAGACCATTGCGCATATCTTCCGCATACCGGGCGGCGACAAGCCGATCTCGATCTTCCAGCTGGCGGGCATTCCGTCGGAAATCGTCAATTCGGTCGCCTCCATTCTCTGCCGCATGTCGTTCGAACTGGCCTTGTGGAGCGAAGGCGCCATTCACATGCTGGTCGTGTGCGAAGAGGCACACCGCTACGTGCCTGCTGATCGCGAACTCGGCTTCTTCCCCACCCGCCAGGCCATTGCCCGCATCGCCAAGGAGGGCCGGAAATACGGCGTCTCGCTCGGCGTCATCACGCAGCGTCCGGGGGAACTGGACCAGACCATCCTGTCGCAGTGCTCCACCGTCTTTGCCATGCGGCTGTCAAACGATAGCGACCAGGAGATCATCCGCTCGGCCATTCCCAATTCCTCGCTGTCGACGATGAGCTTCCTGTCGTCGATCGGCAATGGCGAGGCGATCGCCTTCGGCGAAGCCATCAGCGTTCCGATGCGCATGCGCTTTGCCCGGGTGGATCAGGATCGCCTGCCGAAAGCCAACGGCGTATCCGACAAGGGCAGCGAGATCACGCCGGACAATGTCGACCTGCGCAAGGTGGTGTCCCGCATGCGGGCCGTGTCCGGTCCCGATATCAGCAACTTCCAGAAGTCCCTGTCGGCCGCCGATGGCGAGCAGCGCGCCGCGCTGGACCTTGCTGCCGATGATGCCGAACTTGCCCGCTGGCGCACCGAACTCGGTTCGGATGCGTCGCCATCCGCCGCTCAGCCTGGGCTCGAACCCTATCGGCCCGACATGCTGCCGGGTAGTCGCGCCAGCAGCTATCCGCCTGCAGCGGAGAACCGGATCATCCGGCGCGACGTGAGCCAGCCCCAGGCGGCCTCCGGCGCCTTCTCCCATCCTGCGACGAACTCCTTGCCTGGCTCTCTGCCCGGCCCGCAGCCTGGAACGTCGCCCGCCCCGTCCGCCGGGTTGTCTCCCGGCTCCGGCATGACGCCACAGGCAGCAAGGTTGCGTGATACCGACGAGGTGAGCCCGCGCTCGTCTCTCCTGCGCCGCGAAGGCGCAGGCTCGCTGCGCGAGAGACTGTTGCGCAAGCCGTTGAGCAGTCTTTACGACAAGGATTAACGAGAAGTCTCACCCGCCGCGGCCGCAAAGGCCGCAGCATCCGAGCGTGGTCGCCCGTGCGGCCGGATGCCATCGCAGCCATTCTTGACCGTCAGTCCGAAGGCGAAGAGGGATCGATGCGGCGCCAGCTCTCGTCCATCTGATTGCGGAACCAGGTCATCTGCCGCTTGGCATATTGCCGGGTCAATGCCTGGCCGCGCTCGATCACCAGCTCCCGGCGCATTTTGCCCTGAAGCATGGCGGCGATTTCAGCCACGCCGATCGCCTTCATCACCGGCAGGTCCGGCGCCGGCGAAAGCGCAAGCAGCGCCTCGACCTCCTCCACCGCGCCCTGCTCCAGCATCAAGGCAAAGCGCTGGTCGATCCGCTGATGCAGCCATTGACGCTCGGGAAGCACGACGATCTTCTCGGCGCGCTCCGGATCGACAAGCATGGGGCCTTGCCGCTGCTGGAAACTGGAAATCGACTGTCCCGTGGCCGCCAACACTTCCAAAGCGCGTATGATCCGCTGCCCGTCGGACGGCTGCAGCCGCGTCGCAACGGCGGGATCGGCCTCTGCCAGCTCGCGATGGAGCGCTTCCGCCCCCTCCGATGACAGCCTTGCGCGCAGGGTCTGGCGAAGCTCGTCCCGAATGGACGGCATATCGGAGAGGCCGCCGGTCAGCGCCTTGAAATACAGGCCGGTACCGCCGATGATGATCGGCAGCTTTTTCTCTCTCCGCACCTCGGCCAGCAGTCTCTCCACATCCCGCAGCCAGTCGCCGGTCGAATAGGCCGTGGTCGCCGCGACATGACCGTATAAACGATGCGGCGCCCAGGCCAATTCCGCCTCTGATGGGCGCGCCGTCAGCACGCGGAGCGTGTCGTAGACCTGCATGCTGTCGGCATTGATGATGACGCCGTCATGCCGTTCCGCAAGATCGAGAGCCAGCGCCGACTTGCCGCCTGCCGTCGGCCCGGTTATCAGGATGGCCTCGCAATTTGCCCGAAGGTTTTTCATCATGGCTCTCGTTGCCACGCTCATCGCCCATCCGTCAAATCCCATTCTCGATGGAAGCCTGGGGGAAGAGGCCGCCAATGCCGCCAATGCCTCCGGCCTCTACTGGCTGGCCGACGGCATTGCCTGCGATATCGCCTTGCGGGACGGGGCCGATGCGCAGGCTGCGGAGGCCACTCTGCGAGCCCTCATCGGCAACCGGCCGATCGATCTCGTGGTGCAGGAGGCCGAGAGCCGCCGCAAGTCCTTCCTGATTGCCGACATGGATTCGACCATGATCGGCCAGGAATGCATCGATGAACTGGCGGATCTGGTCGGCCTGAAGGATCAGGTCTCGGCGATCACCGCCCGCGCCATGAATGGCGAGATCGCCTTCGAACCGGCGCTGCGCGAGCGTGTCGCGCTTCTGAAGGGCCTGCCGATCTCGGTGGTGGACGACGTCATCGAGAAACGCATCACGCTGACATCGGGCGGCCCGGAACTGATCGCGACCATGCGCGCCAAGGGCTATTACACGGCTTTGGTTTCCGGCGGCTTCACCGTCTTTACCCGCCGCATTGCCGAAATGCTCGGCTTCCACGAGAACCGCGCCAATATCCTCCTGGAGTCGGACGGCATTCTCACCGGTGAAGTGGCCGAACCGATCCTCGGCAAACAGGCCAAGGTGGATGCCCTGGCCGGCATTTGCGCCGAGCGCGGCATTTCCCCGGACGAGGCCATGGCGGTGGGCGACGGCGCCAATGATCTCGGAATGCTGGGGCTTGCCGGTGCGGGCGTTGCGCTGCACGCCAAGCCCATGGTTGCCGCACAGGCCAGGATGCGCATCGACCATGCCGATCTGACGGCGCTTCTCTACATCCAGGGCTATCGCAAGACGGACTTCGTCGCGCCGTGACCGATCCCGCCTTGCCCCGCATCATTCTCGAAACGCCGCGGCTGCGCTTGCGCAGCTGGCTGGAAGAGGATCGCAACCTGTTCCGGGAGATCAATGCCGATCCGAAGGTCATGGAGTTCTTCCCCTTCCGCCGCACCTATGCGGAAGCCGACCTGCTGTTCGAGCGGGTGAACGCGATGATCCGCGAAGACGGCCTCGGCTTCTACGCCGTGGAGGTGAAGGATTTCGGCGAGGCGGTTGGCTTTTGCGGTCTTGCGCCCGCGAATATGCCGGCCATTTTCCCGATCGACACGATCGAGATCGGTTGGCGCCTGGCCACCCGCTTCTGGGGCAATGGCTACGTGACCGAAGCGGCGCAGGCGCTGCTGCATCATGGTTTCAACCAGCTGCGCCTGCCGGAGATCGTCTCTTTCGCCGTTGCCGGCAATGTCCGCTCGACAGCCGTCATGCAACGCATCGGCATGGTGGCCTGCCCGGAGCGGGATTTCGACCATCCGCGCGTTCCAGACACCCATCCGCATCTCAAGCGGCATGTCACCTATGTCGCCGGGGGCACGAAAGCCCGGTCTTCAGCCGAGTGAAGACCGGACGATCATCATAACGCCTATTCGAGCGGCAGCGCGACGAAGCGCAATTCGCCCGCCGGATTGGCGATCATCACATGCGCATTGCGGCGCCCCTCGCCCTTCAGCGCATCCAGACGCGCCACGACATCGCCCGGCGTCTGCATGAATTCCTGGCCGATCTCGACGATGACCTCGCCCGGCTTGAGGCCTTTTTCGGCGGCGGGCGAACCGGCGGCAACTTCGGTGATCACCACGCCTTCGACGCTATCGGCAATGCCGAGGCTCTTCTGCTTTTCGTCGTCCAGCATGGCCACGGTCATGCCGTAGATCTGCGCAGACGCTTCCGCCTCGGCCTGACCTGGATCCGCCTGCTGATCGGGCGTATCGCCTTCGGTCTCGGGCGCGGCCTCCTCCGTCTCGGCCTCGGCCGAATCCTCCAGGCGGCCAAGCGTGACCTTCACGGTCTGCTGCTGGCCGTCCCGCAGGATCACGACATCGACCTCCTTGCCGACCGGGCTTTCGGCCACCGCCAGCGGCAGGTCGCGCATTTCCTTCACCGCCTTGCCGTCGAAGGTCAGGATCACATCGCCCGACTTGATGACGCCATTATCCACCGGACCGCCTTTGATCACGCCGGACACCAGCGCTCCCTGCGATTTGTCGAGCCCGAGGCTCTCGGCAATATCGTCGGTTACCGGCTGGATGCGAACGCCGAGCCAGCCTCTGCGGGTCTCGCCGAATTCGATCAGCTGCTGCACGATATTCTGGGCAAGCTCCGTCGGCACCGCAAAACCGATGCCGATCGAACCGCCGCTCGGCGAAATGATGGCGGTGTTGATGCCGATCACCTCGCCCGTCATGTTGAACAGCGGACCGCCGGAATTGCCCTTGTTGATGGCGGCGTCGGTCTGGATGAAATTGTCATAGGGTCCGGCATTGATGTTGCGTCCGCGAGCGGAGATGATGCCGACCGTCACCGATCCGCCGAGGCCGAAGGGGTTGCCGATCGCCATAACCCAGTCGCCGATCCGCATCTTCCTGGAATCGCCGAATTTCACCGCCGTCAGAGGCGCCTTCGGTTCGACCTTGAGCACCGACAGATCGGTCTTCGTGTCGGTGCCGACGAGCTTGGCCTTCAGCTTGTTGCCGTTCGGAAAGATGACCTCGATATCATCGGCGCCTTCGATGACGTGGTTGTTCGTCACCACATAGCCGGACGGATCGATGACGAAGCCGGAGCCGAGCGAATTGACCTTGCGGTTGCCCTGTTCCTTGTTCTCGCCATCGAAAAAATCGTCGAAGAATTCCTGGAAGGGCGAGCCTTCCGGCACGACCGGCTTTGGTCCGCCGGTCCCGGATTTGACGCTCTGCGAGGTGGAGATGTTTACCACCGCATCCAGCAGGCCTTCCGCCAGACCTGCAACCGAGGCCGGACCAGATCCGATCGCCGGGCCGCCCGGCACCTGAACAGAGGGTGCCTGAGCAGAGGGTGCCTGAGCCGGGGGAGCCGGAGGAGCGGGAAGCGGAGCAGCAGGAGCCGGGGCCGCAGGCGGGACAGGCGCCACAGGCCCGGGATTTTGCGCCGATGCGGGAGCGGCAGCGGCAACGAGCATGGTCAACGCCATCAGGCTTGCCGAGCCCTGTCTGAGCGACGTTCGGAGGGAGTTCACCATCAGGCTTCCTTGGTTCAAAAGACGGCAGATTTTCTGAAAGATAAGGCGGAATGAAGACAGGGGAAGTTACCTTTTCGTGAGTCCCCAGAAGATCGTGGTGGCTCCAATGAAAAGGGGCGGCTTTCGCCACCCCTTGCCAATCCTTGACGCTTGTCTGCGCACAGCCTCAGGGCCGCGTGCCGCCAGCCGGTGCCGCTGGCGTTCCGGGGACAGCCGGAGCCGCCGGTGCCGCAGGCGGAGTGGCACCTGGGGCTACGGGCGCAGTGCCCTGCGCCGGCGCGGCGGCGCCACCGTCCTGACCTTCAACCTGACCCGGAACCTCGGCCGGAAGCGGGCCTGGCGCTGCAGAGCTTTGGTTGAAGAAGCGGAAGAACTGCGAGTCCGGGCTCAGCACCATGGTCGTGCCGGTATCCGACAATGCCCCGACATAGGCGCGCATGGACCGATAGAACTCGAAGAAGTCCGGATCGCGGGAGAAGGCTTCGCCGAAGATGCGGTTGCGTTCGGCATCGCCCTCACCGCGGAGAATTTCCGAATCCCGCTGCGCTTCGGAGACAAGCTCCACCACCTGGCGATCGGCAATGGCGCGACGCCTCTGGCCCTGCTCGTTACCGCGGGCGCGGATCAGCTCGGCTTCGGCAAGACGTTCGGCCTTCATGCGCTGATAGGTCTGCTGCGAGACTTCCCGCGTCAGGTCGGTCCGGCGGATACGCACGTCGCGAACGCTCAGACCGAGCGATTCGGCAGCGGCCTGCAGATCGTTGCGGACCTCCTGCATCATCGACGAGCGCTCATCCGACAGGGCGGCGCTGAAGTCTCGCAGACCGTAGACCCGGCGGAGCGCCGCGTCGAGACGGGTGCGCAGGCGCGATTCGGCCGATTCGCGATCGCCGGAAACGGTTTCGCGGAAACGACGCGCATCGGTAATGCGGTAGACGACGAAGGCATCGACCTCGTAGAAGGCGCCGCCACGGACCTGAACGCGGATATTGTCCAGATCGAGCCGCAGTGCCCGGTCCTCGACATACTGGACGCGATCGGCATCCATGAAGGCGAAGGGCAGCTTGAAGTAGATGCCGGGCTCGGTCTTGACGTCCTGGATCTGGCCGAAGCGCAGCACGATGGCCTGCTGCTTGGCATTCACAACGAAGACCGAGGAATAGACCAGGAAGAGGATGACGGCGAGGCCGATCAGGATGGCTGGAAGACGATTGGCGTTCACGGCCGGCCTCCCTGATTGACGGCGCCGCCGGCCTGGGGATTGCCCTGGCGGGTGAGCTCGTTGAGCGGCAGATACGGAACGACACCCTGCTTGTCATCCAGGATGATCTTGTTGGAGTTCTTCAGAACCTGCTCCATGGTTTCGAGGAAGATGCGCTCGCGGGTTACGTCGGGTGCTGTCCTGTAGGCATCGTAGATGGACAGGAAGCGCTGGGCCTCACCGGTCGCCTCGTTGACGACGCGATCCTTGTAAGCAGACGCCTCTTCGCGCACCTGGGCCGCCTGGCCGCGTGCCTGACCCAGTTTCTGGTTGGCATACTGGTTGGCCTCTTCGACGAAGCGGTCCTCATCCTGTTCGGCGCGCTGCACTTCTTCGAAGGCATCGGCCACTTCGCGCGGCGGCGCCGCATCCTCGATCGGCACGGCATTGATGGCAACGCCGGATCCGTAGGTGTCCATGGTGCCCTGGATGATATCGCGCACTTCGGTGGAGATCTGCTCGCGGTTGTCGCGGAAGACGTCCTGCGCCGGGCGGCGACCGACGACTTCGCGCATGGCGCTTTCGGCGACCTGCTGCAATGTCGAGTTCGGATTTTCGATATTGAAGAGATAGGAACGCGGATCGGTGACCGTGAACAGCAGCGAGAACTGCACGTTGACGATGTTCTGGTCGCCGGACAGCATCAGACCTTCGCTGGAATTGGCATTGCCACGCGCGCCGATATTGATCTGCTGTTCGGTGACCTTGACGATCTCGACGGTTTCGAACGGCCAGAAATGATAATGAAGGCCCGGTCCGGAAATTTCGTCCTTCGGCTTGCCGAAGCGAAGCTCGACGCCACGCTCATCCGGCTGCACGGTATAGACCGACTGGAAGACGACAAAGGCAGCGATCACGACGAGGATGATGGCGAAGACGCCACCATTGAAACCGCCCGGAACCACACCGCGCAGCCTGTCCTGGCTGCGGCGGATGATATCCTCCAGATCCGGCGGACCTCCGTTGCCACCGCCATTTCCGCCACCGCCACCACGCGGGCGGTTCGGCCCCTGGCCCCATGGCCCCTGATTATTGCCGCCGCCCCCCCAGGGACCGCCGCCATTCTGATTGCTCCAGGGCATCAAAACCTCTTTGTTCGAGTCACTCCCACCCCTCGACGCGCCGCGTCACAAATGCGGCAATCGGGTCATTGCCCCGTTATAGGTATGCGCCGGTTCGCTTTCAACGCGCGAAGACGTGACTTGCGGGTGTTAGGTAACGAATTGTTTCAGTTTGCCGCAGTCCGGCGCCGATAGATGGCGAAACGGGTGGGAAACGTATCGCGTTCGCCGGCCGGGACGGCACTCTCCTCCACCTTCTCGAAAATCGCAGGGTCGATCGCGGGGAAGACCGTGTCGCCATCGGCAATCACGGTCTCCACATGCGTGATGTAAAGCCTGTCGGCCCGATCCATCGCCTGGGCGTAGATCTCGCCGCCGCCGATAACGCAGATCTCGTCCGCACCGGTTGTTTCCGCAATCCCCCTCGCCGTCTCGATTGCTTGCGCGAGCGAGGCAGCCATGCTGCAGCCCTCCACCGCGCGCGAGGGATCACGCGTCACCACCACATGCGGCCGCCCCGGCAGCGGGCGGCCACCGAAGCTTTCCAGCGTCTTGCGGCCGACGATCACCGGCTTGCCGAGCGTCATCTGCTTGAACCGCTTCAGATCCGTCGACAGCTTCCACGGCATGTCACCGTCGCGGCCGATGACGTTGTTTTGCGCCACCGCGGCGATCAGCACGAGGGGAATGGCCGGCCCCGTCATACGGCCACCGGCGCCTTGATGTGCGGATCGGCCTCATAGCCGACGAGATTGAAATCCTCGAAGGTGAAGCCGAAAATATTGCTTACCTGCGGATTGATCTCCATCACCGGCAGGCGTTTCGGCGTGCGCGTCAGAAGCAGTTCGGCCTGCTCGAAATGGTTGGAATAGATGTGGGCATCCCCGAATGTGTGGACGAAATCCCCCGGCTCCAGGCCCGTCACCTGCGCCACCATCATGGTCAGCAGGGCATAGGAGGCGATGTTGAATGGGACACCGAGGAAGATGTCGGCGGAGCGCTGGTACAGCTGGCAGGACAGCCGGCCATTCGAGACGTAGAACTGGAAGAGGCAGTGGCATGGCGGCAGCGCCATCTCATCCACCTGGGCCGGATTCCAGGCCGAAACGATGTGGCGGCGGGAATTGGGATTGCGCTTGATCCCCTCCACGAGATTGGCGATCTGGTCGACGCTGCCGCCCTCGGGACGCGGCCAGGACCGCCATTGATAGCCGTAGACCGGGCCGAGTTCGCCCTTGGCATCCGCCCATTCGTCCCAGATGGAGACCCCATTGTCCTTGAGATAGGCAATATTGGTCTCGCCCTTCAAGAACCACAGCAATTCATGGATGATCGAGCGGAGATGCAGCTTCTTCGTCGTCAGGACGGGAAAACCCTCCGCGAGATCGAAGCGCATCTGATAGCCGAAGACCGAGCGCGTGCCCGTACCGGTGCGGTCGCCGCGGTCGACGCCCGTATCCATCACGTGGCGGAGAAGGTCATGATACTGTTTCATTTCTGTCCTGCGCTTCAGACTCGAAGCCTCGATCATAAAGAGGACGGCGAAGAAGTTGAAGGGCCGCAGCGCCGCCATCCAGAACTAATCCGTCTCTCGTCCGTCGCGCCGGTCTTGCGGAACGGCCTCTTCCATGGCACCGACAAAAGGCGGCAGGCCCGCATCCGGGGAGTTCATGCATGACCAGCTTTGCCTTTCGTCAGGTCGACGTCTTCTGCCAGGAGCGGCTGGCGGGCAATCCGCTCGCTGTCGTCCACGGCGCCGACGGCCTCTCGGATGCGGAAATGGCCGCCTTTGCCCGCTGGACCAATCTCAGCGAGACAACCTTCCTTCTCAGCCCGACCCGGACGGATGCCGATTATCGCCTGCGGATCTTCACGCCGCTCGAGGAACTGCCCTTTGCCGGCCATCCCACGCTCGGCTCCTGTCATGCCTGGCTGGAAGCCGGCGGCCGCGCGGGTGGACCGTTGATTCGCCAGGAATGTAAGGCTGGCCTTATCCAGATCCGGCCCGCCGCCTCCGGCCTTGCCTTCCAGGCGCCTCCCCTGAAGCGGAGCGGTCCGGTGGAAGAGGACCTCGTTGATCGCGTCCGGCTGGCGCTTGATCTGACGCAAGAGCAGGTGGTCGCGGCGCATTGGGTGGATAACGGACCCGGCTGGATGGCGCTCCTGCTGCGCTCGGCAAGCGAGGTTCTGGCCGTCCGCCCGGATTTTTCGAAGATCAAGGGCATCCGCGTCGGCCTTGTCGGCCCGCATCCGCAGACGTCGGATCCCGGGCGCTGCGATTTCGAAGTGCGCGCCTTCACCGCGGCCGGCTTCGAAGATCCGGTCACCGGCAGCCTGAATGCGGGACTGGCCAGCTGGCTGGTCGCGGCCGGTCTGGCACCGGATGCCTATATCGCCGCGCAGGGCACGCAGGTGCAGCGCTCGGGTCGCGTGCATGTGGAACGCGAGGGCGACCGCCTGTGGATCGGCGGCGGCGTGCGCACCGTCATCGAGGGCAGGCTCCACCTGCACGAACAATAATCGCGGCGTCAGACCCGGCTCGCCCCCTTTTCAATTGCCCCCGAACCCCCTATATGAAGTCTTGCCGGGGCTTGCTCCGGCTATGGCAATAAACGGTCGGTGTAATAAACCTATTGGACCCGGGGGCGGTACCCGGCGCCTCCACCAAAAACCGGTCGGTCGCTCCTTGATGGACAGACCGGCTTTTGATGGGGGCGAAATAGGATCGACAAGGGCGTAAAGATCGAACTTTTGCTCGGCATGATACCGCCGTTATCGGGTCACAAGTGTAGTTGCAAACGACAACAACGCTAAGGAATACGCTCTCGCTGCCTAATGGCGGTGCGGGAATTCCGCTCTAAGTCCTCTTGGTTAGCCCCTTGAGGCGGGGTCCGAAGGCACCTGGCAACAGAAGCCTTCACCTAATCCCGTCAATGCCTCTCGATATGATTGCCGGTTCAGAAGGCCCTTCCGCGCGGACCGGACCTGCCGTATAACGGGCAAACAAATCGCCTTTGACACACGACATTCGATTGGAAGAAAGAACCTATGGGGCAGGATCACATCCGTTACGATATCTTGGCGCAGGACGCTCTGCGCGGCGTTATCCGCAAGGTTCTGTCCGAAGTGGCAGCAACGGGACGGTTGCCGGGTGATCACCACTTCTTCATTACCTTCCTGACCGGCGCGCCGGGCGTGCGCATCTCCCCCGCTCTGAAATCGAAATATGCCGAGCAGATGACCATCGTCATCCAGCACCAGTTCTGGGACCTGAAAGTCCAGGATACGCATTTCGAAATCGGCCTGTCCTTCTCCGATACGCCGGAGCGCCTCTCGATCCCGTTCAATGCGATTCGCGGCTTCTACGATCCTTCAGTGAATTTCGAGCTGGAATTCGAAGTACCGCTCACCGCGGAAGACGATCAGTCCGCCGAAATCACCGCCTATCCGGTGGATGCCGTGGCCGCCAAGCCGGCCGCCGAGGACGAAGACGCAAAGACGGACGAGGAAAAGAAGCAGGGCTCCGTGGTATCGCTGGACTCCTTCCGCAAGAAGCACTGATCCCGCCATGGCAGGCGGCCGAGGCCGCCGGCACCACTTGTCCAAATGTCTGATCTGGGAGGATGTGATGAGCGCCGATATCGTCAATCTGCGGCTGGCCCGGAAAGCCCGGACTCGGTCGGAAAAAGAGGCGGAAGCGGAGCAGAACAGAATTAGCTTCGGCCGGACCAAGCAGGAAAAATCCCTGACCAGGGCGCTGAACGACAAGGCGCGCAAGACGCACGATCAGGGCCGGCTCGACAATGCGGCGCCGGGCGGCACGGACGAGACGTGATCCCTGCCGCTCCCCGTCGATCCTGCCGCTGACAAATGATCCGCAAACATTCCGCGACCCTTCACGGCCACCGCACCAGCTTCACGCTGGAAGATGAATTTCTCGAGGAGTTGCAGCAGATCGCCGCGGCCCGGCAAGTCAGCCTCGCGGGACTGATCGCGAAAATCGATGATGCAAGGCCTTCAGACAGCAATCTCTCTTCGGCTCTCAGGCTCTTCGTGCTGTCGTCTTTGAAGGAGCGGTTGCGCCACACCTGATCTGACAGGATCATATCCGTCCGACAGGACCATCTCCCGCACCGCGCCAAAGTCCCTTCCTAGACAGTCCGTGCTTCAGGAAGCCGTGCCCCGAAAGCTGTCCGAAGACAGCCGTCCTGCGGACGCTCATGCCCGAGCGACCTATCCAGGCGGGCGTGGTGCGCGCCAGTCCGGTGGCGGCCAAGCCTCTGCTCAGTTGGGCGCGACGGAGTCGAAGCGGTTCTGTCGGAAGATGTCCCCTGTCGGCGGCGCGGCGGGCGGAATGACGAGCGCAGGCAGGCTTTCGGATTGCTGCCGGCGCGCCTCCTCCTCGGCCTTGGCCCGTGCCTCGGCTTCTGCCGCGCGCCGGGCCTCCTCCTCGGCCTGAAGCCGCGCCGCAGCCTCCGCCTTCTCGCGGGCAAGGCGCCGCTGCGTGTCCTCATAGGCATAAAGCGCCACTTCGCGGCGCAGACGCTGCTTTTCCAGAACGCTCGCCTGCAGGGTCTCCACCTGCCGCCGCTCGCGCTCGAAGGCCCGCAGTGAGAGGAAGTTCGTCATGGCCGATACGTCAATCGTCTCCACAGGCGCGGCAAGCGGTCCTTCATAGACAAGCCGGACCGCCGGATCGCCGCCGCTCACGGTCTCGTCGCCCGGCGAATAGGCGACCTGAACCTCACCCTCCAGCTGCGAACGCGTCAGGTCGGCGCGCAACTCGGCCGAAAGCGCCGTCTCACCAGCCTTCGCCGAGACATTCTGGATGCGGATCACGCCGCCACTCATCGTGAAGGGAATATCGACGCGGCCAATCGCCGCCATACCCTGATGCAGGAGATCGGCCACCAGCGGCGCCACCTTGGCTGCCGTCACATCTCCCTCGATCCGGTCGGCCTGCGCAAGCAGGGCGGGCATGAGCTGCGGATGAAGACGGCTGAGCGTCAGGTCAGAAAGGTGCAGCGCGCCGGAGCCGCTTCCCGCAGCCAGCAGGCCCGCGGGCGTCTTGGCGGTGGCTTCGGCGGCCAGCTCGAAACCGATGCGGCCGGTGGCGACCGGCTGCTCACCCGTCTGCCAGACAAGTGGCGCAAGATCGGCGCCTGAAACGGTCAGCCGCGTCTGGAAGAGACCGATCCCTTCGCTGTTGGACATGGCAAGCCGGCCACCGATCTGGCCGCCCAGCCAATTGCCCTTGGCATCCTCGATCGTGATCGCGCCATTGCGCAGGGCAAGCCGCGCGCTCAGATCGTCGACCGGCGGCAGACCGAAGCCGCGCAGGCTCTTTGCGCGGATCTGGATATCGGCATCCGCCCCGGCAAAGATCGGCAGCGCGAACGGCTTGTCCGAAAGATCCCCGCTCCCCGCATCCGTCAAAGGACCATAGACCGCCTCCCCCAGCCAGCCGAGATCGACGAGATCAAGGCCGATATCGCCTGCCAGGCGCGGCGCAGCGGAGGCGCGGTCATAGGAGAGCGTGCCGCTGATGCCATTGCCGTTGATGCGTCCTGCAAGATCGTCCACCGCCAGAACATCCGCCCGAACGCTGAGCCTGCCGGATATGTCGAGCGGCAGCCCGATGCCGAATTGCGGCAGTCCGACACCGGCAAGCAGCAGACTTGGCTCGATGTCCTGGCTCTTGAGCGTGAGGTCGAACGCGCCTTCGCCGAAATTGGCAGCGGCAAGCGAAGCGGTTCCCTTGGCCGAAGCCTCTGTGCGGTCTGTGGCATAGGTCACCGCGACAGTGGCCGGCGCATCGCCGGCCTGCTGGAGCGCGACCGAAAGCTTGGCGTCGCTGTCCCCGTCGAAAGGCAGCACCGTCAGGCCCATCTGCCCGAGCAGCGTGGCGGCCTGGGCGTTCTCCAGCGTCCCCTTGAGATCGACCTCCGTCGCCGCGGTAATGTCGAACAGCCTCGGCAGGCTGACATCCGCGACCAGCCGGCTGCCATTGCTGCTGCCGTTGACGGACGCCGCCAGACCACCATCCGACAGCGTCACTTGCGCCGTCAGGTCCGTCTTTGCATAAAAGGCTGCAGCCCGGCCGAGCCGGCGAAGCACGGGATGGTCCGGCAGTTTTTCGCGCAGCATGGCAATGAACGGACCGGGATCGGCACTCTGCAGGGTCAGCGTGCCATTGCCGGCATAGGAGAGCAGCGAGCCTTCCGCCGTTCCGCGTGCGGTGATGCTGGCGCCGGCCGCATCGCCGACCGACAGCGTCTGCAGAACCAGCTTGCCATCGCCGAATTCCAGCATGGTTTCGACCTTGGCGGCGGCAACGCCGAAGGCCGTCAGACGGCCCGCCTTGATATGGGCGGCAAGCCGGTGGTCCAGCACATCCTCGCCGGCATCGTCGCCGGTCAGAAGCGAGGCCAGCGCCCGCAGGGCATCGAGATCCACCTCATCGCCGGTCAGATCCACCGAGAGCGCCGGGGTCCGGTCACCGCCCGATTCACGCTCGACCCGCCCCTTCAGGGTCGCCGGCCCCACCGCCAGTTCCAGCCTGTCGAAGCGCTGGACCTCGGGCGTCAGATTGACGGAGGCCGAAAAGCCGGCAGCCTTCAACTGGCGGATGGCCGGGTCCACCTTGCCCGTCAGCCAGTCGGACAGGCCGGAGGGCTGGTTGGAGGCCAGCAGCATGTGGCCGGCAAAGGAGGGCTTGTCGAGAAGCTTCAGCGTGCCCTGCACCTCCACCTGCGTGCGGCCAGGCAGGGTTGCCACGGCATTGTCCACCGTCCAGCCGCCGCCGGCGGGACGCAGATCGAGCTTCACGTCGCGAATGGTCGTGCCGTCGGCCACAATGGCCGGCAAGCGTATGCTAGCCTTGCCCGGCACCTGCGGGATCGGCACCCTTGCGGCGGCAGCAATCAGCGCGTTCAGCCGCTGCTGGGCCGAGACATGCGGATTGCGAACCGTCTTGCCCTTGATCATGTCCGCCGTCAGGCGATTGACATCCACCTGCTGGCCATCGGCGGTCAGCAGGAATTCCGGCCTTTCACCGGTATCCAGCGTTCCCTCGCCGGTGATCACATAGGGGTTGTCGACCGCACCCACTTCGGTGCGGTACTGCGGAATGCGGATGCGGTCATTGGTTAGCTCGAACTTGCCCTTGGTGCGCGGCGGCGGCACCGGCTTTTCCGCCCCTTGCGGCAGGATGGGATTGAGCGGCTGATCCAGAAAACTGAGGCTGAAATCACCCTTGTATTCCGGCTTCTGCTCGTTGACCGCCAGCGCCCCATCGAGCTGCAGCTCGACCGGCGCGGCATCCGGCCAGATCTTCATGCGCAGGGGAACGCTTGCGTTTGCCGCCTCCGGCTCGCCGCTGGCAAAGGAGAATTTCGCCTCATTGCCGTCCAGGGATGCATTGCCCTCGGCGCGCCATGGGCCGGCAAGCGAACTGGCCGACATCTCGGCGGTCAGACCGGTCACCCGGCGCGTCTGGCCAGTCGCCTCGTCGATGAAGTCGATCTGGGCGCCTGTGACATGCACGTCTTCAAGCACCACATTGCGGGCCGGGATATCGGCCCGGCTGCCGCGCATCCAATCCAGCCTGCCGTCCTGCAGCACCCGAATCCGGGCCTTGGGACGGTCAAGCCGCATGTCGAAAATGCGCGCCTCGCCGGACAGGAACGGCGCCAGCTCCATGTCCATGGAGAACTGCTCGACCTGCACGATCGGCTGGCCGTCGGTATCCTGCCCGACCCGTACATCCGTCATGGTGACAGATGGGAACGGCAGGAGCCGTGCATCGAGCGTGCCGTTGACGGTGACTTTCTTGCCCAGGATCCGGCTGGCCTGCACTTCGAAATCGCGGCGGAAGCTGGACCAATCCAGAAAGAACGGGGCAAGCAGCGCCGTGAACAAGGCGACGACCACCAGGCCGCTGATCACCAGCAAAATCCGTCCAAGCACCGTACTATTCTCCTTGCATCAGCCTGCCGCTCCGATGGAACGACACTGGCATCCGATCCCCCCATCCGCGGCGATCTTGAGGATCAGACGACCCGTCCGAAACTCCACTGGAAACAGATATTTGCCTGTGGTCCCAAGCCATGTCGACGTCCTTTGCGTCAAGGTGCCGCGAACCGCCGCAAATGTCAAAATCCGGGCCAATCCCTCTCATCTGGCGGCTCTCAACGTCTGGTCGCTCTCAAGGCCTGGTCGCTCTCAAGGCCTTGCCGCTCCCGAAGCCGAGACGCCACGGCGGCCGAGACTGCTTGACCGTCGCACTGGCTATACCAGATCCTTGTGAAGGAAAAGCGCGGCATATCGCGCGCCTTGCCGGCGGTGATGGACCGGCTCCCGCGATCAGCCGCGAACCGTGTCGCCGCTGCGCAGGATCTTGCCCGGATTGAAGATCCCCTGCGGATCGAGCGCCTGCTTGATCTGTCGCATCAGTGCCAGCGCCGGCCCCGCCTCCTGTTCGAGAAAGCTCATCTTGCCCTGGCCGATGCCGTGTTCGCCGGTGCAGGTGCCGCCGGCGGCCAGCGCCCGGCGGTTCAGCCGCTCCACGAAGGCCTCGGTCCGTGCAATATCGGCCGGATCATTCTCGTCGAAGAGCAGCAGAAGATGGAAATTGCCATCGCCGGCATGACCGACGATCGGCGCCAGGAAGCCGTTTTCGATGATATCCGCATGGGTTTCAGCCACGCATTCGGCAAGCTTCGAGATCGGCACGCAGACATCCGTCGACAGAGCGCCCAGATGCGGGGCCAGCGCCCGCGCCGCCCAATAGGCATCATGCCGGGCCTTCCACAGCTTGGCCCTTGCCTGCGCATCTCCCGTCCATTGGAATTCTTCGCCACCGCATTCCGCAGCGATCATGGCGAATTGCTCGGACTGCATGCGCACAGTGTCTTCCGTGCCGTGAAACTCCAGGAAGAGCGTCGGCTTTTCGGCATAGGCGAGGCCGGAATAGGCGTTGCAGGCCTTCATCTGCACCTCGTCCAGCAATTCAATGCGGGCCACCGGAATGCCCATCTGGATCGTCATGATCACTGCCGCACATGCCGCCTCGACGGTCGGAAAGGCGCAAACGCCGCCGCCGATCTTTTCCGGAATGCCCTGCAGCTTCAGCGTGATGGAGGTGATGACACCAAGCGTGCCTTCGGATCCGACAAAGAGCCGGGTCAGGTCATAGCCGGCGGAGGATTTCCTGGCCCTGGTGCCGGTGGAGATTTCCTCGCCATCGGCGGTTACCACCGTCAGCGACAGGACATTATCCTTCATCGTGCCGTAGCGCACCGCATTGGTGCCCGAGGCGCGGGTTGCGGTCATGCCGCCGATCGAGGCATTGGCGCCCGGATCGATCGGAAAGAACAGGCCGGTATCGCGCAGATAGGTGTTGAGCGCCTCGCGGGTCACGCCCGGCTGTACTGTCACGTCGAGATCCTCGGGAGAGACGCGCAGAACCTGGTCCATCTTCGAGAAATCGATCGATATGCCGCCGGAGGGCGCATTGACCTGACCTTCAAGCGAGGAGCCCGTGCCGAAGGGGATGATCGGAACACGATGCGCGGCGCAGGTTTTCACCACGCATTTCACATCATCGACGCTTTCGACGAAGACCACGCCATCCGGTATCTGCCGCGGCAGGTAGGTCGTCGTGTGGGCATGCTGTTCGCGAAACGCCTGTCCGGTCTGCAGGCGCTCGCCCAACTGCTGCTTCAGAATGCCGAGGACAGTGACGATCCCCTCCTCATTGCGAAGGCCGGGTTGCACGTCTCTCATTACCATGGCGATGTCTCCGGATCAGGCCTCAGGATCGGTCTCTGGATCCTGTCCTGTCTTGGTAAGGAAGAGGCGCCGGCTTGTCCATAACGGAAAAGCAGGCGCGCCCGATGGACCCGCCCGGCACCTCCACCGCGCCTCCCGGCGTCCTCCCGTCTCGCGCCTCGGGCGCCTGCCCTGCCGGGGCACGCACCGCCTGCGCTCGTGCCCGCTTTATTCCGCCGCCAGCAGCGGCTTGGTTTCCGCATTGGCGGCGCGGTTCTGGGCCAGCTCCAGCTCGTCGTGCAGCCGCTGTTCCTCATGCGCATGCGGTTTGGCAAAGCGCGCGAGAAGCAGATAGGCGACCGGCGTGATATAGAGCGTCACCAGCGTGGCGAGGCCGAGGCCGCCGACGATGACCCAGCCGAGGGCAATGCGCGCTTCGGCGCCCGCACCTTGCGCCAGAACCAGCGGAACGCCGCCGAGGATCGTGGCGATCATCGTCATCATCACCGGCCTGAGGCGAAGGCTGCAGGCCCGCTCGATCGCGTCGCGCACGCCGGCACCCTGATCGCGCAGCTGATTGGCGAATTCCACGATCAGAATGCCGTTCTTCGCCATGACGCCGACCAGAAGCACCAGGCCGATCTGGCTGTAGACATTCAGCGTCGAGCCGGTCAGTACCAGCGCGAAGACGGCGCAGGCGAGACCGAGCGGCACCGTGGTCATGATGATCAGCGCGGAAAGCACGCTTTCAAACTGCGCCGCCAGCACCAGGAAGATGATGGCAATGGCAAAGCCGAAGGTGATGGCCATGCCATTGGCGTTTTCGCCGAGCGTCTTGGCTTCGGCGAGCGGCAGGACACGCGAGCCCTGCGGCAACAGGGGTTGTGCAAGCCGCTCGACCTCCGCAAGCGCCTGGCCGAGCGCCAGGCCTTCGGTGAGCCCGGACGAAAGCGAGACCGACGGCAGCTGCTGCTCGCGGTTGAGTTCAGGGGCAACGGCACCCTCTTTCAGCGTCGCAATGGTGGACATCGGCACCACTTTGCCGTCTGCCGTGCGCAGGAAGATGTTTTCCAGATCGGTCGGGTCGTCGATCGGCTGCATGCTGGAGGTCAGCCGCACCGGAATGGCTTCGCCGTCGACGAAGACATCCACCACGGAGCGCCCTTCCAGCAAAGCCTGCATGGCAGCCGACAGGCCGGAAATTTCGATGCCCAGATCGGAGGCCCGTTCGCGATCGATCGAGACGGAGAGTTGCGCCTGCGTCGGCTCGCTGTCCAGCCGCGGCGTTTCGAAGGAGCTGCTCTGCTCCATGGCCTGGACGAGCTTGATGGCCGCTTCCGTCAGACGCGCATGATCGGTTCCGACCAGCGCCACCTGAATGCCACTGCCGGCGCCGCGAATGCGCAGGGAATTGCTCTGGATCGCAAAGCCGCGCAGCGCCGGCACCCTGGCCGCCGCGGCATTCACGTCGCGGGCAATATCGTTCTGGCTTCGGCTGCGCTCCTCCCAGGGGGCGAGCGTCAGCACCATGAAGCCGCTATTGGTGGAATTGCCCATGCCGGAAATAGAGAAGATGTTCTGGATCTCGCCCGAATCGAGAAGCGGCTTCAGGTTCTCCTCCACCCGCTGCAACTGGTCCTGCGTATAGGCAAGGCTGACGCCTTCCGGCGCGGTCAGCCGCAGCAGGACCGCCGACCGATCCTCGCGCGGCGTCAATTCGTTCTTGATCGCGCCGAATGTGATGAAGGCGGCGAAGGCGAAGAGCACCGAGGCGGCGATCACCACCAGCGGCGCGTTGAGGAAGAAGCGCAGGCTGCTGGCATAGACCCTGGCGAAGAGATTGCCGAAGCTGGCCAAGAGACCCTTCGGCTCCGTCATCGGCCGGGTGAGCATGCGCGAGGCCAGCATCGGACAGAGGGTCAGCGCGGTGATCGACGACAGGCCGACGGCAAAGGCCAGCACGAAGCCGAATTCGCGGAAAAGCCCGCCGAGCTGCCCCGGCAGGAAGGACAGGGGGATGAAGACGGCGGCCAGCGTGGCCGTGGTCGCCAGCACGGCGAAAAACACTTCCTGGGTGCCGAGCACGGCCGCGGCGCGCGGTCCCATGCCTTCGGTGCGGCGGCGCACGATATTCTCCAGAACGACGATGGCATCGTCGACCACAAGCCCGGTGGCCAGCACGATGGCGAGCAAAGTGAGAATATTGATGGAGAAGCCGACAAGGTAGATGGCCGTCAGCGTGCCGATCAGCGCCACCGGCATGGTCAGCGCCGGAATGAGCGTCGCCCGCCAGTCGCGCAGGAAGAGATACAGCACGGCCACGACGATGATGGCCGAGAGGCCGAGCGCCAGCTCCACTTCATGCAGGGCACCGCGGATGAAAACGGCATCGTCGCTGCTGATGAAGATCCGCGTTCCCTCCGGCATCGTGCGCTGCAATTCATCGACAACGGCTTTCACGCCGGACGAAATGTTCAGCGTGTTCGACTGCGCCTGCCGGATGATGCCAAGACCGACGCCCTGGACACCATTGGACCGCAGCATGGTGGTACCGTCATCCGGCCCCAGCATGACATTGGCGACATCGCGCAGCCGGATCTTGTCCTTGATCAGCACATTGCCGAAATCCTCCGGCGTGGAGAGGTTGGCGGTGGCGCGCACCACGATATCCTGCGTGCGGCTCTTCAGGGAGCCCGCCGGAACGTCAAGTGCCGCGCTGGAGAGCGCGGTGGAGACATCAGCGACGGTCAATCCGCGGCTGGCCAGCGCTGCCTGGTTGAGATCGACGCGGAAGATCTTTTCCTGCTCGCCATAGAGCTCGACATCCGCCACCCCGTCGACGGCGGCAAGCCGGTCGACGATCTCATTGTCCACGAGCTGGGTCAGGTCCTCCATGGAGGTCGTCGTCGAGGTGACGGCGACGCGCAGGATCGGCTGCGAATCGGAATCCGCCTTGACGATGCGCGGCTCGTCGGCATCCTCCGGCAGCTGGTTGATCACGCGGCCGATGGCATCGCGAACGTCATTGGCGGCTTCGGCGAGATCGACGCTGTCGGAAAATTCCATGGTGACGCGGCTCGAGCCGAACTGCGATTGCGACGAGAGCGCCTTCAAGCCGCTGACGCGCGCGACCGCGCCTTCGATCACCTGTGTCAGTTCCTGGTCGATGGTCTGTGGCGACGCACCGTCATAGGTGGTCCGGACCGTGATGACCGGCTGGTCGACATCCGGCAATTCCCGCACCTCGACGCCGACAAAGGCGGCAAGGCCGGCGACGACAAGCAGGGTGTTGAGAACGGCCGCCAGAATTGGGCGGCGGACGAACAGGGCCGTGAACGTGGATTTCGCCTGGGTCGAGGCGTCTTCGCGCGCATCGCTCATGTCTGTTTTGCCTCCGCCACTTTCGGATTTGCCTCGCCTTGGATCTGTACCGGCTGTCCCTCGCGCACGCGCTGCAGGCCCTCGGTGACGACCTTGTCTTCGGGCGTCAGCTCTGCATCGACCAGAACCCTGTCGGGATTGCGCTGGATGATGCGGACCCGCACTTTTTCCGCCGTTCCGCCGGTGACCTTCCAGACATAGGCGCCTTCGGCATCCCATTGCACGGCCAGCGGATCGACAGCCGGAAAATCATCGCCGGCAAAGCGGAGGGAGACGGCAAAGGACATGCCGGCGCGCAGCAGATCCTCGCCATTTTCGATCTTGGCCCGCACGCGAATGGTGCGGCTTGCCGAATCGACCCGGTTGTCGATCGAATCGATCTCGCCGGAAAAGGATTGGCCCGGACGGCTGACGGAGCTCGCCTCCACCGCAAGACCCGGCTTCAGCTGGGTGACGAACCGCTCCGGCGCCCAGAAATCGACGAGGATCTGCGAGCGGTCGTCGAGCGTCACAATGCTCGTCTGCGTCGTGACATTGTCTCCGACATTGACCGCGACGATCCCCGCGACGCCGTCGATCGGCGCCACGATGTCGCGCCGCTTCAGGTTGAGTTCCGCCGTGGCCAACGCCAGCTCGGCCGATTGTTCGGCGATCTGCGCATCCAGCACGTCGAGGCGGGCAACCGACCGCAGGTTCTTGTAGGATTGCGACCGCTCCCGGGCGCTATTGAGCGCCACGCGCGCCTTGTCCCGCTCGATCAGCTGCTCGTCATTATCGAGACGCGCCAGCAGATCGCCGGTCTTGACTCGCTGGCCGGAGCTGACGAGAATTTCGCTGATTGTGCCGGTGCTCTGCGGCATCACGACAACAGTCTGGATGGCGCGTCCATCGCCGATCGCCGCCAGACGGTCATTGACCGTTCCGGCCTCGACCGCTTCGGCCACCACGGTTGTAGCGCGACCGCCCTGCCCCCCGCCACTTCCCTGACTGTTACCTTGGCCGTTACCTTGGCCGCCCGCCTGACGACCAGCCTGGCCACTGCCCTCGCCTGCCGAACCGGAGCGCCCATTGGCCGCCGACCCCGCACCGCCGGCTGCCTCGCCGGCCCGAGCATTCTCCGCCTGTTGCGGAGCAATAAGCGCCACCAGCGGCTCCGGGACACCCAGCGACACGAAGCTCGAAGCCGTATCCGGACGCAGGAAAAGCCAAAGACAGGCGCCGACAAGCAGCACGGCGAGACTGAGGAGCACTTGCTTCCAGATGCGCATTCAAAACTCCAAGGGACAGACTGGACGATCCGATCGCGGCAGACGCCATTCATAACGGTCACGGACACGAACCGGATCAGGCTCGGCAGCGAGTGTTTGAGGCGCGCGCCGAACCGGAAGGCCCATATCAGCAAATTATTATATTCAATCAGACTTTCGGCAATGGCAGCATGCCCTACCTTACCAACTTGTCATGTAGAATCCATCACGCTGGCGTGAGCGCGGGGTGATCGGCCGTCTTTTTGCCATGCCAGGGCCTTGTTGTGCCCTGATCTTGCACCTTGCAGGCTGTACATAGGGAATGAAAGCAGAACATCATCTATGGCCATGTTCGTCCAGAACCGTTAGATTGTCGCCATGACGAACAGTTTCGATGACATTCCGTTCTTCGACGAGGAACCGGACCACGCGCCGCGCAGCAAAACCGGCCAGGCCAATTCCAACCCGGCTGTAGAAGCAGCCGGCGGATTGGGCATTGCCGCGCGTGCCATGGCGGCGCGCGACCAGAACCGGGCGCCCGACTATCTCTCAGGCCTCAATCCGGAACAGCGCGAGGCGGTCGAGACGCTGGATGGCCCGGTCCTCGTATTGGCCGGCGCCGGCACGGGCAAGACGCGCGTGCTGACGACCCGCATCGCCCATATCCTGGCGACAGGCCGCGCCTATCCCAGCCAGATCCTGGCGGTGACCTTCACCAACAAGGCGGCGCGGGAGATGAAGGAACGCGTCGGCGTCCTCGTCGGCGGCGCGGTGGAGGGCATGCCCTGGCTCGGCACCTTCCATTCGATTGGCGTGAAGCTCCTGCGGCGCCATGCCGAGCTGGTCGGATTGCGCTCCGACTTCACCATTCTGGATACGGACGACGTCACCCGTCTGATCAAGCAGCTCATCCAGGCGGAAGGCCTGGACGACAAGCGCTGGCCGGCCCGCCAGTTCGCCGGCATGATCGATGGCTGGAAGAACAAGGGCCTGACGCCCAAGGATATTCCCGAGGGCGATGCCCGCGCCTTCGGCAACGGCAAGGGGCGCGAACTCTACGCCGCCTATCAGGCAAGGCTGAAGACGCTGAACGCTTGCGATTTCGGCGATCTTCTGCTGCACCCGATCGATCTCTTCCGCCGCAATCCCGATGTGCTGAAGGATTATCATCAGCGGTTTCGCTATATCCTGGTGGACGAGTATCAGGACACCAATACCGCCCAGTATATGTGGCTGCGCCTGCTTGCCCAGCGGCCGAAGGACGTGGCTCAAAATGTCTGCTGCGTCGGCGATGACGACCAGTCCATCTATGGCTGGCGCGGCGCCGAGGTCGATAACATCCTTCGCTTCGAGAAGGATTTCGCCGGCGCCAGGGTGATCCGGCTGGAACGCAATTACCGCTCGACGGAGCATATTCTCGGCGCCGCCGGCCATCTGATCGCCCATAACGAAGGCCGCCTCGGCAAGACGCTGTTTACCGAACGCACCGATCCGGATGACGAGAAGGTCATCGTGCATGCCGCCTGGGATTCGGAGGAAGAGGCCCGTGCCGTCGGCGAAACGATCGAACAGCTGCAGCGCGGCGATTCGACGGGCAAGAAGCACAATCTGAACGACATGGCGATTCTGGTGCGCGCCTCCTTCCAGATGCGCGAGTTCGAAGACCGGTTCGTCACGCTCGGCCTCAATTATCGTGTCATCGGCGGCCCCCGCTTCTACGAGCGCCTCGAAATCCGCGATGCCATGGCCTATTTCCGCCTGGTGTGCCAGCCCGCCGACGACCTGGCATTCGAACGCATTGTCAATACGCCGAAACGCGGCCTGGGCGATACCACGGTCCGGGCGCTGCATGATTACGCGCGCGCCCGCGATATTCCCATGCTTGCCGCGGCGAGCGACCTGATCGAGACCGACGAGATCAAGCCGAAGGCGCGCAAAGCGCTGTTCGACGTGATTCAGAGCTTCAAGCGCTGGGCGGAACTGCTTGAATCGACTCCGCATACCGAGCTTGCCGAGCAGATCCTCGACGAGTCCGGCTATACCGACATGTGGAAGAACGACAAATCGGCGGAGGCGCCCGGAAGGCTGGAAAACCTGAAGGAACTCATCCGCTCGATGGAGGCCTTCGAAAGCCTGCGGGGCTTCCTCGAACATGTGTCGCTTGTCATGGATGCCGAGCAGAACGAGGAGATGGACGCCGTTTCCATCATGACGCTGCATTCCGCCAAGGGGCTGGAATTCGATACGGTCTTCCTGCCCGGCTGGGAGGAAGGCCTGTTCCCCCACCAGCGCGCGCTGGACGAAGGAGGCCGTTCCGGCCTCGAGGAGGAGCGCCGGCTTGCCTATGTCGGGCTGACGCGGGCAAAGCGGCACTGCCATATCTGGTTCGTCTCCAACCGCCGCATACATGGGCTCTGGCAATCCACGATGCCCTCGCGTTTCCTGGATGAATTGCCGCCCGCCCATGTCGATGTGGCCGAATCGGACAGCGGCTATGGCGGCTACGGTCGCGGCGGTTACGGCCAGTCCCGCTTCGACAAGGCCGATCCCTTCGCCAATTCCTATTCAACCCCCGGCTGGAAGCGGGCGCAGGCCAATAAGAGCGATGCGACGCGCGACAATTGGGGCAGCCGTTCGGGCCATGCCGTCGAGCGCATCGGCTATGGCGAGAGCGGGCCGCGGACGAAGACCATCGAAGGCGAGCTGATCGCAAAGTCGGTGGCCGACACGCCATCGCGCTTTTCCATCGGCGACCGCGTCTTCCACATCAAGTTCGGCAATGGCAATGTTGCATCCGTCGAGGGCAACAAGCTGACGATCGATTTCGATCGCGCCGGTCAGAAACGGGTGCTGGACGGTTTTGTGGAGAAGGCCGGATGAGCCTTTCGGAAACGGATTTGGCCGATCTCATCCTCTGGCGTCGGCATTTGCATGCCATGCCGGAGGTTTCGGGCGCCGAATATCAGACCGCTGCGGAAGTGGCGCGCTTCCTGGAAGCGGTCGGGCCCGATGCGATCGTCACCGGACTTGGCGGCACGGGCGTCGCGGCGGTCTTCGAAGGTGCCGGAGACGGGCCGACAGTCCTGTTCCGGGCCGAACTCGATGCACTGCCCATCGCCGAGCTCTCCGACCTGCCGCACCGGTCCCTCTTTGACGGCAAGGGCCATATGTGCGGCCATGACGGGCATATGGCGATCCTTGCCGCCCTTGCCCGCGCTTTCGGCCGGAACCGTCCCGCACGCGGCCGCGCCATCCTGCTGTTCCAGCCTGCGGAAGAGACCGGCGCCGGCGCCGCCGCCGTGCTTGCCGACCCGCAATTCGCGCCCCTGAGGCCGGATTTTTCCTTTGCGCTTCACAACATGCCGGGAATTGCGCTCGGAACGAGCTGGATCAAGGAGGGGCCTGCCAATTGCGCCTCCTGCGGGCTGAAGATCCGCCTCACCGGCAAGACGGCGCATGCCTCGATGCCGGAAACAGGAATTTCACCGGCACCGGCAATCGCCGCCCTCATTCCAGCCTTCATCGCGCTCGGTTCCGGAGATCTCGACGCCGGCGATCTCACGCTTGCCACCGTCACCCATGTCGCCATCGGCGAAGCCGCCTTCGGCATAGCGCCGGGAATGGGCGAGATCTGGGTCACGCTGCGCACGGTCTCCGACGATCAGATGACGGCCCTGAAGGAGAAAGCCGAGAGCATGGCGCGCGCCGCGGCCGAGGCCCATGGCCTTGCGCTGTCCTTCAGCTATCACGATGCGTTCGGACACTGCCATAATGATCCGCAGGCCGCCGCGATCATCCGCCGGGCGATCGCCGCCGAGGGCCTGCCCGTCGAGACAGGCACGGCGTTTCGCGCATCGGAGGATTTCGGCCGTTTCGGCTCCGTCTCACGATCGGCCATGCTGTTCCTGGGCTCCGGAGAGACCCATCCGGCCCTGCACAATCCCGATTACGACTTCCCCGATGCGCTGATTGCCGTGGGCGCCCGCATCTTCCTCAGGATCGCCGGCGACCTGATCGGCTGAGGCAGACGCTCAGCCGTCGTTCTTCAGGTAGTCCATGAGCGTGCGCGACTTGCTGCCATCGGCCGAAACCGGCGTGGCCGCCACATTCGACCCGCTGCCGCCACGCGGATTGATCTTGCGCAGCGCCGCCATCGGAATGCTCCCGTCATGGCGCGGCACGATGATCATATGGGTGACTTCGCCGCGCTGGAAGGCCTTCAGGAACTTGTCGTAATTGGCAAAGGCGACGCAGCCGTGCGAATCGCCGGGCCGGCTGCGCAGAAGATAGGTGTGGGCAAGCAGGCCGGTGCGGCCCTGGGGCGCGATGCCATCGGTCGGCGTCAGGCGGATGGCCGCCACGCCGTGGAACAGCTTCTCGCGCATCGACAGGCGATAGGTGCCGGGCGGCGTCGGCCCGCGCATCTTCACATGGGTGAATTTCGGATTGTCGCGCATCGAGCCGATGCCGGAATGGGCTTCCAGAACCGAGCCATTGGGCATGAAGACCTTGCCCGCCGTGATGTCGTAGACGGCGATCTTCGTTCCGCGGTCCGGCCACGGAACGGAAGGCGCCGTGCGCTTCATCGGATTTTCGGGCTTGGCGAAGGCGAGCGCCGTGGTGGCATCCTCGTCCTCGTCCTCTTCGACAATGGCCGGCTTGGCGCGCGTGGACGGCTTGACGGCGGAGGGGGCGATGGCCATGGCGAGCGCATTGGCAGGCGGACGAACGATCGGCAGCGGACCGGCCATGGGCAGGCTGTTGTCTTCGCTCGGTCCCGTGGCTTCGGCAACGGCCAGTTCCGCCGGGCTCTGCAGATCTGCGATCTCAATTTCGCCATCGGCCGCATTGCCGGGCGGATTGGCATCCCAGGCGACATTGCTTGGCGGCGCGACCAGAACGGTATCCTGCATGGCGGAAGCAAGCGCATCCTTCACCCTGGAGGGATCCGGCCGCGACAGCGCGAGGCTCGCAAACTGCTTGTCCGCTTCGGCGCGGGCAAAGGCGAGCGCCAGCGAATCCTTGACCTCGGCCTGATCCGGCTTCAACGCTGCCAGATGTGCCATATGGGCACCGTCGAGACGCGCCATCTTCGGCGTCGCTCCGGCCGATAGCCGGGCAAATTTGGCGATCTTCAAGGCGCGCTGCTCATCGGAGACCGGCGCGAGCAGCGGCTTCAGATCCAGCGAGGCGCGCAGATCATAGCTGTAGCCATGCGGCTTGACCGAGGCGACGCTCTGGACGGTTGCGAGCGCACCCACCATCCAGCCGCCGACGGCAAGTGTCATGCCGAGCGCTACGGTTGCCTTCATCAGGCGGGACGAGAAAACCGGCTTCGCGTCGAGGCGGCTGGTTCGGGAGGAGACGGAGGCGGACCGCGCCGCCGCGAAAGCCAATGCCATGATACGCGTTACCCTTTACCCGTTACTCGACTACCCGGCGCGGCAGACATAACAGGCGCTGCACCGGAACGTGTCTCCTGCAGGCCGCTTGCACGGGCTTCGGCTGTGAGCAGCCGTCCTGCCGGAGAGCTGAAAGAATGACGGATTATGGTAACCAATGTGTTTACGAGAGCCCCCTGTCTGTCCCGTGGAGGCGATATATGTGCAGTCTGTCTAAAGTTTATTGGGAATACGGCGAGGGCGCGGCGATCCTGCGGCGCGAGGTGGAAAAGACGCAAATCCGCTGCTTTTCTGCCTCATTTGGGCCTTCTGGCGCCGGTTTTGGTGCCTCTGCTTGATTACGGTGCGCCGGCTTGGCATTCTGCATGCAAAACAAATCGGGAGGCCTTCCATGAGAGCGCTGCTTGTGATCGACGTCCAGAACGGCTTCTGCCCGGGAGGCAATCTACCCGTGCCGGACGGTCATCTCGTCGTTCCGGTCATCAACCGCCTGATGGATGAAGGACCCTATGACCTCGTGGTCGCCTCGCAGGACTGGCACCCCGCCAATCATGGCAGCTTCGCGTCCCAGCATCCCGGCCAGGCGCCCTTTTCCATGGGCGAACTCTGCGGCAAGCCGCAGGTGCTCTGGCCGGACCATTGCGTGCAGGCAACGCCGGATGCCGAATTCCATCCCGATCTCAACAGCGACGCTTTCGATTACATCCAGCAGAAGGGTGAGAATCTCGCCGTCGACAGCTATTCCGCCTTCCGCGACAATGACCACGCGGCGGTGACCGGGCTCGCCGGCTATTTGCGGGCGCAGCAGGTCACGGAACTGGATGTCTGCGGCCTTGCAACCGACTATTGCGTCAAGTTCTCTGTTCTCGATGCGATCGACATGCTTCAGGATGTGAAGATCCGCTTCATCGAGGATGCCAGCCGCGGCATCGATCCCGAGGGAGTCCGCGCGGCTATCGCGCAGATGCGCAAAGAAGGCGCGGTCATCGTCAACAGCGCGGACATCCTGGCAGATTGACGATGTGAGGGCGGTACCCCGGCACAACCTGCAGATCTATTCATCTATTCATCAAATCTAATCACTTGCAGCCCAGCGGCACCGGGTTTACGGGCAGGCAGGTTCTGCAGGAAAATGTGATGCCAGACAGCATATTCTGGAAAGGCGCCCGGACAGGCTTTGTCATCGCGCTGTCGACCAGCCCCTTCGGCCTGCTGTTTGGCGCGGTCGCCGTGGATGGCGGCATGACGCCGCTGGAAGCGACGGTCATGAGCATCGTCCTCTTTGCCGGGGCAAGCCAGCTGGTCGGCGTGCAGATGTTCGGCAGCGACGTACCGGCCTGGCTGATCATCCTCTCGGTCTTTGCCGTCAATTTCCGCCATATTCTCTATTCGGCGGCACTCGCCCCCTATATTCGCGATTTCTCGCCTGCCGCGCGCGCCATCGGCCTGTTTTTCCTGACCGATCCGCAATTTGCCGAATCGGCCAAGCGGGCGGAACTGACCGGACGGCTGGAGACCCGATACTACATGGGCCTCGCAATGGTCATCTACACCGTCTGGGTGGTGGGATCGGGGCTCGGCGCGCTGTTCGGGAAGCTGATCGGCGATCCCGCCGCGCTTGGCATGGATGTCCTTCTGCCTGTCTATTTCCTGGGCCTGGTCTTCGGATTTCGCAAGCGCCTGCTGTTTCTGCCGGTGGTGGCGGTCAGCGCCTGCGCCTCCGTGCTGGCCATGCATACGGTCGGATCGCCCTGGCATGTCAGCCTCGGCGCTTTGGCCGGCATTCTGACGGCAATCATTGTCCATAAGGATCCGGCCGAAGCACCGGCAGAGGCGATGCCGGGCGCCGTGGCCATGCCTGTCCAACCGGGCAAGGATCGCGCCTGATGGATCTGCACTCCGCCCTGATCATCCTTGCGGCCGGCATCGCGACCTATCTCACCCGCATTGGTGGCTATGTGCTGATCACCCGCATGAAGCGGATCCCGCCACGCATGGAGACGGCGCTCAATGCGGTTCCCGCAGCCGTTCTGACGACGCTCGTCGCGCCCGCCTTCTTCGATGGCGGCTGGGATGTGAAATCTGCGATGCTGGTGGCGCTTCTCGTCGGGCTGCGCTATCCGGGCCTGCCGCTGATCCTGGCAGGCTGGGCCGCCGCTCTGCTGCTGCGCCACCTTCCCTTCGGCTGAACCGCCACGGGCTTGTTGCGACGAATGGCGATGGCGACAGACCGGTCTGCGCCATGCCGAACCTCGCCGTGGCGATTGCCGGCCCCGACTGTCGCCGGGGCCTCCGCCTTGCCGCTCAGAGCGGCGCAGTCGCCTGGCGCAACCACTCACTCACGTCACTTTGCGAGATCAATGGCGAAAGCTTGTCAAAGACCGTTGCGTGATAGGCATCGAGCCAGGCGCGCTCTTCCTCGGTCAAAAGTGACGTCACGATGAGCCGGCGATCGAGCGGGCACCAGGTCAGGGTCTCAAAGCCCATCATCGGCAGGTCGCCGCCCTCGATCATCTCAAGCGGTGTTACGTAGATGAGGTTTTCGATGCGGATGCCGAAGGCGCCGGGGCGATAATAGCCCGGCTCGTTGGACAGGATCATGCCCGGCAGCAATTCCTGCGTCGAGACCCGCGAAATGCGCTGCGGGCCCTCATGCACGGAAAGATAGGAGCCGACACCATGGCCGGTTCCATGCGCGAAATCGGCGCCGGCCTTCCACAGCGCGATGCGTGCCAGCGGGTCGAGGTCGCAGCCGCGTGACCCTTTGGGGAAGCGCGCCGTGGAAATCGCGATCATGCCCTTCAGCACCAGCGTGTAGAACCGCTTCTGCTCCTGCGGAACGGAGCCGATGGCGACGGTGCGGGTGATATCGGTCGTGCCGTTGACATATTGCGCACCGGAATCGATCAGAAACAATTCGCCGGCCTGAAGCGTGCGGTTGCTGTCGCGCGTCACGCGGTAATGCATGATCGCCCCGTGCTCGCCGGCACCGGAAATCGTGTCGAAGGAAATATCCTTCAGCGGGTTTTGCAGGCTCTCGCCGACCTTCGCCCGGAAAGCTTCCAGACGCTCGACGGCCGAGATTTCGCTGAGGCTGCCGGGCTGTTGCCCGTCCAGCCAATGGAGAAAGCGGACCATGGCCACGCCGTCCTGAACATGCGCATCGGCCGAGCCGCGCAGCTCTACGGCATTCTTCACCGCCCGCGGCAGCCGCGCCGGATCCATGGCCTCGACAGCGACGCCGCCGACCGATTCAATGGCCTTCGACAGCGCAACGGAGGTGGCCTCCGCATCCACCAGAACCTTGGCGCCACCCTCGGCGAGGCGCGCCAGCCGCGCCGTCAACTCCGCCGGTTCAAAGCGGCTGCAGAGAGGCGCAAGATGCCTGTCCGCCTCGGCATTGATCTTGCCAGCCTCGATGAAAAGCTCCGCTGTGCCGGCCGCCGTGATGATGGCCCGTGCGAGCGGATGCGGCGTGTGCGGCACGTCGGCGCCGCGGATATTGAAGATCCAGGCGACCGAGGACGGGTCGGAGATCAGGACGCCGGCCGCGCCCTTCGCCGCGACGCCCGCGGCAATGTCCTTGATCTTGTCCTGGGCCGGACGACCGGCATGGTTGTCGAGCTGCACGGCAACGGCACCCATGGGTGCGGCAGGCCGGTCGCTCCAGAGCGCATCCACCGGGTTCTGCGCCAGAAGGACCAGCGCCCCTCCCTTCGCCGTCAGCGCATCCGACAGTTTCGCCACCTCCGCACGGCTGTGGAGATTGGGATCTATGCCCAGACGAAACCCGTTCGGCGCATGAGCCGCAAGCCATTGGTGCGGCGGTTCTCCAACCAGATCACCAGCGGTGAAGGTCGCCTGATCCACCTGCTGGGCAAGCTGCGTCGTATAGCGCCCGTCGACAAAGACCACGGCCTGGTTGCGCGCGATGAGGGCAATGCCTGCCGAGCCGGTAAATCCCGTCAGCCAGGCAAGGCGTTCCGCGCAGGCCGGGACATATTCCCCCTGAAATTCATCGGCGCGCGGCACCAGGACGCCATCGACGGAAAACTCGTCGAAACGGGCGCGCAGGGCCGCCACGCGCTGGGGCCCGAGGGCGGGAGAGGAAGTGCTGTCGAAGGACTGGAACATGAACTTGCTTTCAGACGATTCACGAGGAGCGCGATCTTAGCGAAAATCCGCCTGGAGACCAGAGCATGCTCGAGCCTGCCGGTTTGTTGTGCAGCTGCACACAGGGAGCGGTGGAATCGAGGCATGCCATGCGTAGGCCGCATAACACCCTTGATGCAAGTCCCCTGACTAAAGCGATCATCGTTCCATATATTCTGGTCATCGGCGAGCACAGAGCCCGCCACCAGACATGCAAGTCTGCACTCTTATACAAACAAGACGCAAGACCAGACACACGTTGAACCTAAGACCCAATCAAGGATTGCTGACATGGCAAACTCGTTCTTCCGCACTGCATTCGACCGGGTCGTGGCCGCTCGGGAACGTCAGGCCCACCGTTATGTGAACGGCGCCCTCCTCTATCTCGACGACGAAAGCCTCGAAGCCCTTGGCACCAACCGCGCCGAATTGGCTCGCAAGGGCGCACG
The DNA here is from genome assembly GCF_030435705.1 of Rhizobium sp. SSA_523. NCBI lineage: Bacteria > Pseudomonadati > Pseudomonadota > Alphaproteobacteria > Hyphomicrobiales > Rhizobiaceae > Affinirhizobium > Affinirhizobium gouqiense. The sequence continues at coordinate 1,417,269 of NZ_CP129382.1, forward strand.
TCGCTACGTATTCTGATCCCCTCGGGGCTTGGAAATCAACCGTGTTCTGACCCCGACGGCAAAGGCTGATCCTCCTCCCAAGCGCCTTTGCCCGAACAGAACACGCATACCCCCGCTCGAGCCTGTCCTCCTCTCCAGGGTTCGCGGGCTGGATCTGCCTCCGGCAGCATCCAGGGGCGGCATCTTCGGATGCCGCCCTTTCGCGTTTTCAGGCGCCAGTGACGCTTAAGCTATGCGTGCGAGACACTGCTGCACTGCAAAAACTCGGGTAAGGCCTTAGGTGGAGCGCCGTTCCCGCCGCAGGTGGATCGTCACCCAGCCATTGCGCCAGAGCGTGCGCACATGGGCAAGGCCGGCGCCGGAATAGGCCGCGATCACCTTCCACCGCTGCGCCGCCAGGATCCCCGACAGGATGACATCACCGGAAGGCGAAAGATGGCCGGCGAGTTGCGGCGCCATCTTGATCAGCGGCCGTGCCAGAATATTGGCGATGATCAGATCGAAGGGGCCATGCCGGCGAAAGCTCTCGGAATGGAAGCCCGGCGCCGTTTCCAGGGCAATGCCCTGCGGTTTCCCCTCCAGAATTCCGTTCAGCCGTGCATTGGCCGCCGCAACCTTGACTGCCACCGGATCGATATCGGTCGCCAAGACCGGGATCTTCTTGAGCTTGGCAACCGCTATGGCCAGAACGCCGCTTCCCGTCCCCAGATCCAGCGCATTGCGTGGCGGATGGGCTCGCATGACCTGTTCGATCATTTCGAGGCAGCCGGCCGTCGTTCCGTGATGGCCCGTGCCGAAGGCTTGTCCGGCATCGATCTCGATGGCGATGTCGCCCGTGCGGGCCTTGTCGCGATCATGCGAACCATGCACCAGGAACTGGCCGGCCCGGACAGGCTTCAGGCCTTCGAGCGACTTGGCAATCCAGTCGATCTCCGGCAGCGCCTCGCGCTCGATGGTCAGATCCGGATAAGCGTCGTGAATGGCTTGGGAAAAGCGCTGGAGAACCTCATCCTCCTCATCGAAGAGCATGTAGACGGACGCTTCCCAGCGATCCGCCTTCTCATCCACTTCGGTGGTGCCGATCGCATAATCCTCCTCGCCAAAGGCGAGTGAGAGGCGATCCAGAATATCTTCCGCCTGCCGCTCGGTGACGGTGACGTAGAGACGCACTTCGCTCACAATTCTGCTCTTTCCGGTTAGGGTCCTGCAACCGCGCTGGATTATCTCCCTGCCATGCCACAGATGCGGTTCGCGGTTCAAGCAGAAGCGGCCCGAACGGCCGGGCTTTGCGCAGGCGGTTGTTGCCTGTGCGCCGGCGGCGCCTGCCCTTTCGCGAGTTGGCTGTTACGGTCGCCCGGAAAGACTGGAGGGAGACTTCGGCCAGGAGCCGGGAGCCGGGAGCCGGGCGTCGCCGCAGCAGCCTCAGCCCTTGATCAGGTTCTCGAGCTTCTTCTCCGCCGTCGCGGGAGCCTCGCCATAGGCGATGGTTCCGGCAAATCGGCCGCCATCCTTCAACAGGAAGACCGACGCCGTGTGATCCATGGTGTAATCGCCATTCGGCACCTTTTCATCCACCGGCACCTTGCGGGCATAGACGCGGAAGCCCTTCACCATTTCGGCAACCTCTTCGGGAGGTCCGGAAATGCCGATGACGCGATCGGTGACATTGGAGACGTAACGCTGCAGCACATCCGGCGGATCGCGTTCGGGATCAACCGTCACGAAATAGGCGTTCAGCTTCGTCCCATCCGGGTCAACCTTGTGCAGCCAGCCGTTCAATTCGAACAAGGTGGTCGGGCACACTTCCGGACAATGGCTGAATCCGAAAAAGACGGCCGTCGGCTTGTCGCGAAAAGCCGCTTCGGTAATCGGCTTGCCATCCTGCGCCACCAGCTTGAACGGCACACCGAAAGGCGCTTCCGTGATGGTTTGCGAAGAGCGCGTCATTTCCAGCGTCAGCCAGCCCAGGAGACCCGCCATCACGACAACGGCCGCCCATAGAATGATCCGCACTGTCTTCATGATGCTGCACCTTCCCATCGATGACGTTCACCGCACGGATACGCCTTGACCGGGTTGGTCGCAATGCAAAATGGGCAGCCGCAGCAAAGGCGCGCATATTTGTCTCACCCGGCCGCTACATGCACCAGGCAGCCAGGCTCTCGGCCATTGCGAGATAGATGTTCGGCCCGTGGATGATCCAGCCGAACATGGCCAGAGCCAGAAGGGCCGTGATCAGCAGGATCACAGCACACCACAAGAGACGATTCGAACCTTCGGCGATCTGACGCATGCCGCCATTATAAGGAAAAAACCAAGATTATCTATGCAAAAATCAGTATAATAGGATTAGCGAAAGTTTAAGACCTGTTTGCCAGAGTTTTCGGCAATAAGCGATCCGCCAGGCATGATGCCGTTGTTGATGCGTCAGATCGCTGCGAATGCGGCATGATCCTTTGGCTCAACGGGAACACGACAGAAAAATGAACAGCGGCGGCGGATTGCAAGCGATGTCGATCGGTCAAAGACTCATGACCATCGGCATATCGGCCTTTGTCGGCATCGGCGCGATTGCCGGGGTCGGATGGGTCTCTCAGGCCAATGTGGGACGGGATCTGGATCGCGTCACCGAGATCTCCGGACTTCTGGAGACGGCCAATGCACTGAAGACCGCCAATCTCGATCTCACCCTGACGGCCATGGACTTCATTGTCGACAGGCAGGCGCACAGCATCAGCGCCGAGCGAAAGGACGTGCTTTCGACAACCAGCACCGTTCTCAAGACCAATGCCGGCCGAATGGACCGGCTTGCCGCGCTGGTCGACAGACCGGATCTGACGCGCGGCCTCGACCAGGATCTGGCGCGCTCGATCGCCGCCATTACCGTCGATCTGCCGCGCCTGGTCGAGACGCAGGCCTCGGAGGCGGAATTCCATGCCATCGACGACAGGATCGATACCGGCGGCGAGCTGATCAGCGCGCGACTGGAAGAATTGACGCGCCTTGGCTCCGCCGCCCATGAAGCGTCAATAAAAAGCACAAACAATGCCCTGGCGCGGTCGGTGCTGCTGCAGGTCGCGCTGGGCGTCGCAACGCTGTCCCTGGTCGGCGCGCTTCAATATTGGCAGGGCGCCGCCATTCGCCGCAAGATCGCGACCATCCGCGCCGATCTGCAACGCATCGCCGCCGGCGATTGCGCCGAAGCCGTTCAGGGAACGCAGGGAAAAGACGAGATTTCCGATATGGCCCGGGCGGCGGAAGCGTTGCGCGTCTCCAGCCTGGAGCGGCTGGCGCTCGAACATAAGACGGCGCATGACCGCGCTGCGGTGGAAGAGGAGAGCCGGCAGCGCAGCGATCAGGAGAGGCAGGCGGCAGAGCGGCTGCGCCTGGCCACCCGGGATCTGGCGCGGGCGCTGACAAAGCTTTCGGATGGCGATCTCGGCGCCGTTCTTGCCACCCCGTTCCCGGCGGAACTGGAACCCGTGCGGGCGGATTTCAACCGCCTCACGGAAAAGCTTCAGCATACGATGCAGGAGATCAACTCGGCCTCCGCCTCCATTCAGGCCAATGCCCAGCAGATGCGCTCGGCAGCGGATGATCTTGCCCAGCGTACCGAGCAGCAGGCAGCCTCTCTGGAGGAGACCTCCGCCGCGCTGGAAGAGATCACCCGCACCGTGCGCACCGCCACCGAGCGCGCCGAGGCGGCGAGCCAGCTGGTCAGCAATGCCAAGGATTTCGCCGAACGCTCGACCACCGTCGTCGCAGATGCCATGGCCGCCATGGAACGCATCGAAGATGCCACCGGCGAGATCGGCAAGATCATCAACGTGATCGATGAGATCGCCTTCCAGACCAATCTCCTGGCGCTGAATGCCGGTGTCGAGGCGGCACGCGCCGGCGATGCCGGAAAGGGCTTTGCCGTCGTTGCCCAGGAGGTCCGCGCGCTCGCCGGCCGTGCCGCCGGCGCGGCAAAGGATATCAAGGCGCTTGTCTCGCGCTCCAGCGCCGAGGTGCAGACAGGCGTGGACCTCGTCAGGGCGACCGGTGACGCCCTGCATCGCATCGGCGATGATGTGCTGAAAATTAACGATGATGTCGGCATGATCGCCACATCAGCGCGAGAACAATCAACCGGCCTTAACGAAATCAACACCGCAATCGGGCAAATGGATCAGACCACGCAGCAGAATGCAGCCATGGTGGAACAGACCAATGCCGCCAGCCACACCCTGGCCGGCGACGCGGATAATCTCATCCGCCTGATGGGTCAGTTCCACAATCGCCACCATCCGCCGCGGCTCGCAACATCGGCCGACCGCGCAACCGGCGGCACACCCTCTCCTGCCCGCACGCTCCTTACCCGGGTGGCGGGCGCGGTACAGTCCAGCAGCCCGGCTTCCGCGGCCTCCGCCGCGTCGGCCACCAGCGAAAAATGGGAAGAGTTCTAACCATGAGCAATGCCATCAAGCAGTCCGGAGCCTATCTCGAAATCGTCTCCTTCCACCTGGGCGATCAGGAATTCTGCATCGACATCATGGCCATCCGCGAAATCCGCGGCTGGGCGCCCGTGACGCCGATGCCGCATACGCCGCCTTACGTGCTTGGGCTGATCAACCTGCGCGGCGCCGTCATTCCCGTCATCGACATGGCCTGCCGCCTAGGCATGAAGATGACGGAACCGTCCGAGCGCGCCGCCATCATCGTCACCGATATTGCCGGAAAGCTGGTCGGCCTTCTCGTCGAGCAGGTTTCGGACATGATGACGATCAAGTCGGAAGACCTGCAGCCGGCACCGGAGATCATTCCGGAAGCACAGCGCGCCTTCTGCCGCGGCATTGTCGCCCTGGAGAAGACCATGGTCTGCTTCCTGAACCTCGATACGGTGATCGCCGACGAGCTGGCCCAGGCCGCCTGAGTTCCGATCGGAAGCGCTTGACGCTATCGCTGCTGGAAGCGCCGGCCCCGGTCCTGTCGACCGGGGTCATGGCGCGTTCGCGGTCTGGAACCTCACCGCATCCGTCTATTTCGGCGCACCCTTCAGCCAGTTGACCGACTGGTTGAACAGCGGGACGGTGGAGATCGCCATCTTGGCGGAGCCATCGACGAGCTGGCGCGAATGCACCAGGTAGATCAGCGTATTGTTGGGCTTGTCATAGATCCGGTTGACGACGAGCTGCTTCCAGATCAGCGACATGCCCTGCTTGAACACTTCTTCGCCTTCCTTGGAAAGATCGATATCGCCGATCTCGATCGGACCGGTCTGGCGGCAGGCGATCGAATTGTTGGACGGGTCCTCGAACCAGTTGCCGTTCTTCAGCCGGTCCAGCATGCCGCGATCGAAATAGGTCACGTGGCAGGTCACACCCTTGACCTTCGGATCGGTCAGGGCATCAACGACAATATCATTGCCCATCCAGTCGACACCCACTTTCCCCACTTCCTCTGCATGGGCGGCGGGCAGGCTAAAGGGGACGAGCGACAGAAGGGCGGCGGTCATCAACATCAAGCGGCGCATGGGAGGCTCCTCGGCGGATCGTGTGCCTTGCAGATAAGCAGTTCGCACGCTTTTACAATGAGAGCGCAGCGTGGAGGCGTTCACCGGCGCCGCAGCGTGCAGGGCGTATAGCCGCCGGCATAGAGCTTGCCCACCGTCATGCCGATTCGCGCCGGAATCTCGGCGGCATGCCGCGCACCCAGCTGCCTGGCCATGGCCAGCGTCGCTTCCGCACAGAGAGCGGCATCCTCCGCCGCCCTGTGATGGGCGAAAACGAGGCCGAGATGCGCCGCCAGGACGTTCAACCGGTGGGACGGCAGATGCGGCCAGACGGTGCGCGCCATCTTGACGCTGCAGAGATAGGATACAGCCGGATAGGTCGTTGCATAGAGATCGAGGCAGGCGCGCCAGACGCTGAAATCGAAGGCGGCGTTATGAGCCACCATCGTCGCATCGGCGAAATCCTCGGCAAATTCATCCATGACCTCGGGAAACTCGCCGGCATCCTCGACATGCTCGGGGCGGATGCCGTGGACGGCGATGTTGAAGGAGGAGAACCGCATCTCCTTCGGGCGGATCAACCGCTCCTCGACGCGCACCACCCGCCCATCCTCGATCCAGGCAAGGCCGACGGAGCAGGCACTGGCTCTTTGCTCATTGGCGGTTTCAAAATCGATGGCAATGGTTCTCAAGCTTCTTCCTCATGACGGTTGCAAGGACCGTCTGGCGCCGCAAGCCTCATGGCTTGACCTCGATGCCGGCCTCGATGGCCGCCGCGATGAAGGCAAGCCGGGCCGCCTCCGGCGATTTCTTGCCCTTCAGCACGGCCTCGAACACGACGAGTGCCTTGTCGAGCTCCGGCCCGTCCTCGAGCGGCCAGTCCTCGATCAGCACCCAGGACGCTTCCTGCACCGTATCGATGGTCCTGAACTGGCCCGGACCCTCGAGAGCAAGCGTCACGCCCTTGTTCCAGTCTTTGCTCACGCCCCGTGTCTCCATCTTCTGCGCTTTTACGTGTCATATCCGCAATCATGCGCGCAGGCGAGCGCCAAGATGCAAGACGAACGATGCCCAGCATCCGCTCTTGACCGGTCCGTCGATTTTCGGCCTTATAGGCGCCATGATCAGAACGGCACTCCACACGCGTCTCGTGACCACCACCCGCTCCGCAGGGCGCGTGGACGATCGGCAAGCGGGTCGGCAAGAGGGTCGGCAAGACTTCATCTGATCGATCCCCACGAACCCTGCCGAGAAAGGCAGGGTCGGGATCCCCCCGCTCTGCCTCGGCCCCGCTGAAGGACAGAGGATATGCAGCAAGACCCCTCACCGATAACCCGAGACGCGAAATGGCCCGCCGGATTGACGATCCGCGCACGCCAGCCTTCCGACGCAGAGGCGATCGCCGCCCTGCACAACCTTCCGGGCTATCGCTTCGGCACTTTGCGCACGCCCTATCACAGCGCCGAGGAGATCCGCAAAGCCATCGAAAACCAACCCGCCACGGTGACGGCGCTGGTCGCCATTCTCGAAGACCGGCTCGTGGGCGATATCGGGCTGACACGCCATGGCAGTCGTCGGGCGCATAGCGGCAGTTTCGGCATGGGCGTGCATGATGCCTTTCGCGGGCGCGGCATCGGCTCGGCCTTGCTGGGGGAAATCGTGGCAATAGCGGACCGCTGGTACAATCTGAAGCGCCTGGAAATGACCGTCTATGTCGACAATCCTGCAGCCATCGCACTCTACCGGAAATTCGGCTTCGAGGTGGAAGGCACGCTTCGCCACTTCGCCTTCCGGGACGGTGAGTTCATCGATGCCTATACGATGGCGCGGCTGAAGGCGTGAATGCGCCGCCTGTCGTCGCTCCGCTCCCGGCACGCGGGGAAGCCGGCAGCGCAGCAAAAAATCCCTCTGGCCTGCAGGCCTCCAGGCTCGGATGAGCGAAGGAGATCTACTGCCGACTGCCGACTGCCGACTGCCTACTGCCGACTGCCTACTCCCCACTGCCTACTGCCGATTGCCTACTGCCGATTGCCTACTGCCTATTGCCTACTACCCGCCGATCAGGGCCAGCCACTCATCCTCGTCGAGAGTGGTGATGCCCAGTTCGCGCGCCTTGTCGAGCTTGGAACCAGCGCCGGGGCCGGCCACCAGGATATCGGTCTTCTTCGAGACCGAGCCGGAAACCTTGGCGCCCAGGCTTTCGGCGCGCGCCTTTGCCTCGTCGCGCGTGAATTTCTCCAGTGCCCCGGTGAAGACCACGGTCTTGCCGGCGACCGGGCTGCCGCTGGCGACGACCTGTTCCATCGCCTGCGGCGTCACCTCCTCCAGCAGCCGGGAGATTACTTCGATATTGCGCGGCTCCTTGAAGAATTCGACAATGGCGCGGGCCATGATCTCGCCGATACCTTCAATGGCGTTCAACTCCTCCCAGGCATCGCCGGAGAAGGAGGCTGCCTGCTGCATCGCAGTCTCGAAGACCGCATAGCTGCCATAGGCGCGCGCCAGGAGTTTTGCCGTCGTCTCGCCGACATGCCGGATGCCGAGGGCAAAGATGAAGCGATTGAGCGCGATATTGCGCCGGTTGTCGATCGATTCGAACAGCTTGCGGACGCTGACCTTGCCGAAGCCCTCGATGTTTTCGAGCTTGGCAAGCGCCGACGCCTCCTGGCGCTTCTTCAGCGTGAAAATATCCGGGGCGGTCCGGATCTGCAGCGCCGGGTCCTCTGCCTCAAAGAAGAAGTCGATCTGCTTGGCGCCGAGGCCTTCGATGTCATAGGCGTTGCGGGAGACGAAATGTTTCAGATGTTCCTTGGCCTGCGCGGAACAGACGAAACCGCCCGTGCAGCGCGTCACCGAATCGAGCCTCCCGGTCTTCTCATTGCGTTCGCGCACCGCGTGACTGCCGCAGACCGGGCATTTCTTCGGAAAGGCATAGGGCTTGGCATCGGCCGGCCGCTTGTCCAGCACCACATCCAGCACCTGCGGAATGACATCGCCGGCCCGCTGGACGATCACGGTATCGCCGATCCGGATATCGTGATCGTCGGGCCGGATACGCTCGCCCGTATTGCCGATGCCCTTGATGTAATCCTCGTTATGAAGCGTGGCATTGGTGACGACCACCCCGCCGACGGTAATCGGCGTCAACCTTGCGACGGGCGTCAGGGCGCCGGTGCGTCCCACCTGGATATCGATCTGCTCGACCGTGGTGAAGGCTTGTTCGGCCGGAAACTTGTGCGCCGTCGCCCAGCGCGGTGAGCGGGAACGAAAGCCCAGGCGCTCCTGCAGCGCAAGCTCGTCCACTTTGTAGACCACGCCGTCTATGTCGTAATCGAGATCCGGCCGCAGCAATCCGATCTCGTGGTAATGCGCGAGGATCTCTTCGGTGGAAGACAGCCGCTTCATCAACGGATTGACCGGGAAGCCCCAGCGCGCGAAGGTTTCCACCATGCCCATCTGCGTCGTGGCCGGCATGTCGGAGATTTCGCCCCAGGCATAGGCGAAGAAGCGCAGCTTGCGGCTGGCCGTGACCTTGGGATCAAGCTGGCGCAGCGAGCCGGCCGCGGTGTTGCGCGGATTGACATAGGTCTGCTTGCCCTCGGCCTCCATTTGCGCGTTGAGCGCCAGGAAGTCGCTCTTGGCCATGTAGACCTCACCGCGCACCTCCACCACATCCGGCACGCCGGCCGGAAGCCGGTTCGGAATCTCCCCGATCGTCAGAATATTGGCGGTGACATTTTCCCCGGTGGTGCCGTCACCGCGCGTCGCCCCGCTGACCAGCCTGCCCTTTTCGTACCGGATCGACATCGACAGACCGTCGATCTTCGGCTCGGCCGTGAACGCGATCGAGCTATCCGGCAGGCGGCCGAGGAAGCGATAGACCGAGCTTACGAAATCCGCCACGTCCGAATCGGAGAAGGTATTGTCCAGCGACAGCATGGGACGGGCATGGGTGACCGGCGAGAAAGTGGCGGCCGGCGCTGCCCCGACCCGCTGCGAAGGGCTGTCTTCGCGGATGAGGGCTGGAAAGCGGGCCTCGATCTCATCATTGCGACGCTTGAGCGCATCATAATCCGCGTCCGAAATCTCCGGCTTGTCGCCCTGATGGTAGAGCACGTCATGGCGGGCGATCTCCGCCGCGAGAAAGGCGAGCTCGTCCCGTGCCTCGCTTTCGGTCAGCGCGTCCACCGCTTTGCGATCATCGGCCATATGTCATACTCCATCCGCAGACTGATATGCGTCTGTAAACGAAACCGATCCGCCGCAAAATGGACATTTGGAGAAAAGGCGGTCGAATAGATCAGCCGAACACAGGGAAGAAACGCCCCGGTGCATGCCCGCTCGCACGAAGCCTCAATCTCGGCCAGAGAGCAGGCTGGCGGCCGCGGCGCGGGCTTCGTCGGTCACGGATGCGCCGGACAGCATGCGGGCGATCTCCTCGGCGCGATGCGCTGCGGACATGGTGGCGACGCGGGTCGCGATCTTGTCGGATCCGTCGCTGGCGGGTCCCTTGGAGATCAGCAAATGCGTCGCGGCACGGGCAGCAACCTGCGGCGCATGGGTCACCGAGAGCACCTGCACCGTCCGCGACAGGCGTTTCAGCCGCTGGCCGATGGCATCCGCCACCGCGCCGCCCACGCCGGTATCGATCTCGTCGAAAACAAGAGTCGGCGCCGAGCCGCGATCGGCCAGCGCCACTTTCAGCGCCAGGAGGAAACGCGACAGCTCGCCGCCGGAGGCCACCTTCATGATCGGCCCCGGACGGGTGCCGGGATTGGTCTGCACGTGGAATTCGACGGTATCGATTCCCTCGGCCGCTGCCGTTTCGGGATCTGCCGTCACATTGACCATGAAGCGGGCGCGCTCCAGCTTCAGCGCCGGCAATTCGGCCATGACCGCATCACCAAGAGCAGACGCACCGTTCTGGCGCTTCTGCGACAGGGCGCGCGCGGCCTCGTCATAGGCTGTCTTGGCATTTTCGGCGGTGCGCTGCAGCTGCCCGAGCCGCTCCTCGCCCGCATCCAGCTCTGCAAGATCGGCCACCATCTTTTCCGCCAGCGCGGGAAGCTCGGCAACCGCCACGGCATATTTGCGGGAGGCGGCGCGAAGCGCAAACAGACGCTCCTCGACCCGCTCCAGCTCCCGCGGATCGAATTCCGTCCGGCGCAGCGCCGCTTCGGCTTCCATCTGCGCATTGGAAAGATTGTCGAGCGCGGCATCCAGCAGCTGCACCGTGTCTTCGAGAAGACCGGGCGCCTCCTGGCTCTTGCGCTCCAGCCGGCGCACCAGCGAAGCGATCAGAGGCACAGGCGAAGCATTGCCGTTCAGGAAATCGCAGGCTTCGGCAATATCCCCGGCAATGCGCTCGGATTTCTGCATGCGGGCGCGATCTTCGGCCAGCTCGTCTTCCTCGCCGTCGCGCGGGCTCAAGCCTTCCAGCTCCTCCACCGAAGCGCGCAGATAATCGGCCTCGCGGGCGGCAGCCTCCACCTTGGCGCGGTGGGTCTTCAAGGCGCGCTCGGCATCCCGCCAGGTGCGGAAGAGAGCTGCGACCTGCTGGACCTCTTCCGTGAGCCCGGTAAAGGCATCGAGAAGCGTTCGGTGGGCATTGATATCGACCAGCGCACGGTCGTCATGCTGGCCGTGGATCTCCACCAGCATCTGGCCGATCTGCCGCATCATCTGCACGCTGACCGGCTGATCATTGATCGACGCTTTGGTGCGGCCATCCGCGGATTGCACGCGTCGGAAGATCAGATCACCGTCATCATCCAGCCCGTTCTCGCGCAGCAGCACTCGCGCCGGATGGGAAGCTGGAACATCGAAAACGGCCGTAACCTGCCCTTTGTCCAGCCCGTGGCGGACAAGCCCGCCATCGCCGCGCCCGCCCAGTGCAAGCGAGAGACTGTCGAGCAGGATGGATTTGCCCGCCCCCGTCTCGCCTGTCAGTACCGACAGCCCGCTTTCGAAGGAGAGGTCCAGCCGCTCGATCAGAACGATATCGCGGATCGACAACTGGATGAGCATGATCTTCCTATCAGGCGCCGAGCAGCTTGGCCCCGGCACGCGAGATCCACGATCCGCGGTTCTCACGCGGCTCGAGACCGCCGCCCTTCAAGAGTTTGTAGGAATCGGCATACCACTGGCTGTCTGGATAGTTGTGGCCCAGCACGGCCGCGGCGGTCTGCGCCTCTTCCACCACACCCATGGCATAATAGGCTTCCGTCAGGCGTGCCAGCGCCTCTTCGACCTGGTTGGTCGTGCCATATTGCTCGACCACGGTGCGGAAGCGCGAGATCCCGGCCAGATATTCCTTACGCTCAAGATAATAGCGGCCGATCTGCATTTCCTTGCCGGCAAGCTGGTCGCGGGCAAAACGGATCTTGGCCTGCGCATCCTCGACATATTCCGACTTAGGATAGTTATCGATGACCTTCTGCATGGCGTCGATCGTGTTGCGGGACGCCTTCTGGTCCTGCGTCACATCGGCAATCTGCTTGGAATAGGCAAGACCGACGAGATACTGCACATAGGCGCTGTCATCGGATGTCGGATATTGCTTCAGATAGCGATTGCCGGTGGCCACAGCCTCGTCATTGCGGCCAAGGCGATATTTCGAATAGGTGCTCATCACAAGCGCCTTGCGGCCCCATTCGGTGAACGGGTTCTGCTTGTCGATCGCATCGAATTTCCGGCTGGCCTCGGCCATGTTGCCGGCCTTCATGTTGGCCAGGCCCTGATTGTAGAGCTGCTCCGGCGGGTCGGCATTCAGGCCGAGCTTGGTGATGTCGATGTCCGGGTCCGACTGGCAGGCGGAAACCAGCATGCCGGTGCCGGCCAAAAGCAAGGATGCGACCGCGATACGCGCCGCTTTCCGCATTGCAACAGACTTCGTCTCAGTCATTCGACAGTTCCCGTTCGACAGTTCCCGTTCGACGTACCCGCTCGTCACGCGTCATTAGATCGTCCGCCAGGATTGGCGTTGTAGCCATAAAGGAAGCGGCACGGCAACGCAATGATGGCGGTTTGACGCAAATTTATGGCGGGACAGCCTTGATCCGCAAAAAGAAAAGGCCGCCTCAGGGAGACGGCCGAGTTGGACTGGAGAGTAAAGCTTCAACCGAACCAGGCAGTCAGTTCCGGCGCGTTCACCGGAACGAACTCGCGGGCCCGAACGCGCTGGCTGCGCACCGGTGCCTCGACGATCTCATAGGCGGTGCGATCGGACAGAAGCGCCTTCAGCGCCTGGGAATTCATCTTGTGGCCGCCGCGATAGGAGCGGTAGCAGCCAATGAACTGCGCCCCGGCAATCGCCAGATCGCCGACGGCATCCAGCGTCTTGTGACGGACGAATTCATCGACGAAACGCAGGCCCTCGACATTCACCACCGTATCGTCATCGGAAATGACGACGGAGTTTTCGAGCGAGGAACCCAGCGCATAACCGGCAGCCCAAAGCCGTTCGACATCGCGCATGAAGCCGAAGGTACGCGCCCGCGACAGCTCATCGCGGAAGACCTGCGCGGTGAGATCGCCCTTCCAGGACTGACGCCCGATCAGCGGCGAATCGAAATCGATCTCCACCTCGAACCGCGTGCCGTCATAGGGCCGGAACTCTGCCCAGGACGAACCCGAATCGATCCGTACCGGCTTCAGCACACGGATATAGCGGCGCTTCTCGCCCAGATTGACGATGCCCGCCTGTTCGATGGCCTCGATGAAAGGAAAGGACGAGCCGTCCATGATCGGCATTTCGGCACCATCGACCTCGACCACGACATTGTCGAGCCCAAGCGCGTAGAGCGCCGCCATGACATGTTCGATGGTGGCCACCGACCGCGACAGCGAGGTGCCGAGCACGGTGCAGAGATCGGTATTGCCGACATTGGACGAGACGGCGCGATACTCGGCCACCGAGCCATCGGCAAAGGAGCGGCTGAAGACAATGCCGGTACCGGCTTCGGCGGGCTGGAAGGTGATCGATACCGGACTGCCCGAATGCACGCCGATCCCCGACAGGGATACCGGTGTTGCGATCGTGGTTTGGAAGCCCAGAAGTCCGACAGTCATTCTTTTTGCCTTTGTCTCGCCGTCCGGCCCAACGGCCGATCCGATATTTTTGCTGCGACCGATAACCGCGATGGTATGAAAGCCGCTTTCCTTACCTTGAGTACATACGGCGGAGACCGTCCCAAACCAAATCACTGTTTCTTTCCGATTGTTACGATGATGACGATTGTCATCACTCTAACACTTCTCCGCAGCCCCATGATTATAAACGAAAACCCGGGCCTGGAACCCGGGTCTTCAATGTTACCGATGTGTAAGAATCGGCTGTTCCGTCACGTCGACTGGCGACGCAGGAAGGCCGGGATTTCCAGCTGGTCGTCCTCATGATGGCTGGCGGACGGCACTTGGCGACCGTGATCGTCCAGATTGCCGCGCCGCGGCGCATACAGGCTGGCTTCCGGCGAGAGCATGCGGCGCTGCTGCGACGCGGCGGCCGGTGCGGCCGTCATGTCGGATGCCACCGATTCTTCGTCCTCGCGGCGACCGAGCGAATTGGTGATTCGCTTCAGCAGGCCCATTGGGCCCCGCTCTTCGTGCGCTGTCTGGACCGGCTGTGCACGGCTCTCCATTTCGGCCTTCACCACCGGCGGGAAATCTTCCACGCGCGGCATGCGGACCTGCTCCGCCTGATGGCGGATGACCGGTGCGGCAGGCTCGACCGGCGCCGGTGCGACGCGGGGCATGACCTGAGCCGCCATCGGAGCCGGTGCCGCCATCGGCGTTGGCTGCGGTGCCTGGGGCGCGAAATTTGCCGCCGGCTGAGGCGCATAAGCCTGTGCGGCTGGCTGGGCATAGTTTGCCTGGATCGGCTGCGGCGCCGGTGTCATGACCGGACGCGGCATGGCCTGTTCTGCCGGGACGGCCGGTGCGGAAGGCTGGAACAGCCGGCTCTGCGGACGGAACTGCTCTTCGACCGGAGCCGGACGGCTCATGGCCGGCTGCGGTGCCGGTGCGGCCTGCTGGACAGGCTCGGCAACGGGTGCGGCCTGCGGTGCCGGAATGGAAAGTTCGCGTTCCATCGCGGCTTCCGCCTGACGGATCGTATCGGCGACGGGATCGGCCTGGACCGGCCTGGATGCCTGCATCATCGCAGGCTGAACTGCGGCCGGAGCCGAAGCAACGGCCGCGGAAGGACGGATAATCGGCTTCTGCGCCGCGCGCATCTCAGCGGCCCGAAGATCGTTTTCGGCAAGCGCGCGATCGATGCCGGTGGCGACGACGGAGACGCGGATGACGCCTTCGAGCGCTTCGTCGAAGGTGGCGCCGAGGATGATGTTGGCATCCGGATCGACTTCTTCGCGAATACGCGTTGCCGCTTCATCCACTTCGAACAGGGTGAGGTCGCGACCGCCGGTGATGGAGATCAGCAGGCCCTGGGCGCCCTTCATCGAGGTCTCGTCAAGCAGCGGATTGGCGATAGCCGCCTCTGCCGCCTGCATGGCGCGGCCCTGGCCGGACGCCTCGCCGGTGCCCATCATGGCGCGGCCCATTTCGCGCATGACCGAACGCACGTCGGCGAAATCGAGGTTGATCAGACCTTCCTTGACCATCAGATCGGTGATGCAGGCAACACCGGAATACAGGACCTGGTCGGCCATTGCGAAAGCATCGGCGAAGGTCGTCTTGTCGTTGGCAATGCGGAACAGGTTCTGGTTCGGAATGACGATCAGCGTATCGACCGACTTCTGCAGTTCCTGGATGCCCTGTTCGGCAAGCCGCATGCGACGGCCGCCTTCGAAGTGGAACGGCTTGGTCACCACGCCGACGGTCAGGATGCCCTTGCTGCGTGCGGCCTGTGCCACGACAGGTGCTGCGCCAGTGCCGGTGCCGCCGCCCATGCCGGCGGTGACGAAGCACATATGGGTGCTGGACAGGTGGTCCATGATCTCATCGAGGCACTCCTCGGCGGCCGCGCGGCCGACTTCCGGCTGCGATCCGGCGCCGAGACCCTCGGTGACCTGCACGCCCATCTGAATGATGCGCTCTGCCTTGGTCATCGTCAGGGCCTGGGCATCGGTATTGGCAACGACGAAATCGACGCCTTCCAGGCCAGCGGTGATCATGTTGTTGACAGCGTTCCCGCCGCCGCCGCCGACGCCGAAGACAGTGATCCGAGGCTTCAACTCGGTAATGTCTGGCTTTCGCAAGTTGATGGTCATGGTAACCGTTCCTTCTTTTCCAGGCCGCCTCGCCAAGCAAGCCAATTCTTAAACCTAAGCCGACACCCTTGCCCGAAGCTAAAGTGTCAGAAACTTTCCTTCAGCCATTGACCCATCCGGGCAATGCGGCCGTTACCGCTGCCGAGCGAGGCCATCAGCCCTCCCTGCCCGGCATGCGTTTCCATGTCGGCCACCTGCGGGTAGATCATCAGACCGACCGCGGTGGAAAATGCGGGTCCCTTGGCCGCTGTGGGCAGGCCGGAAACGCCCATGGGACGGCCGATCCGGACATTGCGGGCAAGGATGCGGCGCGCCGTTTCCGGCAGGCCGGTCAACTGGCTGGCGCCGCCTGTCAGGACGACGCGCTTGCCGACGATCGGGCTGAAGCCCGAGGCCTGAATCCGGTCACGGATCAGTTCCAGTGTTTCCTCCAGCCGGGCGCGGACAATGCGCGTTACGAGCGCACGCGGCACCTGGGTTGGAAGATCGCGGTCGTCTTCACCGATGGGAGGAACCGAAATCAGGTCCCGCTCGTCGGCGGCCGTGGCAATGGCGGAGCCATGCACGACCTTCATGCGTTCGGCATCCTCGATACGGGTCGAAAGCCCGCGCGCCAGATCCGTCGTCACATGGTGGCCGCCGATGCCGATCGCATCGGTATGCACCAGCTTACCCTCGGCAAAGACCGAAATGGTTGTCGTCCCGCCGCCCATGTCGATGGCGGCGCAGCCCAGCTCCACCTCGTCATCCACGAGCGCAGCCAGGCCGCTCGCATAGGGCGTCGCCACCATGCCTTCGACCGAAAGATGCGCGCGGTTGACGCAAAGCTCGATATTCTTCAGCGCCGCATGCTCCGCGGTCACGACATGCATGTCGACGCCGAGCATGTCGCCATACATGGACAAAGGATCGCGAATGCCGCGCTCGCCGTCCAGCGTGTAGCCGGTGGGCAGGGAATGCAGCACCGCGCGATCCTGCCGCAGCGATTGCTGGGCGCCGGCGGACAGCACCTTGCGCAGGTCGGACGCCATGACTTCCTGTCCGCCCAGATCGATGGTCGCGGTATAGACATCGCTGGTCAGCCGACCGGCGGACACGTTGACGATCAGGCTGTCGATGGTCAGCCCTGCCATGCGCTCCGCCGCATCCACCGCCAGCCGCACGACGCTTTCGACCGCATCGAGATCGGCCACGACGCCCGACTTGACGCCGCGCGAACGCTGATGGCCGATGCCGATGATTTCGACATTATGCGTGCGGTTGGGCAGGATCTGGCTTTCCTTGCGCGGCGTCAGCCGGCCGATCATGCAGACGATCTTGCTGGAGCCGATATCGAGCACGGAGACGACATGGGCGCGCTTCGACGGAAGCGGTTTCAGCCGCGGCAGGCCGAAGCCGGAAGAACCGAACAGAGTCATGTCTGGCTCCCCGCCTTCTTGAGTGCTTTTTCGCGCGCGGCCACGGCCTGCGCCCGACGTTCGGCCGCATCCGGCGTCAGCCTGACGGCGGTACGATCGGGCAGGCGCAGATCGATGGAGGCAATATCACGCTCCAGCACGCCTTCCTTTGCTTCGAACTCGGTCAGGAGCTTCAGCGCCTGGTCGAGATTGTCTTCCGGCAGCATGATCACGACGCCATTGCCGAGATGGAGATCCCAGCGGCGGCTTGCCACGCGGACGAAGGCCTGCACGCGGTTGCGGATATCCGGCCAGTTCGCCATTTCGTCGAGAAATTCAGTTGCATTCTTTTCCGCATCGCGGCCCACGAACAACGGCAATGAGGCGAATTTATTGTCCCGCAGAGGCGCGATCACCTGGCCGTCGCGTTCGATCAGCGACAGTTCCGAGCCATGCTGCCAGATGGCGAAGGCCTGCCGCTCGCGCAGCGCCACATCGATCGTATCCGGATAGACCTTGCGCACCTCGGCGCTTTCGACCCATGGCAGCTCGATCAGCTTGAGACGCGCCGCCTCGACATCCAGGGAGACGAGCGACGAGGTCCCGTCGAGACCGAGGAGCTGCAGGATCTCGATTTCCGAAGTCTGCGCATTGCCGGAGACGCGCACTTTCTCGATGGCGAAACCGGCCGCCGAAGTCGTTGCCTGGGCCACTTCCTCGGTATGCCCGCCAATCGACATGCCGCCGAAGCCGACAATCGCGAAGAGCGCGAAGACGCCGACCGTGCCGGTATGGGCCGGAATATGAACGCGGCCGGTCGCCAGACTGACCAGGAACCGTGCAGTGCGCCGCAGGGGCCGCGGAAGAACGACACGATCCTCCGGCGCGCCGCCGAAGCCACGGCCGGCATTTTCTTTATGCCCGCGATGCAGGCTGCTTCTTTGACCAATTAGCGAGAACACGAAGCATCCTCCACCATCCAGCGGACGAGTTCACCAAAAGAACGACCTGCATGAGCAGCCATTTCAGGCACCAGCGATGTCGGCGTCATGCCCGGCTGGGTGTTGATTTCCAGCCAGATCAGTTCGCCTTCCCCGGCTTGGGACTCATCGAAGCGGAAGTCGGACCGACTGACGCCGCGACACCCCATCGCTTGGTGCGCCTTGACGGCCAGTCTTTGAATCTTTTGGTAAATATTCGGTGAAATTTCCGCCGGGATCACATGCCTGGAGCCGCCGGCGGCATATTTTGCATCATAATCGTAAAAGCTTGCCGAAAGCGGCACGATTTCGGTGACGCCGAGCGCCTCCCCGTCCATGACGCCACAGGTGAGCTCGCGGCCGGCCACGTAGCGCTCCACCATCACGCGGTCGCCATAGCGCCAGTCGGAGGAGCCGAGCACCTGCGGCGGATGCGATTGCCCCTCGCGCACGATCACGACGCCGAAGGACGATCCCTCGCTGACCGGCTTGACGACGTAAGGCGGCTCCATCGGATGGCTGGAGCCGATCGAGCGGCGATCCAGAACCAGGCCCTGCGCGACGGGAATATCGGCGGCGGCCGCAACCGATTTGGCACGGCCCTTGTCCATGGCCAGAGCAGAGGCGAGAACGCCGGAATGGGTATAGGGAATTTCCAGATATTCCAGGATGCCCTGGATACTGCCGTCTTCGCCGAAAGGCCCGTGCAGGGCGTTGAACGCGACATCCGGGCGCAGATCCGAAAGGACAGCCGCCACATTGCGATCGACATCGATGCGCGTGACGCGAAATCCTTCGGCCTCCAGCGCCTCGGCGCAGGCCTTGCCGGACGACAGGCTGACCGGACGCTCTGACGAGAGCCCACCCATCAATACCGCCACATGCTTGCCACTCATCGAACGCTCCTTGAATACCCGCCCGGTACGAAACCGCGCTTGCGCCAAACTGATTCCCGCGCAGGTTTATTAGAGCCCGAACATGGTTAATGAATCGTTTACTTTGGTTAACCCCTTAAGGGGATTTCGCGCGAGATGCGGGTGATAGCGGCCCGGCTTGATGGAGTGCACGAGGACGCTGAATCAGATTCAGAGCATAAAAAAGGCCCGCCAAGTCATTGAGACTGCGGGCCGATCAGGGCTCTTGAAAGATCTTACTCGCCAGGATGCAGGTTCGATCTGTGGCGATCCCGCAATGCCTGAATACCGATCAGTGCACCGACCGCTACGACAATCAGCACAGGCAATCCGTAGAGATAGAAAACAGCGACAGCATTCATGGCTCAAGCCTCTTCAACACGTACCGCACCATCAAATGTAGGATGAGGGCTGCCAGAAGCCAATTCACCGTCGAAAATATCAGGCTCAGCGACCAGAACGGGATTGTCGTGGTTCCCGATAGCGAAACGAGCGGCGTGATGAAACCAACCACCACGCAGGCCGTCGACAACCGATCAATCGCCGCCGCACTCAGTTTTGCTCGCTCATTGCGGACAAGAACCTGCTTGCGCGAGTTCATCCCCTGCCCCCTCCGCTACGGCACCGTTACGCCATGAAACGGCTTGATCTCGCGACCGGGCATGAAGATGCCGAGGCGCTTGATTTCCCATTCCAGCTTGATCCCGGAGGTCTCGAAGACCCGCTGGCGCACCAGCTCGCCCAGATATTCGAGGTCATAGCCGGTGGCATGGCCGATATTGATCATGAAATTGCAGTGCAGCGAGGACATCTGTGCGCCGCCATTCATCAGGCCGCGGCACCCGGCCTCGTCGATGAGTTCCCAGGCGGAATGGCCGGGCGGATTCTTGAAGGTCGAGCCGCCGGTCTTTTCCTTTACCGGCTGCACCGTCTCGCGGTGATGGCGCACGGCGTCCATTTCCGCCCGGATCTTGGCCCGGTCATCCTCATAGCCTTCGAAAACGGCATGGGTGAAGATCAGGTCGGCCGATGCGGCGGAATGGCGATAGCTATAGCCCATCTGCTCGGTGGTCAGAACGTGGCGCTCGCCCTTCCGGTCGACGGCATGCACTTCGACGACGCGCGCCGCGGTCTCGCCGCCATTGGCACCGGCATTCATCCGCAAGGCGCCGCCGATCGAGCCGGGAATGCCGTAATAGAAGGCGAAGCCGCCGATCCCGTTATCCATGGCCATCGCGGCGATATATTTGTCCGGGCAGATGGCACCGGCCATGATTTTCCGCTCGCCCGCAAGCTCCAGCTGGCCGAAACCCTTGGCCGAGAGCCGCAGCACAACGCCCGGAATGCCGCCATCGCGCACCAGAAGGTTGGAACCGACGCCGACCACGGTCAGCGGCACTTCTTCCGGCAGAAGCTTCAGGAAGGTCACCAGGTCATCGATGTCATGCGGCTGGAACATCAGTTCGGCCAGGCCGCCGGCCTGGAACCAGGTCACCCGTTCCATGGGCGCATCCGGCGTCAGCCGTCCCCGCACCGCACTCACACCAGGCCCCAGAGAGGCCAGCAGCTTTTCCCCATTCACCTGCTTCATGAACTCTGTCCTGATATGCTTTCCAGATCCGTGGGCAAAGACGCCGCCCATTGCGTGATATTGCCAGCCCCCAGCAGAACCACAAAATCACCCGGCTTTGCAATGCCGGCGATCATGTCGGCGAGACCCGCCGGGCTCTCGATATAGCGCACGTCGCGGTGACCGCCGGCCCGGATGCGCGATGCCAGGATCTCCGAACTGATCCCGTCGATCGGCTCCTCGCCCGCGGCATAGACGGGCGACAGGATAATGCTGTCGGCATCGTTGAAACAGGTGACGAAATCCTCGAACAGGCTCGACAGGCGCGAATAGCGATGCGGCTGATGCACGGCGATGACGCGGCCCTGGCAGCTTTCGCGCGCCGCCTTCAGCACCGCCTTGATCTCGACCGGGTGATGGCCGTAATCGTCGAAGACAGATACGCCGTTCCAGGTTCCGGTTAAGGTGAAGCGCCGCTTGACGCCGCCGAAAGAGGCCAGCCCCTTGCGGATCCCTTCTTCCGAAATGCCCAATCGATTGGCGACCGCGATGGCCGCCGTCGCGTTCGATATATTGTGCCGGCCGGGCATGGGCAGGCTGAGATCGGTAAAGGTGAAGACGCGCCCTGTCCGGCGCCGGCGAATCTCGACATCGAAGATCGACCGCGTGCCTTCCATGCGGACATTATAGAATCGCGCATCCGCTTGCGGATTTTCGCCATAGGTCACGATCTTGCGGTCCTCGATCCGGCCGACCAGCGTCTGCACTTCCGGATGATCGATGCACAGGACGCCGAAGCCGTAGAAGGGCACATTCTCGACGAACTGACGGAAGGCGCTGCGCACCGCATCGAAGCTGCCGTAATGATCGAGATGTTCCGGATCGATATTGGTCACCACCGCGACATCGGCGGGAAGCTTCAGGAAGGTACCGTCCGATTCGTCCGCCTCCACCACCATCCACTCGCCCTCGCCCATGCGGGCATTGGTGCCATAGGCATTGATGATGCCGCCATTGATGACCGTCGGATCGAGACCGCCCGCATCGAGCAGCGTCGCGATCATCGACGTGGTCGTTGTCTTGCCATGCGTGCCGCCGATCGCGATCGCGTTGCGGAAACGCATCAGCTCGGCCAGCATTTCGGCGCGGCGCACGATCGGCAGAGACCGTTCACGTGCGGCCATCAGCTCCGGATTGCTTTTCTTGATCGCCGTCGAGACGACGACCACTTCGGCCTCGCCCAGGTTTTCAGCCTGATGTCCGACGAAGACCGGAATACCCTTGTCGCGCAGGCGCTGCACATTGGCGCCATCGGACTGGTCCGATCCCTGCACGCGGTGACCGAGATTGTGCAAGACCTCGGCAATGCCGCTCATGCCGATGCCGCCGATCCCGATGAAATGAACGAGGCCGATCGCCTTCGGCATTTTCATCATGCAACTCCCTTGAGATTCGAAATGCTTTGTCTCTCGGCAATAGCGACAACCATGTCTGCGAGCAAGGCCGTGGCGTTCGGCCGGCCGGCCTGTCTGGCAGCCTCCGCCATGGCAGCCAGCCGGTCCGGCTCGCGCATGGCCGACAAGATCATGGCCGACAGCCGTTCAGGGCTGAGCTTGGCCTGCGCGATGACCTCGGCGCCGCCGACCTTGACCAGCGCCGCGGCATTGGCCGCCTGATCATGATCGAGCGCGAAAGGATAAGGCACGAGAATGGCGGGACGGCCGATGACGGAGATTTCCGATACGGTGGAAGCGCCCGACCGGCTGAGGATCAGATGGGCTGCCGCCATACGCTCGGCCATATCGGTGAAGAACGGCGCAATGTCGGCCGACAAATGCAATTTCGCGGCGCAGGAATCCACCTGCTCGCGGTCTTCCGGGCGGGCCTGCAGGGTCAGCCGCAGCCGCGCCCGCGCCTCCTCCGGCAGGAGCGCCACGGCTGTGGGAACCGTGCGGGCGAAAAATTGCGCGCCCTGGCTGCCGCCGAAAACCACCAGACGGAAGGACTCGCCATCCCGCGAGGCCTGATAGGGAGTGGCGGCCGCAGCCAGCACGGCCGGACGAACCGGATTGCCGGTCATAATCGTCTTGGCGGCATGCGGACCACTGTCATCCGCCAGAAAGCCTCCGGCAATCGCCTGGACGCGTGAGGCGAGCGCCCGATTGGCGCGGCCCATCACGGCATTCTGCTCGTGGATCATGCTCGGCACGCCGAGACCCGTTGCCGCGAGCAGAGGCGGCACGGTGGGATAGCCGCCGAAGCCGATGACCGCCTGCGGCTTCAGCCTTGCGATCAGCCGGCGGGCGGCGCGCATGCCGGTCCAGAGCGTCCACAGGGAGCGCGCCACGGCCACCGGGTTCTTCGACCCGAAGGTGGCCGACGGCACGATATGCACCTCATCGGCCGGGAAACCGCCGGCGAAACGCTCGGCGCGCTTGTCGGTGATGAGATGGACGGCATAGCCGCGCCGGCGCAATTCGTGACCGAGCGCTTCTGCCGGAAAAAGATGGCCGCCGGTTCCCCCGGCGGCGAGCATGATCAACCCTGTGCTCATGACGAGATTACTCCGCGGGAATGCCGTGCGAGATGCGGAAGAGGCTGCGCTCCTGGGCGCGTTTCTCGGGTCTGTGGCGGGTGAGCGCCAGGATGAAACCGGCGGTGATGCAGATCGCGATCATCGAGGAGCCACCATAGGAAATCAGCGGCAGCGTCATGCCCTTGGCGGGCATCAGTTCGAGATTGACGCCGATATTGATCATCGACTGGATGCCGATCTGCAGGACCAGGCCCGCGACGGCAAACCGGTTGAAATCATTGCGTTCCCGATAGGCAAGGCTGAGGCCGCGGATGACGATGAAGGCGAAGATGGCTACCAGGGTCATGCAGAAGATGATGCCGAACTCTTCGGCTGCCACCGAGAAGATGAAATCGGTATGGCTGTCCGGCAGGATGCGCTTGACCACGCCCTCGCCGGGACCCTGGCCGAACCAGCTGCCGCGGATGATGGCTTCACGCGCCGTATCCACCTGGAACGTATCGCCCTCGCCGGTCATGAAACGGTCGATACGGCCCGCCACGTGCGGGAAGACGTAGTAGGCCGAGACGAGCCCGCCGGCGCCGAGGCCGCCAAGCAGGATGATCCACAGCCAAGGCATGCCGGCCATGAAGAACATCGAGCCCCAGACCGCGCTGGTCAGGATCGTCTGGCCGAGATCCGGCTGCGCCACCAGCAGTGCGCCGACAATGCCGAACAGGATGATGGCGAACAGATTGCCGGGGATCTCCGGCTGGCGCGCGTGTTCGGCAAACAGCCAGGCGCAGACGACGACAAAGGCCGGCTTCATGAACTCCGAAGGCTGCAGGCCGAAGCTGCCGATATTGAACCAGCGGCGGGAGCCCTTGATTTCCACCCCGAAGAACAGGGCGAGCACCATCATCACGATCGACGCGACCAGAATGATCACTGCGGCGCGGCGCACCTGGCGCGGGCTGAGGAAGGACAGGCCGATCATCACAAGCAGCGACGGCAGGAGGAAGATTGCGTGCTTTTCCACGAAGTAGAAGCTCGACAGGCCGATGCGTTCGGCCACCGGCGGCGATGCCGCGAAGGAGAGCATGAAGCCGAGCCCCATCAGCAGGACGAAGGTCGCCAGGAAGAAGCGATCGATCGTCCAGAACCAATCCGCCAGCGCTCCGCGGTCCGCCCGACTTACCATGTCATATCCCCTGTTCCGGTGCCACGAGCATCGCGACCCCCTGAAGTTCTGCCACGCGCGAAACGAAGGCTTCGCCACGGACCTCGAAATTGCGGAATTGATCGAAGCTTGCACAGGCCGGCGATAACATCACCACAACGTCCTCTCCAGCGGCCTGAGCATCGGCGCTGGCGTGAGCCACGGCCTTGTCAAGCGTGCCGGAAATTTCGAAGGCGACACTCTCGCCAAGCGTTGCGGCAAATTCAGGCGCCGCTTCTCCGATCAAATACGCCTTGACGATACGCGGGAAGAGTGGCGCGAGGCTTGCGATGCCGCCGGCCTTCGGCAATCCGCCGGCAATCCAGTAGATCCTGTCATAGCTGGACAGCGCCGGCGCCGCCGCATCGGCATTGGTCGCCTTGGAATCATTGATGAAGGTCACGCGGCCGAGCCGGCCGACAGGCTGCATGCGATGTTTCAGGCCGGGGAAGCTTGCAAGGCCGCTGCGGATGTCTTCCGCCGTCAGACCGACCGCAAGGCAGGCCGCGATGGCGGCCGCCGCGTTCTGCGCATTGTGCCCGCCCTTCAGCGTATCGATGCCCGCCAGGTCGGCGATCTGGGTTGCCGCGCCCTGCTCCGCCATCATGATCCGGGCGCCTTCAGCGTAAAATCCGTCAGCCACCACATTGCGCCGCGAGATGCGCTTGACACGCACCCCGGCCCGCTCGATGCGGTCGGCAATCAGGGTGCAATAGCTATCGTCCACGCCGACGATGGCAATGCCGGCGCCCGCCACCAGACGTTCCTTCACATCCGCGTAATGCTGCATGGTGCCGTGCCGGTCGAGGTGATCCGGCGTCAGGTTGAGGAGGATGCCGGCGCTGGGATTGATCGTCGGGGCAAGGTCGATCTGGTAGGATGAACATTCCACCACGTAAAAACGCTCTGGCGCCGGCGGATCGAGCGTCAGCACCGCGGTGCCGATATTGCCTCCGAGCTGCGTATCGCGGCCGCTGGCCTTCAGGATATGGGCAATCAGCGCGGTCGTCGTCGACTTGCCATTGGTCCCGGTAATGGCGATGAAGGGGCAATCGGGCGCATGGGCGCGCCGCTCGCGCACGAAAAGCTCCACGTCGCCGATGATGTCGACCCCGTGGGCGCGGGCCAGATCGGCGCTCCAATGCGGCTTCGGATGCGTGAGCGGAACCCCCGGCGACAGGACAAAGGCGGCCTGGGCCGGCCAGTCGATCTCACGCAGGTCGCGGGTGGGAATATCCGCAAGGCGGGCTTTTTCGACGCTGTCGGGATTGTCGTCCCAGGCGGTGACCTCCGCGCCGCCGGCGACCAGAGCCCGGGCCGTGGCCAGGCCAGAGCCGCCGAGCCCGAAAAGTGCGACCTTCCTGCCCGAAAATGTGGTGACCGGGATCATCGTATCACCGCAGCTTCAGCGTCGAGAGGCCGAGCATGGCCAGACCGACCGCAATGATCCAGAAACGGATGACGACCTGGCTTTCGGTCCAGCCGAGTTTTTCGAAGTGATGATGGATCGGCGCCATCAGGAAGACGCGTCGGCCGGTAAGCTTAAAGAAGCCCACCTGGATGATGACCGACAGGGTTTCCATGACGAAAAGTCCGCCGATGATGGCCATGACGATTTCATGCTTGGTGGCGACCGCGACGGAGCCGATCAGGCCGCCGAGCGCCAGCGATCCCGTATCCCCCATGAAGATGGCGGCAGGCGGCGCATTGAACCACAGGAAGCCGAGACCCGCACCGATGACGGCCCCGAGAATGACCGCGAGTTCGCCGGTGCCGGGCACAAAGTTGATCTGCAGATAGCCGGCAAAGACCGCATTGCCGGAAAGATAGGCGATGACGCCGAAGGAGACGGCGGCGATCATCACCGGCACGATGGCGAGCCCGTCAAGGCCATCCGTCAGGTTGACCGCATTGCCGGCCGCGACGATCACGAAGCCGCCGAAGAGAACGAAGAAGATCCCCAGATTGAGCAGCAGGTCCTTGAAGAAGGGAAAGGCGACCGATGTGCCGAGCGCCGAACCGGGCGGACTATTGGCCACCGAAACGCGCATCATGAAATAGACCGCGATTGCGGCGATGACGAATTCGATGCCCAGACGCGCCTTGCCGGAAAAGCCCTTCTCCGTCTGCTTCGTCACCTTCAGATAGTCGTCGTAGAAGCCGATGGCGCCGAAGCCGAGCGTCACCAGCAGGGTGGCCACCACATAGACATTGGACAGATCGGCCCAGAGCAGCGAGCCGCCGACAATGCCGGTGAGGATCATCAGGCCCCCCATGGTCGGCGTTCCGGCCTTCTTGAAATGCGTCTGCGGCCCGTCGGCGCGGATCGGCTGGCCCTTGCCCTGGCGGATGCGCAGGGAGGCGATCATGCGCGGCCCGAACAGGAAGACGATCAGCGCGGAGGTGAACAGCGCGGCCCCTGTCCGGAACGTGATGTAGCGGAAGAGGTTGAAAATCTGAAAGCTATTTGCCAGCTCGACAAGCCAGATCAGCATGTTTGGTCTTTCTTCAGACGGATCACAGGTGGCGCTCCCTGTCGGGCAGAGCGGGAAAGTTGTCAATAAGGGCCTTGATGATCTGCCCGAAACCGATGCCGAGCGAGGATTTCACCATCAGCACATCGCCGGGCCTGACATTGTGGAGGACATAGGCCACCAATTCGGCAGTTGTCTGGCAGTATTGAACCGCGACGCTCTCCGGCAGCGCATCCCGCAGCGCGGCCATTTCCGGTCCGGCGAGCCAGACATGCTCTATTCCGGCCGCGAGCAGCGGACCTGCAAGATCCTCATGGACGCGGGCCGAGAATTCGCCCATTTCCAGCATGTCGCCCAGAACCGCGATCCGGCGGCCGTACAGATCCGGCTGCGTCGCGGCCAGAAGCGCGATTGCCGCCCGCATCGAGGCCGGATTGGCATTATAGCTCTCGTCGATCAGCGTAAGGCTTCCCTCGCCCGTCGCATCCGCCACGGCGAGGCGATGACGCTCGCCGCGCCCCTTGACCGGCTTCAGGGCCGAAAGCGCCGCGCCGGCCGCCGGAAGATCGGCGCCAAAAAGGGTGACGACCGCGAGCGCCGCCACCGCATTCTCGGCGATGTGACGTCCCGGGGCACCCAGATGCACCTCGACGGTCTCACCGTTCAGCACGGCCCAGATGGTCGAGCTCTCCGCCCTGCCCTCGAAATCCGCCAGACGGAAATCGGCCTTGGCATGCTGGCCGAAGGTGAGGATGGACTGGATGCCTGCATCCAGGGCACGCTGCTCGAGAAAGGCGAATTGCCGGTTGTCGCGGTTGAGAAGCACGGCGCCACCCGGCTCGACCCCTTCGAAAATCTCCGCCTTGGCGGCAGCGATCTCTTCCAGGCTCTTGAAATTGCCGAGATGCGCCGGCGCGATCGTGGTGATGATCGCCACATGCGGGCGCACCATCTTCACCAGCGGGCGGATTTCATTGGCGTGGTTCATGCCGATTTCGAACACGCCGAACTGGGTATCCGCCGGCATGCGGGCAAGCGTCAGCGGCACGCCCCAGTGATTGTTGAAGGATGCGACCGCGGAATGCACTTTGCCGGAGGGCGCCAGAAGATGGCGCAGCATTTCCTTGGTCGTCGTCTTGCCGACAGAACCGGTCACCGCCACGATCTGGGCGCGCGAGCGCTGGCGCGCTGCCACCGCCAGCCGGCCAAGCGCCACCAGCACGTCTTCCACCACGATCATCGGGATTGTGAGCCGCCCGAGGGCCGGCAGCTTCGCCTCGCTGACAACCAGCAGCGCCGCGCCATTGGCCACCGCCATGGTCGCGTAATCATGCCCGTCCGTCCGCTCGCCCTTGATGGCAAAGAAGGCCTCGCCTTGCGTCAGCGAACGGCTGTCGATCGACAGTCCCGTCACGCCCTCCGGCATGGCGCCGAGCGGACGTCCGCCCATCACCGCCACCATGTCGGCACTCGTCCACAAAAAGCTCACGGCGTCATTTCCTCCAATGCCTTACGCACTTCGGCATGATCGGAGAACGGCAGAACCGTTGCCCCGACCGTCTGCCCCTCCTCATGCCCCTTGCCGGCGACGATCAGCGTATCGCCCGCCTTGAGCAGGCGCACCGCATGGCGGATCGCCTCGGCCCTGTCGCCGATCTCCGTGGCATTCGGTGCGGCGGCCATGATCTCGGCCCGGATTTGCTTCGGATCCTCCGAACGCGGATTGTCGTCCGTCACGATCACGACATCGGCAAGTCTTGTGGCGATCTCGCCCATGATCGGCCGCTTGCCCTTGTCGCGGTCGCCGCCGCAGCCGAAGACCGTGACGACGCGACCGGTGGTAAAGGGCCGCACCGAGTTCAGGACATTTTCCAGCGCATCGGGCTTGTGGGCGTAATCGACATAGACCAAGGCCCCATCGCGCGTCTGTCCGACGAGTTCGAGACGGCCAGACGCACCGGTCAGCGTCTCCAGCGCGGCAAGCGCGACATCGGCTCCGACACCGGTCGCAATCGCAAGGCCGGCGGAAACCAGCGCATTGGCCACCTGGAAATCGCCCGCCAGCGGAATGTTCACTTCAAAGATCCGGCCGTCGTGGTGAACCTCGATCGTCTGCTTGTGACGGAAATGCTCCACCCGTTTCAGGGACAGGAAGGTTCCGGCGCGTCCGACCGTGCAGATCTCCAGCCCGGCGGCCTTGGCCGCGGCAATCGCCTTTTGCGACCAGGCATCATCGGCAAAGATCACCGCCGGTCGCCCGGATGGCAGCAGAGTGTCGAACAGCCGCATCTTCGCCGCCATGTAGTCGTCCATGGTCGGGTGGTAATCCATGTGGTCGCGGCCGAGATTGGTGAAGGCGGCGGCGGCGAGCGTCACGCCGTCGAGCCGGCTCTGGTCCAGCCCGTGGCTGGAGGCCTCCATCGCGGCATGGGTGACGCCCTCTGCGGCCAGTTCCGCCAGAAGTTTGTGCAGCGCAACCGGATCGGGCGTCGTCAGGGAACCGTAATCGGAGCGTGACGGCGAGATGACGCCGGTCGTGCCGATCTGCGCCGCCGAAAGGCCGGCCTTGGCCCAGATCTGCCGCGTGAAGGAGGCGACTGATGTCTTGCCGGCCGTGCCGGTAACGGCCACCATGGTGGCCGGTTGGCCGCCATACAGGCGGCTCGCCGCAAGCGCCAGGAAGCGCCGGGGATTGGAAACCCGCAGCACCGGAACCGGGGCTTCGACCGGATGGCCGGCCACGATGGCGACGGCGCCGTTGGCCACCGCATCGCGGCTGTAGCTCGCCCCGTCGCCCCTGGTTCCGGCAATCGCCACGAACAGCATGCCCGGCTTGATCTGCCGGCTATCGGCCGAAAGGCCGGTCACGGCAAGGTCACCGACCTGTGTCGCCAATTGGTCGTCGATCTCCGGGAAATCCCCGCCGGAGAGATATTTCAAGTTCATAGGCACCCTCTCTCGCGCTGCGGCCTTGAAGCATGTCGCGCAAGAGCGTCTTGCGGTTTTGCGGTCACGACAGGCTTCAAAAACATAAGGTCAAAGCGTGGCAAGCCAATCTCAAGATCGCGACACGCTTCAGTGGTTCAGTCCCCTCACCACGGCCGCGAATCGTCGGGTCCATTCATTATGACCTAATAGGACACAAGCATGGCGGAGCCGTTTTCCCCGAAGCGCGGTTTTACACCGAGAATCGCGGCCGAACGGGAAATGATCTCCTTGACCATCGGCGCGGCACTATTGCCGGCGAGCACCGCCCGGTCTGTTTCGCTGCGCGGATCGTCGATAAAGGTCAGCACCACGTATTTCGGCTTGTAGATCGGGAAAGCCGCCAGGAAGGCGTTGAAATTGTGGTCGTGATTGTAGCGGCCGTTGATGACCTTGTCGGCGGTGCCGGTCTTGCCGCCGACATCGAAGCCGGCCACGCGGGCATTCTTGCCGGAACCGTTGACGCCGTTCCAGTCGAACAGCCAGCGCATCTCCGAACTCGTCGTCGGCTTGATCACCTGGCTTGCCACCGCATCGGCCTGGTCCTGGGCGCGCGGCAGGAAGGTCGGCTGGATCAACAGGCCGCCATTGACCAGCGCGGCACCGGCGACGGCCGTTTGCAGCGGGGTGGTGGAGACGCCGTGGCCGAAGGAGATCGTGATCGAGTTGATCTTCTTCCACTCGCGCGGCTGGCTCGGCATGGCCACTTCCGGCAGTTCCGTGTCCATCCGCGTCAGCAGCCCGAGCTTGGAGAGGAAGGCCTTGTGTCCGTCAATGCCGACGACGTCGGCCATCTTGGCCGTGCCGATATTGGACGAGTACTGGAAGACCTCCGGCACGGTCAGGAAGCGGCCCTTGCCGTGAAAGTCCTTGATGGTGAAGCCGCCGATGCGGATCGGATAGCGGGCATCGAAGCTGTCGCCCATCCTCACCTTGCCACTGTCAAGCGCCATGGCCAGCGTGAAGGACTTGAAGGTGGAGCCCATCTCGAACGTACCGTTCGACATCCGGTTCAACCAGCCTTCCTCGCCGCCGGCAGCCGGATCATTGGGATCGAAATCCGGAACGGAGGACATGGCCAGAACTTCGCCGGTCGTGGCATCCAGCACCACGCCGCCGGCGCCCTTCGCCTTGAACTTGGTGATATTGGCCATCAGCACCTCGCGCAGGATGGCCTGAACGCGCAGGTCGATCGACAGCTTCACCGGCTCCATCGGCTGGTTGCTGGTCATGCCGACCGCCGCAAGATCGGCAAGGCCCTGGCTGTCGATGTAGCGTTCCATGCCGGCGACGCCGCGATTGTCGATATTGACGTAACCGACGATATGCGCGGCTGTCGGCCCACCGGGATAGAAGCGGCGCTTCTCCGGACGGAAACCGATGCCGGGAATGCCAAGCGCCAGGATTTCGCTCTGCTGCTTGGGTGTCAGCTGGCGTCTCAACCACTGGAAGCGCGAACTGGAGCGCAGTTTGCCGTAGATCTGCTTGGAATCGAGGTCGGGCAGGACAATTCGCAGTTTCTCGATGACTTCGTCCGCATCGACGATCTTGTGCGGCTCCGCAAACAGCGAAACCGTGCGGATATCCGTCGCCAGCACGGCGCCGTTGCGATCGAGGATATCGGGGCGCGAGGCCATGAGCCGGTCGGCCGGCATGATGCTCGACGTCATTTCGGGTTCGCGCAGGGCCAGATAGCTCAGCCGCGCGCCGATGACGCCGTAGAAGACGACGAAGGCGCCCATGATCAGGCCGATGCGCATTCGCGCCTGCCCCGTCCGGCGCTTGCGCGACCCCTCGAAACGCGCTCCTCCCGACATAGACCGTGTGCCACGGCCGCCGGCGGAAAAATGCGCCCTGCTCTTCAGCACCATGATTCGCGATAGAAAGGCCATCAGTCTTCCACCGATCCTGTTGAAATGACGTCGATCGAAGAAGCCCCTCGGGGCAGCGGGATCGGAACCGCGGCGGTCGTCTTGCTCGCCTTGACCTTATCGACGGCGCGGATGGCGGCGCGCACTTCCGGATCGGCGCCGGCGATCAGTTCCTCGATCGTCGTCTCCGGCTGCGGCAGCAGCGATTTGGGCATGGGCAATTCGGTCGGCATGGCAAGCTGCGTCGGTTCGGTCGGCACCAGGTTGAGCTCCGACTGATAGACGGCGATGAGGCGATGCAGGCGGTTGGGCTGCGTCAGCAGCGCCCAGTCTGCCTTGAGCAGGTCGATCGTGTCCCGCTCCAGCTTGATCTCGGTCTCCAGCCGATGCACTTCCTCGAGCTTGAGGTCGGCTTTGTGCTTGATCGTATAGGTCACGAGCGCCGTGGCCGTCATGACACCGATCAGCACCAAATCGAAGGTTCGAAACATGGATCAGGCTCCCAACTTGTCGATGCTGGCGAGATCGGGAAGATCGAAGATCGACAGATCGACCGGCCTTGGCGGCGTATCCGTGCGGAAGGCTGCCCGCAATTTGGCAGAGCGGGCACGCGGGTTGATATCCGCCTCGGCGGCGCTGGCCGAAAGCATGCCCTTGCCCACGGGTTCGAACAGAGCCGGCTTCTCCTCCACCATCGGCAGATGTCGCGAGCCGGAAGCGCGCCCGGAACGGTCGGCGAGATAGCGTTTGACAAGCCGGTCTTCCAGCGAGTGGAAGCTCACCACGACCAGCCGGCCGCCGGGCTTCAGCGCCCGTTCGGCGGCAAACAGCGCGCGCGCCAGCTCGCCGAGCTCGTCATTGACGAAGATCCGCAGGGCCTGGAACACCCGGGTGGCCGGATGGATCTTGTCCTTGGCTTTGCGCGGATTGACACTCTCGATCATGTTGGCGAGATCACGCGTCGTGACGAAAGGTTCGCTCGCGCGGCGCTTCTCGATCGCGCGGGCAATGCGGCCGGCCTGCTTTTCCTCGCCGAGAAAGCCGAAGATGCGGGCCAGATCGCCGGCCTTGGCGCGATTGACCACATCCGCCGCCGTCACGCCCGAGGCGGACATGCGCATGTCCAGCGGTCCGTTTCTCTGGAAGGAAAATCCGCGATCGGCTTCATCGATCTGCATGGAGGACACGCCGACATCCAGAACGATGCCGTCCAGCCCCTCTTGCGGCGCATGGTCGGCGAGCTGCGAAAAGCGTGAAGGGATGAGGCTGAGGCGCCCCTTGAATTCTGCCGCCAGCGGCTGTCCGCCGGCAATGGCGTTCGGATCGCGATCGAGCGCGATGACAGAGGCGCCGCGCTCAAGAAGGGCGCGGGTGTAACCGCCGGCGCCGAACGTTCCGTCGAGGATGCACTTGCCCGGCGCAGGCGCCAGGCAAGTCAGCACCTCATCCAGCATGACCGGAATGTGACGTATCGGTCCGCCATCAGCCTCGGAAACTCCGTTGCCAAGATTCGCCGCCATTCCGATCCCCCGTTTCAAGTGGACCGGGTACCAAACCGCGCCCGGCCCTCTCGCGCCGCCGCCTGCGCCTCGTGAAACGCCTGCGGCTGCCAAAGCTGAAAATGATCCGACCGCCCGACGAAGGTCACCTCCGTCGTGATGCCGGTGAAGTCCCGGATGAAGTCCGAGACCATGAGACGGCCCTCCGCATCGAGCCGTAGAAAGACCCCGCCGCCGTGAACCAGCAGCGACATCGCATTGGCCTCCGGCGAGAACGGATCGGCCGCCGCGATCTGGCGCTCGTACCGCTCGAGCAGATCCGGACCGCCGACGCTGATCGCCGGAAACACAAGATCCTGGAGACAGTAAAGCTCCTGGATGTTCCGCTGCGAAAGGACCGCACGAAAGGGAGCAGGTACGGAGACCCGACCCTTCGCATCGACCCTGTTCGTCGCATTGGACAGAAAGCGGTTCATCACGCCAAACACCCGCTCCACACAATCGCAGAGCGCTTTCGCGCACCGCAACCTGCAGGCGAAGAGACGCAACCCGAGCCATCGGCCGGAAGGGTTTCCAGCCGGCTCCCATCACTGGGAGGGACCCGTTTGTATCCAATGAAAGGGCACCTGATTGCCCGCCTGCAGTGTGAATTTGGGATATCATGGGACCATATGGGCGTCAATGGGAAGCGGCCACACGGATCGGCGGCAGCCTGAAATATTTATAAGCCGTTAAGTTTAACAAAGGGTTACTGGAGCATTTGCTGATAGACGATGGCGGCGGTGGCCCGAACCTTCAGCCGCAGCGGCTAACTGGCTGGAATCGGTTACACATTTGTGTGAGAACCCGGCCCATGGCAGCGCCTGGACACACGCCCGGCGGGTAGGCACACCATAATTCTCGCTGAACCTAGGGCAAAACCGGACGCCGCCGCCAGGCGGGCGAAACCACCCAGTGGTTGCATCACCAACCGCAGGTCGCGCGCAGGTGTTCGATGGCCCTGCGGTGATCGCGGCAGGCGCGAAGGCGGAAGACCCGGACGCGCCGATCATCAGCAGAACGCAGATCTTGCCGGGCTTCGAAGGAGGGGAAATCGCCAGTTGGCCTGTAAGCCGGGTTCTGTATGGCCCCGACGCAAAGGCCGGAACGTGGCAGCCATTCATCTGGGACAATGTTTGCACATTGCCTCTCGCAACCCACCCGGATGACTGGCCCGGAAACAGGCTGTAGCGCCGCAAGCGACACCCGCGTCATCCCTATTCGGTCTTGCTCCCGGTGGGGTTTACCATGCCGTTCCTGTTGCCAGGCCCGCGGTGGGCTCTTACCCCACCCTTTCACCCTTACCCCGCCACCTTTCCGGCTCGTTATCGAGCAGGCAAGAAGGCGGGGCGGTATCCTTTCTGTGGCACTATCCCTGGGGTCGCCCCCGCCGGACGTTATCCGGCACCGTATTTCCGTGGAGCCCGGACTTTCCTCACCCTACCGCCTTTCGGCATTGGTAAAGCGCGGCTGCCCGGCCAACTGGCATCGGCTCCTTAACCGGTTTGCGCAGCGAAGGCCAGTGGTGCGCCTGACGGATTCAGCCGAACCGGGCGGAAAAGCGATGCGCCTCCCCCTCGTCCTGCAGCCGGCCATCGCGCAGCAGGAGAGCGCCCAGGCGCCCGATCTCGTCCGAGCTCTTGGCGGCGGTGCCGCAGCCGCCGGTCAAAACCGCGATCCGGGGCGAGGACGTATAGGAGATGATGGGATAACCGGTCGGCGTCTTGGCAACGACACAGGCGCCTATGGAGACCCGCCGGCGATCGATCCACGGGACGAGGCTCTCCATGATCTGCACATGATGGTCGCGGACCTCGGCCCTCCCCCCATCGCGGAACCATTGCCGCATCTTGCGATCCTCGTCGAGAATGACATCATCGGGATCGCCGCCGATCTTGAGGTAGAGCCGGCCATCCGGATAGCGCAGAGGCGGCAGCATATAAATGTGGCGCCTGGGATCGCGCGGCTCGTAAATCAGCGAGGGCATGCCGGCATGGCGCTCGGCCTCGTCCGGCAGAACCTCGAAGAAGGTAATCGTGCGGCCGTAGACCGTCATCTGCAGCGGTTCCGGCAGAAGCGATCGGGCAACCGAGAATCCGCCCGCCGCCAGCAGCGCCTTCTCCGCGGTATAGGTCCGGCCTTCCACCGTTCTGACGAGAGCAAGGCCATCCTCGTCGCGCACGCTCTCAACGGTCTCCTCGATGCGCCGGACACCCTGGTCGCGGGCAATTTTCGCCTGCGCCGCAACAAGTGCCCGCGGATTGATGTGGCCGGCCTGGCTGGCCTCGAACACGCCTTCGCAATCCGGTTCGAAGCCGAAATAGGGGAAGCGGGAGGAGAGCGCCTCTTCCGGCATCACCTGCGCTTCAACGCCGAGGCGATCGGCGGCCTTGCAGATATTGTCGACATAGCGGTGGCCGGTGCTGCGCGACGGGGCCACCATCAGGCAGCCGACATCATGATAGAAGCGGATGCCGCTCCGCGCCTCGATCTCGCCATAGCGCGCAATGGAGCGGTTGGCGAGCGCCGCCCAGACCGGATCGGGATCGATCGTGCGGGTGATTCGTCCCTCGTCGTAATGACTGGCGAAGACGCCCTCGTGGGTTCTGCTGTCGGCCGGCTCGTTCGGGCCGATCAGCGCCACGCCCTCCTCCGTCGTCGACAGATGCCTTGCGGCGGCAGCGCCCATCATGCCGCATCCTATGACAATGAACCTGAAATCCGCGGCCATGGCAAAGCACCCTCACCCGTTGCGATATGTCCGATCCCATGCGCCACCCTTTGGCACCTGCCTCTGCCCCGCGCGCTCTGCGTGAGGATCGGCGGGCAAAGCCGCCTCACGCCTCGTCCGTGCCCTGGAAGCGCGGCAGGGCGGCGAGCAGGCGATGCAGCGTGTCGATGGTCGAGATGTCCGCTATGCCGTCCACCCGCTCCGGCCGGAAATGACGTTGAAAGGCCTCCACAACCGCCTCGGTGCGGTCACAGAAACTGCCGGTAATATCCAGCCCGTAGCCATAAAGCGCCAACATGCCCTGCAGCGCCTCGATCGGCTGTCCGGCTTCGCCGCGCTGGAAATAGCGGCCGCTGCGGATCGGCGCGGGCTCGACATAATGCCCGACACCCGCGGCAGAGAGTCTTGCCCAGGGAAAGCGCTCGCCCGGATCGACCTTGCGCCGCGGCGCCACATCCGAATGGCCAAGCACCCGTTCCGGCGCAATGCGCCAGCGCTCGGCGCAGTCGCGGCACAGGGCGATTACCGCCTCGATCTGCTCCGGCGGGAAATCCGGCAGGCCGCCCGGGTGACCGGCATTGGCGATCTCGATTCCGATCGAATGCGAATTGATATCGGTCTCGCCCGCCCAGACGGATTTCCCCGCATGCCAGGCACGCCGCTCTTCCGGCACCATCTGCACCACACGGCCATCGGGCCAGACAAAATAATGGGAGGAGACTTCACTCTCGATGTTCTTCAGCCAGGACAGTGCCTTGGTATCGTCGGCCATGCCCGTATAGTGAAGGATGATCATGTCCGGCGCCGCGCAGCCAACGCGTTCGCCATGGTTCGGCGAGGGATCGACCCGCGCCTGGCCAAAATCCGGGATGAGCTTCATGCGGCCTTGCGTTCCTTGGCGATCGCCGCATAGGCGGCATTCAGCGCCGCCATGCGTTCATTGGCCGCTGCATGCAGGGCTTCGGGCACGCCCCGGGCAATCAGCTTGTCGGGATGGTGCTCCGCCACCAGCCGGCGATAGCGCCGGCGAATTTCCGAGAAATCATCCGAGGGTGATACGCCCAGCACGAGATAGGGATCGATGCCGTCCATATGCACATGGCGCGCCATGATACGGCGGAAATTGACCTCGTCGATATGGAAGATCTCGGCAATGCGCAGCAGGAAGGCCAGCTCCTTTTCATGCACCAGGCCATCGGCCTTGGCGATGTGGAACAGGCCGTCGATCACGCTTTCCAGCATGGGACAATTCTGTTCGCCCGAGCCGCAAAGGCCCGAGAGCTTTTCGGCATAGGCCTCGTAACCGGCGACATCCTGACGGGCCAGGTTGTAGAGACGGGCCACGTTCTTCGCTTCTTCCTCGGGAAAATCGAAGATCTGCCGGAAGGCATCGACCTCCGATTCCACCACGGCACCATCGGCCTTGGCCATTTTGGCCGAGAGCGCAATGATGGCGACCGAGAAGGAGACCTGACGGCGTGTTTCCGGGTCGCCCTCGAACAGGGTGCGAATCGCCTCGACAACCCGCGCGAGGGCATTATTGGCCGCATCGCCGACGCTGCCGAGCAGCCGCTCCCATAACGAACTCAACTGAAGACAAGCGAAATCGATGATCATGCTGCACCTGATCAAATTCATGGCCCCTTGGCAAGCCGCAGCTGGCCGGGCATCATTAATCTTTCGTCACTTTTACGCGGCTCAGGCGCCTCCGGATGCCTGAAGGGTCAATCTGCCGCAGCCGCCGCGCAGGGAGCGTGGAGGAAGAAAGTGGCGAGCAACCCTTAAATCTCTTCGGCTCCGTGCCGCACTTGAAGTGCCGCACACCTGACGCTGCCAAACCGCAAGGCTGATCCGCAACACGATCGCAAATCGCTGCCGGCGCCGACGGCAAGGCCTGTTGCTGAATTTGAACCGATTGAAAGCGCCAAGGTTCCGGAACCTGGCCGAAATAACGGATTTTCTTGAGAAATTCACTTTACAGCCGCGGCGTCCTGTCGCATCCATTTGCCGGTTTCAGTGGATGGCGCGATGCGCGCGCAAGGAGGATCGATGGCCGGACGGAAAGTGGGTATGCTGACAGCGGGAGGGCTCGCGCCTTGTCTGTCGTCTGCGGTTGGCGGCCTGATCGAGCGCTATAGCGATGTGGCACCGGAGCTGGAACTGGTCGCCTACCGCTCCGGCTATCAGGGTCTGCTTCTCGGGGACCGGATCGAGATCACCCGCGAGATGCGCGAAAGGGCCCACCTCCTGCACCGCTATGGCGGATCGCCGATCGGCAACAGCCGCGTGAAGCTCACCAATGTCGCGGACTGCGTGAAGCGCGGGCTGGTCAAGGAGGGCGAGAACCCGCTGAAGGTGGCCGCGGATCGGCTCGCCGCCGATGGCATCACGATCCTGCACACGATCGGCGGAGACGACACCAATACCACGGCCGCCGATCTTGCTGCCTATCTGGCGTCGAACGGCTATGAGCTGACCGTTGTCGGACTGCCGAAGACGGTTGACAATGACGTGGTGCCGATCCGCCAGACGCTCGGCGCCTGGACCGCGGCGGAAGTCGGCGCGCATTTCTTCGATCATGTCAGCAATGAGCAGAGCGCGGCCCCGCGCACCCTCGTCATCCATGAGGTGATGGGGCGCCATTGCGGCTGGCTGACGGCTGCCACGGCGCGCGCCTATATCCAGGACACGCGCTATAATGAATATGTCGAAGGCCTGATGATGAACACGCAGATGAAGAATATCGACGGGCTTTACCTGCCCGAGATGGTCTTCGATCTGCATGGCGAGGCCGAGCGCCTGCGCGCCATCATGGACAGCTGTGGTTTCGTCACCCTGTTCGTATCCGAGGGCGCCGGGCTGGACGCGATCGTGGCAGAGCGGGAAGCGGCCGGCGAAGCCGTCAAGCGCGACGCCTTCGGCCATGTGAAGATCGATACGGTCAATGTCGGGTCCTGGTTCCAGCAGCATTTTGCAACTCTTCTCGGCGCAGAACGTTCAATGGTTCAGAAGTCGGGCTATTATGCCCGCTCCGCGCCCGCCAATGGCGACGATCTCCGCCTGATCCAGAGCATGGTCGATCTTGCTGTGGAAAGCGCGCTGAACGGCGTCTCCGGAGTGACCGGACATGACGAGGGCCACAATGGGAAATTGCGCACGATCGAATTCCCGCGTATCAAGGGCGGCAAGCATTTCGATTTGTCGGCGCCCTGGTTCGGCGAGGTCATGGACTTCATCGGCCAGCCCTGGCGCAAGGCCTGAGATAGCCTTGGAAGCGTCCGGCAAGACGCGCATGAAGGGCGGATCAAGATTATCCGCCGGCTCTGGGAGGAGTAGATGAGCATTGGCATCCTGCTGGCGTTTGCCGCCACCTCCGTGCTCGTTCTGCTGCTGCCTTCCGCATCCGGCACATTGTTGCGTGACTACGGCCTCACCAAGGGGCGGCGTCACGCGGCATTGCTGATCCTGCCGATCGTGCTCGGCTATCTGGTCTCCGGACTTCTCGCCTTCGGCCTCTATTTCGGCATCCATGATCTGGCGCCGGCCATGGAATGGTCGCTCGCCTGGCTGGGCCTCTTCGTGATCGCCATCTATGTGCTGCGCTCGCGCCACAGGCGACAGGTCTTCCGCCTGGCCGATAACGACAACCTGCCCGCCCAGGGTGTGGCGCGGCTCACTGCCCGGGCGCTTGCCAGCGCGGTGCGGCCGGGCCTGATCCTGGCACTGGCCGGCATTTTCTTTCAGATGTCGGCCTCCTTCGGCCCCATGCCTGATTCGCTGCTCGTCACCGCCCAGGCCTTTGCCGCGGCAGCCCTGGTGGCACCGATCGTGCAACTTTTGATCGCTGAGCCCGCCGCCCGCAAGATTCGCCTCACGCGCCAGCAAAACCCGGCTTCGCGCAAGCCCCGCAGGCGATTTATCGCCAGCCGCGCCGTGACGGCCGGCTATCGTCGAATCGCTGCATGACGTGCAGCGTCTTGATGACAGACGCGTGATGCGTTAATGGGATTGATTAACGGTCGGATACCGGTGGGCTGAATACATTCATCTTCATGAAAGTGAGACGATGGCGATAACCCGAATCATCGGCTGCAAGGCCCTTGCAGCAGTTGCCATTTGCGGCGCCGTGACAGGCTGCTCCAGCGTTCAAACGTCATCCAATGAGAAGACGCCGGCTTCCGCCGATATGGCCGCGACCACCGCGCCGGCCGGCAGCGAGACCGGAACCACCCTTGCCGCCGCCGGGTCCCAGACAGTCGATGCAAAGACAGTCGATCAGAAGACAGCCGGTTCCAGCACCATCGATTCCAAGACGGTAGCGAAATCGGGACGCGTCCTTGCCGGTACCGTCGGCGGCACCAATGCCGCCCCTGCCCTGCAGGCCGCCGATCAGGCCATCAACCCGGCCGCCGGTCAGACGGGCGGCCAGGCTGCCGTTCAGACCGCGCTCCAGACCGGCCAGTCTTCCGCCACGCTTCCCGCCCATGCCGCTTCCAAGGTCGGGCGCGTGACGTTCGTCTCGCATTCGGCCGATCCCATGCAGCGCGCGGCGGAGACGGCTGCCGTCTCGCTCGACCAGAATGTCCAGCCGGTCGCTGTTCCGGCACTGGCCGTGGCACCGACTTCGGTGAACAAGCAGGCAGGCCTGACCGCCATCACCATGGCGACGTCGCGCCAGACGATCGAACGGCCGGTGGATGCCGCCGCCTCGCTGACGGCGCCAAGCGTCGTCGCCGCCGCCGCCCAGCCGGCTCTGCCGGATGCTGTCACCGGGCCCTTCGCCGCAATCCCGACCCCGCGCCCACGCATCGAGACGGCCGGCCCCTCCTCGATGGTCGCCTATGCGGCGCAGCGCCAATCCGGCAGCGGCATGGCGGGCGATTTTTTCCCGCCGGCACCTGGCGCCCCGCTGCCGCAGACGGCCGATGCGAGCCCGACGGCGCTCAGCAAGCTCATTCATCGCTATGCCGGCCTCTACGGCGTTCCGGAATCGCTGGTCCATCGCGTCGTGCACCGCGAGAGCAAGTACAATCCCAAGGCCTATAACAAGCAGGGCTTCTGGGGTCTCATGCAGATCAAGTTCGCCACCGCCAAATCCATGGGCTATGACGGCGACCCCTCCGGCCTTCTCGATGCCGAAACCAATCTGAAATATGCCATCAAATATCTGCGTGGCGCCTGGCTTGTGGCCGATAACGATCCCGACCACGCAATCCGTCTCTATGCCCGCGGCTATTATTACGATGCCAAGCGCAAGAACATGCTGAACGTGCTTCAGTAAGCCGGCCGGAACCACAGCTCCCCGATCCGCTCTGCGCCCGCACCTCCGGGTCCTGCAGCCGCAAGACCCACAGGCAGATCAGGCCGGCAGAAGCGGCCTCTGCAGCCTCTTGCGCGCGGCGTGCGCCTTGGTTTCCGCGCGCTCCTCAATATTCGGCGTTCAGCCGGCCGGGCCAGACGGCAGCGATCGCTTGCCGCCGTGTCTCCCCGTCAGCACGTCATCAGCCTCCATTGGCCGGCATTGCTCCAGCCGGCGCTCCTTCAGCCGGCAGTGCCTCAGCCGGATCTCCCTCAGCCCGCGCTCCTTCAGCCGGTAGAGCCGCCAGAACGGCTTCCGCCAGTCCATTGCCCTGCCAGCCAAGCGAGGAAGGGGTCAGCCCGAGCCTCACCACCACCAGGCGGCGCGAGGGAACGACCGTAATGGTCTGCCCGTCGTGGCCCTGCAGCACGAAGCCATCGGCCGGCATCGCGCTGCCCGGGCCGCGCCGGGGGATCCAGGTCTGCAGATGCGAATAGCGGCGGCCGGACGCGGCCGTCGGCTCCGCCATGGCCTTTACGAAGCCCGGCGGCAACAGGCGTTGCCCGTTCCAGATGCCATCCTGCGCCAGAAAGAGCCCGAACCGCGCCCAGTCGCGCGCCGTCGCATAGAGGTAGGAGCCGCCAACGAAAGTGCCCGAGGCATCGGCCTCCAGAATGGCACTGGTCATCTCCAGCGGACCGAACAGCGCCGCCTGCGGAAAGGCGAGCGCAGCGCGGCGGTCCCCAATGCGGTTCATCCAGATGCGCGACAGGAGAACGGCCGTTCCGGTGGAATAATCGAAGGCGGTGCCGGGCGGTGCCGCAAGCGGTTGGCGCGCGGCAAACCCCGCCATGTCCGGCTCCAGAAACAGCATGCGCGTCACATCGGCCACCGTGCCGTAATTCTCGTTGAAGGCGAGCCCGCTCTGCATGGCCATCAGATCCGCAAGCGTGATGGCGGCGCGTGCGTCACCGGCCCATTGCGGCAGCAGGGCGCGGTCGGTCAGCGCCATCTTGCCCTGCGCGATCATCCGTCCGATCAGCGCGGCATTCACTGTCTTGGTCATCGACCAGCCGAGCAGTGGGACGGATGCGTCAAACCCCTCCCCATAGCGCTCCGCCAGGATGCGGCCGTCGTGAACGATCAGCGCCGCGCGCAGATCCGGCCCGACAAGCCCATCCTGCGCCAACAGGGCAGCCATGCCCGGATCGGCCTGCACCGCCTGCCCTTCCGGCCAGGCAAGATCGGCGCGCGGCGCGGGAGCCGCGGCGGCATCGGCCACCGGACGCGGCGCGTCTGCAATGACCGTCTCGCCCTCCGGCAGCACGGCGCAACCGAGGCCAGGGCGAAAGACCGCAGTTGCCGTCGGCCTCAGGCTGCCCCAGAGCCCGGCGGTGACGCGCCCCTCCTGCCGGTCGACCGAGACAGTCATCAGCTGCAGAAACGGATTTCCGGGCGCCTGCACATCGAGGCGCAGCACGGCAGCGGCATCGCGCCCGGCGATGAAGACGTTGGAGCAGACGATCTTCGCCGCATAGCCGCTGCCAACCCGCAATATGGCGGGCGGTGCAAACGAAATCACGCCGATCGCGACAAGGACAAGGCAGACAAGCAATAAGAAGAAATATTTGGCTATTCGCTGCAATAGACGCATGGACCGCTCCGGCCGAGACAAGGATCAAGTTCATCGAAGCAGGTTTCGCCCGGCGAGGAAAGCATCCTCACCGTTGCAGCCTCGCAATCCCACAGGTCCGCGTCATTAAACTGCAACACGCCGAGATTAGAGCCTTCCGAAACTCGTCACGAGGTGGGGAAGCGGTCATGGCGGATATTGCACCGGAAGCCAGTTTTCTGAAGAACGGAAAACTGAAAACGGCCCTCTTGCAGCACAAGGCTCTGTCCCGGAGCGGATTGTCGGAACGGCTCTTCGGCCTCCTGTTTTCGGGCCTGGTCTATCCGCAGATCTGGGAGGATCCCGATGTCGACATGGCCGGCATGGAACTGGCGGAGGGCCACAGGATCGTGACGATCGGCTCCGGCGGCTGCAACATGCTCGCTTATCTGTCGCGCCACCCGGCCGCGATCGACGTCGTTGACCTCAACCCGCACCATATCGCGCTGAACCGCCTGAAGCTTGCCGCCTTCGCAAATCTGCCCGCCCATGCGGATGTGGTGCGCATGCTGGGAGCGCAGGGCGGCACCGGAGCGGGCAACGGCCAGGCCTTCGACCGGTTCATCGCGCCGCAGCTCGACAGCGCCACCCGCGCCTACTGGAGCAGGCGCGGCCTGAGCGGGCGCCGCCGCATCGCGGTCTTCGATCGCAATATCTACCGCACCGGCCTGTTGGGCCGCTTCATTCTCGCCGGCCATATCCTGGCCCGCCTGCACGGGGTCGATCTGACGGAGATCGCGCATGCACGCTCGCTTCGCGACCAGCGGCAGTTTTTCGACGATCGGGTTGCGCCGCTGTTCGACAAGCCCTTCATCCGCTGGATGACGGGCAAGAAGAGCTCGTTATTCGGGCTTGGCATTCCGCCGCAGCAATATGATGAACTGGCGAGTCTCGCACCGGAAGGCGCCATCGCTCCGGTCTTGCGCCAGCGCCTGGAAAAGCTGGCCTGCCATTTCCCGCTGCGCGACAATTATTTCGCATGGCAGGCCTTTGTTCGCCGCTATCCCAGGCCGCATGAGGGCGCGCTGCCCACCTATCTCAAGCCGGAGCACTATCGCAGCATTCGCGACAATGCCGCCCGCGTCACCGTGCATCACGCCACCTTCACCGAACGTCTGGCGCAGAAGGCGGCAGGCTCGGTCGATCGCTTCGTGCTGCTCGACGCGCAGGACTGGATGAACGACGACCAGCTGAATGCGCTCTGGGCGGAGATGACCCGCACGGCCGGCGGCGCGGCGCGCGTGATCTTCCGCACGGCGGCAGAGCGCAGCATTATCGAGGGGCGGATCTCGCCGGCGATCCGCGACCAGTGGACCTATCTGGCAGACCGTTCCGCGGAGCTGAACCTGCAGGACCGCTCTGCCATTTACGGCGGCTTCCACATCTACGTGAA
The DNA here is from genome assembly GCF_030435705.1 of Rhizobium sp. SSA_523. Classification (NCBI taxonomy): domain Bacteria; kingdom Pseudomonadati; phylum Pseudomonadota; class Alphaproteobacteria; order Hyphomicrobiales; family Rhizobiaceae; genus Affinirhizobium; species Affinirhizobium gouqiense. The sequence goes on from NZ_CP129382.1 coordinate 1,461,550, forward strand.
GAAGGCCTGAGGCCGTGGCAAATGATCGTCACGCCATGGATGCCGATCATGCGGCCCGGATGGACCGGATGTATCGCTATCAGCGGCATATCTATGACCTGACCCGCAAATATTACCTTCTCGGTCGCGACCGCGCGATCAGCGAGCTGCAGGTACCGAAAAACGGGTCGCTGCTGGAGATCGGCTGCGGCACCGGGCGCAATCTCATGCTGGCGCACCGGCTCTATCCGACCGCGCGGCTCTATGGGCTCGATATTTCGGCACAAATGCTGGCCACCACCCGCGCCAATTTTCGCGGCAAGGCGGTTCAGCCGGTGCTGAGCGTCGCGGATGCCACGAGCTTCACCCCCGCGATCTTCGGCATGGACGGGTTCGACCGGGTGATGGTCTCCTACGCGCTCTCGATGATCCCCGACTGGGAGGGCGCCTTGCGCGCGGCACTCTTCTCCGTCAAGCCCGGCGGATCGCTGCATATCGTCGATTTCGGCCAGCAGGAACACTTGCCGCTCTGGTTCAGGACAGGCTTGCGCAGCTGGTTGGCGCGCTTCCATGTCACTCCGCGGGCAGGGCTTGCAGAGGCTTTGGAGCGCCAGCGCCTCGAAGCCGATGAGGATCTCCACTTTGCCCCGCTTTATCGCGGCTATGCCTGGCACGCCATCCTTCGGCGAAGAGCACCGGCCTGAGGGCCACAAGGCGCTTCCCCTGCAGCCGAACGCGCGAAAGTGAGGGGCACTTTACTCCTGATGCCGCAACAGTTTTGACATTTGCCGCCATTGGCTGCACCGTGGCGCGCATTGCCACATTCCTAATGGCTGAAATTCCACATCTGATTCTCTTCTGCCGCACGCTCGAGAACCAGATCTGGATGTCGAAGGCCGCCAGGACAAAAAAACACAGACCACCGGCGCGCGAAGATCCTGATGAGGCTTTGCCAGCGGGCTTGCAGGGGACGCATGCACTTCATCATCTCACTCCTTATCATGGCGGCCGCCCTGTCGGGCTGCACCTCGACCGGACCGGAGGCGCTCACCGCCGGGCTCTCAGCGCCGAAACAGCGCTTCAAGGACAAGGACCCGCAGGATTTCGGTCACCGGCATCCCGGCCGTCACCCGATTCACGGCATTGACGTGTCCAAATGGAACGGCGATGTGGACTGGGCCAAGGTCAGGAATGCGGGCGTGGATTTCGTCTTCATCAAGGCGACCGAAGGCGGCGACCGGGTGGATGCCGCCTTCCAACGAAACTGGCGCGGCGCTGCTACCGCCGGCCTCGCCCATGCCCCCTTCCATTTCTACTATTTCTGCACCGGCCCGGATGAGCAGGCGGACTGGTTCACAGCCAATGTGCCGAAAAGCGCACTCACCATGCCGCCCGTTCTCGACGTGGAATGGAATCCCGGCTCGCCGACCTGCAAGACAAGGCCGGAGCCCGCAGCCGTTCGCGCGGTCATGGCGCGCTTCCTGTCCCGCATCGAGGCCCATTACGGCAAGCGACCGATCATCTACACCTCCGTCGATTTCCATCGGGAAAATCTGGTCGGCCATTTCCGCAACTACCCCTTCTGGGTCCGCTCCGTCGCCGCCCATCCGGAAGAGATCTATCCCGGCCGTGACTGGTCCTTCTGGCAATATACGTCGACAGGCGTTATTCCGGGAATCGGCGGCGACACGGATATCAATGTCTTCAACGGCACTGCCAGGCATTGGGAGGATTGGCTCGGCCGAGCCGGCAAATCCTGATTTTGACCGCCCGACTGCCAGATAAGGGCCAGCTTATCATCGAAGTTCGCATTTGCCTCTCTTCCGTCACAAAGCTTGCGGAGAGCAGACCACACATTGACGCGAGGACACCGTATGACATCTTCCTATTTCCGATCCGCTTCGCTCGCCTTGGCCATGACGGCCGCAGCTCTGTCTCCGGCTCTCGCCCAGACGGCAGCGCCCTCGACGGCCGCCTGTGGCGGCGACCTGTCCGCCTTCCTGGAGGGCGTCAAGGCGGAGGCGACGGCGCAGGGCATCCCGGCCGATGCTGCCGACAAGGCGCTTGCCGGAGCGCGGATCGATGAGAAGGTGCTGTCGCGGGATAGGGCGCAGGGCGTGTTCCGCCAGACCTTCCTCGAGTTTTCACAGCGGACCGTCAGCCAGGCCCGCCTCGATATCGGCCGCAAGAAATTGCAGGACCTGTCGAGCACATTCGCGAAGGCCCAAGAGGATTACGGCGTCGCGCCGGGCGTGATCGCCGCTTTCTGGGCGATGGAGACCGATTTCGGCGCCGTGCAGGGCGATTTCAACACCCGCAACGCGCTCGTCACTCTCGCCCATGACTGCCGCCGTCCGGAACTCTTCCGGCCGCAGCTGATCGCCCTCATCCAGATGGTCCAGCATGGCGACCTCGATCCGCAGAGCAATACCGGCGCCTGGGCCGGCGAGATCGGCCAGGTGCAGATGCTTCCCAAGGACATCATCGCCCATGGCGTCGATGGCGATGGCGACGGTCACGTCAATGTCAAGACCAGCGCGCCGGACGCCATTCTGACCGCCGCCTCCTTCATCAAGAGCCTCGGCTTTCGCGCCGGCGAGCCCTGGATTCAGGAAGTCGAACTGCCGGAGGAATTGCCTTGGGAAAAATCCGGTCTCGGCAATGAGGTGCCGGCAGGCGAGTGGTTCAAGCTCGGCGTGAAGCCGCGCGACGGCAAGACGGAATTTTCCGAGCTGCCGGCAGCCCTTATCCTGCCCCAGGGCCGTAAGGGGCCGGCCTTCTTGACCTATCCGAATTTCGCCATCTATCTCGAATGGAACAAGTCCTTCATCTACACGACCTCGGCCGCCTATTTCGCGACCCGGCTTTCCGGGGCCCCGCCCTATCAGAAGGGCAATCCGGAACAGGGTCTGACGATCGACGAGATGAAGGCTCTTCAGGCCAAGCTCGACGCCAAGGATCACGATGTCGGCGAAATCGACGGCATTCTTGGTTCGGGCACGCGCCGGGCGGTCCAGCGCGAACAAAAGCGCCTGGGGCTGCCGGCGGATGGTTGGCCGACCGCCGCGCTGTTGAACGCGCTCTGAGACAGGATGGAAAGGGCGGGTGCAGAGGTCTGTTGCATCCGCCTCCCCTCGTTCGATCCGGTTCGCCCTTCCCGCCACATCCGCAGTTCAGCGGCACGATTCTCGGCGGCGAGGGATACCGCACTGCAACAAAAGTTCGATGGCTGGCCGAAAACTTCACGAAGTGTGACGCCCTGTAACAGCTCGGGCGGTTTTTTTCACCCTTTGTTAGGCACGTTCATCAACACTTTAATGTAGAATCTTCAGCGACTTAAACCCTTTATGCTAGTCTGTCGTCCACAAGCCTTACGGCACTGCAGCACATTATTCGCTTTTCAAAGCCCGTCTTCTGCCATTAAGTTTTGAGCGTTAACGCAAGGAGACGGACATGGGACGCACTTATTCCTTCAATCTCCTCCTCTTCAGTGCAGCGTTTGTTTTTGTCGCTTCAATGCTCTTTGTCTGAGCCTGAGAGAGACGCCGAGGCCACGTTTTCAAGACCTGGCCTGGCGTAGACGCTAGGGTGGCGTTGCACCCCTTCCAGAGAAGACGCACGCCACCTTTGGAAGCTTTCGCGGCCATTGCGCCGGATTGCAGGCTTCCCGCCATGCGCAGTCATGAACAGTCATGAATAGTGAAAACAGGTCGTGCAGGGATCCGGAACGGATCCAACGGCCCTCTGCTGATCAGCGGCCCGGATCGTTGCGACGATCGGGGCCGCTGAAGGCTGAGCAAATCTCGTCGCTTCCAGTTTTTGCCGGCTTTGATGCCTGCAGCCGGACGCCGCATCGCCCCCTCCGTCAGGCCCTACGCGTCCGTCTTCGGAGACAGGCCGTCGCGTATCATGCGTTACGTGTCAGGCTGCCGCTCCGGCCCGGCTGTCATCGCTCGGCTGGCGTCCGAGCGTCTGCAAAACGCTTGCCACGAGCGGCGCCCGGTTCATCGTGTAGAAGTGGAATTCGTGCAGCCCCCGGCCGATCAGATCCTCGATCTGCTCCGCCGCCACCTCCGCCGCAATCTTGGCGCGATCGGCGGGATTGTCGTCAAAGCCGGCGAAACGATCGTCCAGGAAGGCCGGAACGGTCGAGCCGCAACGGCTGGCAAAGCGCTTGAGCTGGGTCAGGTTCTGGATCGGCATGATGCCTGGAATGACGGGAATGGAAATGCCGGCCTTGCGCACGGCTTCGAGATAGCGCTCGAAGACGTCGTTGTCGAAGAAGAACTGGGTCAGCGCGCGATCGGCGCCATTGTCCGCCTTCCGCTTCAGCATTTCGATGTCCGCGGAAACGTCGGGGCTCTCGGGGTGCTTTTCCGGGTAGGCGGAAACGGAAATGTCGAGGTCGCCCTCCTTCTTCAGCGCAGCCACCAGTTCGGCGGCATTGGCATAGCCCTCCGGATGCGGCCGGTATGCCGTGCCGATGCCACTGGAGGGATCGCCGCGCAGCGCCACGATGCGGCGCACGCCGAGGTTTTTCAGATCATCCAGCACCTGGTGCGTCTCGGCCCTGTCGGCATCCACGCAGGTGAGGTGCGAGGCGGTGGTGAGCCCCACCGTCTCGATCATGTGCTGAACGGCTGAGAAGGTCGGCGCCTTGGTGGTGCCGCCGGCACCATAGGTCACGGAAACGAAATCCGGATTGTAGCGCTTCAGTTCCTGCGCTGTTTCCCACAGCTGGCCTTCCATTTCCGCCGATTTGGGTGGGAAGAATTCGAAGGAGATGCGAAAGCGGTCCTTGGTGGCTGAGGTCATGAGGTTGCATCCGATAGAAGTTGTGTCCGCGGAGCCGCCCTCCCGGGAGCGGCCGGTGAGGCCGCCGCGCGGGCAAGCCAGATGGTCACTGTCAGGGCCGGACCGTCTGCCGTGCCATCCGGCTGCAGATCCAGAATGCGCTCCACCGTCAGGCCGAGCTTTTCCAGCCATTCGCTGATCACCGGATGCGAAAAGCCAAGCCGCAAATGGGCATGCTCCTCGCGCAGATAATCGAAAAGGTGCGGCGCAAGATCGACGATGATCAGGCGCCCGTCCGGACGCACGACCTTGGCCGCCTCGGCAATCGCACGATCCGGCTGATCGAGGAAATGCAGGACCTGGTGAAGGATCACGAGATCGAAATCGCCAGCCTCGATGGGCAGATTGAAGATATCGCCCTGCCGTACGGAAGCCTTCATGATGCCAGCCCGGTCGAGGTTGGCGCGGGCCACCGCCAGCATGTCACGGCTCGCATCGATACCGACGGCGCGGCGATAGGCATGCTGCAGCATTTGCAGGATGAGGCCTGTACCGGTGCCGAGGTCCAGCAGAGAATCGACCGGCTCCGGCCCGATCAGCGACAGGAGCGCGGTCTCCACCGCCTGGTCGCTGACGTGGAGGCGGCGCAGCTCGTCCCATTCGGCGGCATTGCGGCTGAAATAGGCCTGGGCCCGCTCCGCCCGCACCCGTTTGACTTCCGCCAGGCGCTCGCCGTCGCGCATCAGCACCGGATCCTGCGGGCCTGCAGCCTCGAGCAGAAGACGGGCGAGCGGCGAGACGTCGCCATCCTGCTTCAGCCGGAAATAAGCCCAGGCCCCTTCCTGATAGCGCTCGATCAGCCCCTCTTCCGAGAGGAGCTTCAAATGGCGGGAGATGCGCGGCTGCGACTGACCGAGGATCTCCGTCAGGTCGCTGACCGTCAGATCGCCCGCCGACAGCAGCGCCAAAAGACGAAACCGGGTGGGCTCACCCGCTGTCTTCAGCACATCCACCAGTCTGTCGAGGCCCAGAGCCATCATGCATCCCACTACGATCAAGATATAAAGATATCTTTATATAACAGCGGGACCGACTGCAAGCGCTTTTACCGGACCGCGCTTCTGCCAATGCCTGGTCCGAACGAAAACGCCCGGACCTGTGCGCGCGCTGCGAGGTCCGGGCGTTTTCAAATCTCAAGATCGGCGATCCCGGCGGAGATCGCCGTCGCGATTGTTGTCAGCGGGTCAGGCGCTTGTAGGTCACCCGCTTCGGGTTGACCGAATCGGCGCCAAGGCGGCGGATCTTGTCGGCCTCGTAGTCCTCGAAATTGCCTTCGAACCATTCCACATGGCTATCGCCTTCGAAAGCCAGGATATGCGTGGCCAGACGGTCGAGGAACATGCGATCATGGCTGATGATGACGGCGCAGCCGGCAAAATTCTCCAGCGCATCTTCAAGCGCGCCCAGCGTCTCGGTATCGAGGTCGTTGGTCGGTTCGTCGAGCAGCACGACATTGCCGCCGGCCTTCAGCATCTTGGCAAGGTGGACGCGGTTGCGCTGGCCGCCGGACAGCGTGCCGACCTTCTGCTGCTGATCGCCGCCCTTGAAGTTGAAGGCGCCGCAATAGGCGCGCGAATTCATCTCGTGCTTGCCAAGCTTGATGATGTCGTTGCCGCCGGAGATTTCTTCCCAGACGCTCTTGTCGGCCGCAAGTGCGTCACGGCTCTGGTCGACATAGCCGAGATGCACGGTTTCGCCGATGGTGATCGAGCCGCTATCAGGCTGTTCCTGGCCGGTGATCATGCGGAACAGCGTGGTCTTACCCGCACCGTTCGGCCCGATCACGCCGACAATGCCGCCCGGCGGCAGCTTGAAGGACAGGTTTTCGAACAGGACGCGGTCACCATAGGTCTTCGAGATATTCTCCGCATCGATCACCACATTGCCGAGCCGCTCGCCGACGGGAATGATGATCTGCGCATCGCCGGGACGGCGATCTTCCGCCGCCTTGACCAGCTCGTCATAAGCGCGGATACGCGCCTTCGACTTGGCCTGCCGCGCCTTGGGGCTGGAGGCGATCCATTCCTGTTCGCGCGCAAGCGCCTTCTGGCGGGCGCCCTCTTCGCGGTCTTCCTGCGCCATGCGCTTGGCCTTCGACTGAAGATAGGCGGAATAATTGCCTTCGTACGGGATGCCGCGACCACGGTCGAGCTCGAGGATCCAGCCCGTGACATTGTCGAGGAAGTAGCGGTCGTGGGTCACCATCAGGATGGCGCCCGGATATTCGCGCAGGTGCTTTTCAAGCCAGGCGATGGTTTCGGCATCCAGGTGGTTGGTCGGCTCGTCGAGGAGCAGCAGATCGGGCTGGCGCAGCAGGAGCTGGCAGAGCGCGACGCGGCGCTTTTCACCGCCGGAGAGATTGTCGACATTGGCGTCGCCCGGCGGGCAGCGCAGCGCGTCCATGGCCATTTCGACCTGGCTCTCCAGATCCCACAGGTTCTGGCTGTCGATGACGTCCTGGAGCTTGGCGCCCTCATCGGCCGTCTCGTCGGAATAGTTCATCATCAGCTCGTTGTACCGGTCAAGAATGGCCTTCTTGTCGGCAACGCCTTCCATGACATTTTCCAGGACGGTCTTGGAGGAATCGAGCTGCGGCTCCTGCGCCAGGTAGCCGAGTGTCGCGCCATCGGCAAGCCAGGCCTCGCCCGTCCACTCCTTGTCCAGACCGGCCATGATCTTGAGGACGGTGGACTTACCGGCCCCGTTCGGGCCGAGAATGCCGATCTTGGCATCCGGATAGAAGGACAGGTGGATGTTCTCGAGGATCTTCTTGTTGCCGTAGGCCTTGTTCAGCCCGGCCATGTGATAGATGAATTGACGTGCCATAAGGACAATCGCTCCGGCGTCTCTTGGGGTTTGGACGCTATCTAGGCGAAACAGGGGCCGGGAGCAATGCGCAAGGGGAAGGAAGCCTTCAATGTTTACGACATCCGCCAGCCTGGCAAGCCCGACCGGCGCCGTCCTTGCGCTGCGCCACCAGCCCGCAGCCGGCGCGCCGCGGGCCATCCTGCAGATCTGCCATGGCCTGGCCGAGCATTCCGGGCGCTATCGCGCCTTCGCAGAATTCATGGCGGATCGGGGCTTTGAGGTCTATGCCCATGACCATCGCGGCCATGGATTGACCACGGCACCGGATGCGGTGCAGGGACGGTTTGCACAAACGGGCGGCGTGGAAAAGGTGATCGCCGATGTAAAGGCCGTCACCGATCACGCGACCGCGCAAAATCCCGGCCTTCCCGTTCTGCTGTTCGGCCATTCCATGGGCGGCCTGATTGCGCTCAACACGGCGCTCAGCCACCCGCGCAGCGTCCAGGCACTTGCGATCTGGAATTCCAACTTCGCCGTCGGCTTCATGGGCCGCGTAGCGCAGGCCGTGCTGAAGACCGAGCGGGCATTGAAAGGCTCGGATGTGCCGAGCGCCATCCTGCCGCGGCTCACCTTCGAGACCTGGGGCCGCTCCATGCCCGATTTCAAGAGCCAGGCCGACTGGCTGAGCCGCGACCGCGCCGAAGTGGAGGCCTATGAGGCCGATCCGCTCTGCGGCTTCGATATCAGTGTGTCGATGTGGCTCGACGTCTTCGACCTCACCTTTCGCGGCAGTCAGCAGCAAGGCCTGAGCCGGCTGAAGAAGGACATGCCCATCCACCTCGTCGGCGGCGGAGAAGATCCCGCCACCGATGGCGCCAAGGCGATTGCCTGGCTCTCCCATCGCCTTGCGGCTGCCGGATTCACCAGGGTCACCCGGCGCATCTATCCCGAAATGCGCCACGAGACGCTCAAGGAGATCGGCCGCGAAAAGGCCATGGCCGAATTTGCCGATTGGGCGGCTGCACATCTCGCCGCGCCGCCCGCCATGGCCGGAATGACCTCATGACTAGAATTCAAGTGCCGCATTGATCGGCGCGGGCTATGAGGGGATGGAGATGACGAATGATGTCGCTTCCCTCATCCGCCCTTTGAGCACCTTCTCCCCGAGGGTGGAAGGGAAAGCTGCGGCGCCACGGGTCTTTCTCTCCCCTCAGGGAGAGGGTCGCCGAGCAAAGCGGAGGCGGGGGTGAGGGTGCGTCAGTTGCCGTCATGAAACGGTGCGGCACGGCAACGGACGAGAAGAGACCGGCGAGGAGACATGCAGAGCGAAAGCCCCCAGAAACCGCCCCTCCAGGGCATTCGTGTGATCGAGCTGGCCCGGATCCTGGCTGGACCCTGGGCGGGCCAGGTGCTGGCCGACTACGGCGCCGATGTGATCAAGCTCGAAAACCCCGAAGGCGGCGATGATACGCGCAGCTGGGGGCCGCCTTTCGTGACCGGCGCCGATGGCGACAATCTCTCGGCCGCCTATTACCACGCCACCAATCGGGGCAAGCGGTCGGTTGCGGTCGACTTCTCGACGCCTGAAGGGCAGAAGATCGTGCGCGACCTGGTGCGGGATGCCGATGTCGTCATCGAAAACTTCAAGCGCGGCGGACTGGCGAAATACGGGCTCGACTACGAGAGCCTGAAAGCGATCAATCCCCGGCTGGTCTATTGCTCCATCACCGGCTTCGGCCAGGACGGTCCTTATGCCGATCTCGCCGGCTATGATTACATCGTGCAGGGCATGTCCGGCTTCATGTCGGTGACCGGCGCCAGCGATGGCGAGCCGATGAAGGCCGGCGTCGCCATTGCCGATCTGTTCACCGGCATCTATGCCGTCACGGCCATCCAGGCGGCGCTGATCCACGTCATGAAGACCGGCGAAGGCCAGTTCGTCGACATGGCGCTGCTCGACGTGATGTCGGCAGTGATGGCCAACCAGAACATGAACTACCTGATCTCGGGCCAATCTCCCGTGCGGCTCGGCAATGCCCATCCCAATATCAGCCCCTATGAAGTCATGCCGACCAAAGACGGCCACCTGATCCTGGCCGTCGGCAATGACGGCCAGTTCCGCCGCTTCTGCAGCCTTCTCGGCCTTGCCGAACTGGCCGACGATGTCCGCTATGCCACCAATCGCGCGCGCGTCGCGCATCGGGGCGAATTGCGCGCCACCCTCATCGACGCAACGGCGGGCTGGACGAAAGCGGAGCTTCTGGCCGCCTGCGGCCGCAATGGCGTTCCGGCCGGACCGATCAATTCCATCGGCGATATGTTCGAAGATCCGCAGATTCAGGCACGCGGCCTGAAAATCGAGCTTGAAGCTGCCGATGGAACGGTCATACCTGGAGTGCGCACGCCCGTCGTGCTTTCCAGGACGCCGCTGCGCTATGACAGGCCAAGCCCGCGGCTTGGCGAACATACGGACGATGTTCTCTCGGAACTCGACCTGCGACAGGAAGAAAGGCAGACCCCATGAAGACCGGCGGACAATTGATCGTCGAGGCGCTGAAAGCGAACGGCGCAAGCCGCGTCTCCTGCGTTCCGGGCGAAAGCTATCTCGCTGTTCTCGACGCGCTCTATGACAGCGGCATCGAGGTGCTCGTCTGCCGGCAGGAAGGCGGCGCCGCGATGATGGCCGATTGCTGGGGCCGGCTGACCGGCGAGCCCGGCATCTGCATGGTGACCCGCGGTCCGGGCGCCACCAATGCCTCCGCCGGCCTGCATGTCGCCATGCAGGATTCGATCCCGATGATCCTCTTCATCGGCCAGGTCCAGCGCGATGCGCGCGAGCGCGAGGCCTTTCAGGAGGTGGAATACCGCCGCGCCTTCACCGAATTTGCCAAATGGGTCGGCGAGATCGACGATGCGCGCCGCATTCCCGAATTCGTCACCCGTGCCTTTGCCGTCGCCACCTCCGGCCGTCCCGGCCCCGTGGTGCTGACGCTGCCGGAAGACATGCTGATGGACGCGGTCGAGGCGCCGGCCGCCCAGCACTATACCCGCGTCGAGGCCCATCCAGGCCGGGCGCAGCTTGCCCGCTTCGGCGACCTGCTGAAAGAAGCGCGCCGGCCGATGATCATCCTCGGCGGCACGCGCTGGAGCGAGGACGCTGTTGCGGATATCCACGATTTCGCCGCGCGCTTCCACCTGCCGGTCGGCTGTTCCTTCCGCCGGCAGATGCTGTTCGACCATATGCACACCTCCTATGCCGGCGATGTCGGCATCGGCATCAATCCGGCGCTTGCCAAGGAGATCAAGGACAGCGACCTGATCCTCCTGCTCGGCGCCCGGATGTCGGAAATGCCCTCCTCCGGCTACACGCTTCTCGATATACCCTACCCCTCGCAGACGATCGTGCATGTCTTTCCCGATCCGGAAGAACTCGGCCGGATCTACCGTCCGGATCTGGCGATATGCGCCGCACCGGCGGAATTCGTCGCAGCCCTGCGGGATCTCGAAGCCCCGGCTTCGCCGATCTGGGCCGAGCGGACCGCCGCCATGCATGATGCCTATTTGAAATGGTCGACGCCGCCGGAAACCGGACCGGGGGATGTGCAGATGGGCCCGATCATGACCTGGATCGAGCACAATACGCCGAAGACCGCGATCTTCACCAATGGCGCCGGCAATTATGCCACCTGGCTGCACCGTTTTCACCGGTTCCAGGCCTATAATACGCAGGCCGCTCCCACATCCGGCTCCATGGGCTACGGACTGCCGGCGGCAGTGGCCGCCAAGCAGCTCTTCCCCGACCGCGAAGTCGTCTGCTTTGCCGGCGATGGCTGCTTCATGATGCATGGACAGGAATTCATCACGGCCGTGCGCTATGACCTGCCAATCATCACCGTTCTCGTCAACAACGGCACCTATGGCACGATCCGCATGCACCAGGAGCGGGAGTTCCCCGGCCGCGTCAGCGCCACCGATCTCGTCAATCCGGACTTCGTCGCCTTCGCACAAGCCTATGGCGGCCATGGGGAACGGGTCGAAAGGACCGACGACTTCGGCCCGGCCTATGAGCGGGCGCGCAGGAGCGACAAGCCGGCCATTATCGAGGTGATGCTGTCGCCGGAAGCCATTACCCCGACCCGCACGCTGACGCAGATTCGCGAAAAGACCGCCTGAGGGGAAATAGCGGCGGTTGCACAAGCCGCCGCCGCGCGCCCCGAAAGGTTCATCCACGCTTGGCCGCGGCCATCAGCGCCCTATCTCCCTATGCCTGTGCTTTGCACCGAACCTATTCGCCCAGGGGATGCCGTGACTGATCATTCCGGGCGCAGGAGCTGAGGAGACCCGCTTTGCTGCATGCTTACCTGATTGCGCTCACCGGTATTGCCCTTGCCCAGATCAGCCCTGGTCCCAACCTCTTCGCCGTTGCCGGCGCGGGGCTCGGCCACGGTCGAAAGGCAGCCTTCTTCGTCGTCCTCGGCATCGCCTCGGCCATCCTCGTGTGGGTTGCTGCGGCAGCGGCCGGTCTCGGCGCGCTTCTGACGCTCTATCCATCCGTCCTGACGGTGATGAAGGTGCTGGGCGGCAGCTATCTGTGCTTCATCGGGATCAGGGCGCTCCGCTCGGCGATCCGGGGCGGACCGCCCTCGATCAAGGCCAATGAAGGCGCCTGGACGCCGTGTTCGGCCTGGCGTCACGGGCTCCTGATCAATCTGTCCAATCCGAAATCCGCCCTTGCCTGGGCGGCGCTGGCGACTTTCCTCTACGGATCCGGCCTGACGGGCCCGCAAGTGCTCGGCTTTGCGCCGCTCGGCTTTCTCTCGGCGATCGTCATCTACGGAGTCTATGCGATCCTGTTTTCGACGGGCCTTGTGCGCAAGCTGCAGGCGCGGTTCACGCGGGCGACCGATGCTCTCTTCGGCCTGGCCTTCGGGGCGATCGGCGCACGCATTCTCGCCGATGGCGTCGGCGAGGTCGTCAGACGCTGATACGAGGGTCGACCTGCACCACCCAAGTATATATCATTGTTTTATAAGCATCTGAAGTATAATCGGACGAATTTATTTCCCTATTTATGGTGTCTTCATCTATTGCGTGGATGATCGGGCTGCGATTGACAGAAGCCTGGATCATCCCATGGAAGACGAGAACGCGCTTGGTATCTGGCAGGACGATGCTTTTGTCAGCGCCATTGCGCGCATGCAGGAGTCCGTGCGGGAGAGTGACGTCCTGCGGAACCTGCATCTCGCCTGTGAGGTTGTGGCGGGACCCTTGCGCCTGCTCGGCGTCACCGTGTGCCACGACGGCAAGACGGTTCTGGAAAAGGCGGATTACGGCAGTCTGCCTCTCCCGCCAGACCTCCCCTCCCTGGAATGCTTCCTTGCCCATTGCGGGATCGACACGGAAGGCGACGTCTGGCGACCGGATGGCGAGCCAGCCATGTTCGGCCGGAGCCTTTGCCTGAAGCAGAAGGTGGTGGGCCGCGTGGCGCTGTTCGGGCCGGGATTGAAGCGGCAGCGCGCGGTGCGCCACTGCGCGCAGGTCATCAGGCTTTGCGCCACCGCTTTGGCCGGCTTTCGCCAGAGGCGCCTGGCCCAGATGGTGCTCGAAGCGCTGGAGGAAAGCCATGAGGCCATTTCCTTCTATGACGAGAAGGATGGCATCGTCTTCACCAACCCGGCCTATCACCGCGTCTTTCCGCATTATCCGGAACCGGCAAAGCTGCTCGGGCGGACGCATCTGGACCTCTACCGGCTGGATCTGGAGGCGGGCATCATCGACGATCCGCTGGCGATCGCCGATCCTGAGGCCTATCTCGCCGAACGCGCTCACAAAGCGAAGTCCCTGGTCGGCCATCAACGCGAAATCCAGAAGATCGGCAGCCGGACCTATATCTATACCCGGTCGCGCTCCAAAACCGGGGCAACCATGTCGCGGCGGATCGATATTACCGAGCAGATCGCGACCGAAGCGCAACTGCGCGAGCGCGAAGCGGAGCTGCGCACCATCGCTTTCCGCGATGCGCTGACCGGCCTCCACAATCGCGCCTTCCTCCGCGATTACCTGGCACGTCTGCAGACCGAGGCAGCTTGCGACATTGCCGGCTTCGTCATCGATCTCGACGGCTTCAAGCTGGTCAACGACAGCTATGGCCATGATCTCGGCGACCATATTCTCCAGGTCGTGGCGCAGAGACTGCTGACGTCGGTGCCACAGGACGATCTCGTCATACGGCTTGGCGGCGACGAATTCGTCGCGCTCCTGACGCCGGCACCGACAAGGGACGAGCTGGCGGCGCTGGCCGGTCGCATCGTCTGCGCCTTGCAGGAGCCCATTCTGCACGAGGGCGTGGCCATGCGCGTCGGCGTCAGTATCGGCATCCATTCCGGCTCAAGCCTCGAGGCGGCCGAACTGATAAGCGATGCCGACATTGCCATGTACGAAATGAAGAAGAAGAAGCGCAGCGGCTTTGCCTTCTTCGAACCTGCCATGCGGCTGGCGGTAAGCCGGCGCATCCGCCTGACGGAAGACATACGCGCCGCAATTGCCGGCAACGCGTTCGAACTCTATTACCAGCCGCAATATTCCAGCCGCGACCATCGCGTGGTCGGCTGCGAGGCGCTGGCGCGCTGGAAGCACGCCACTGAAGGCTTCATCTCACCCGAGATCTTCATTCCGATCATCGAGGAGGAAGGCCTGATCGAGGGCTTCGGCGAATGGGTGCTGAGAGCGGCGTGCCAGGAGGCCGTCCAGTGGCCCGATTGGGCCCGGGTCGCGGTCAATGTCTCGCCGCTGCAGCTGTCGAGCGGTCGCTTCCCGGCCATTCTTGCTGATGTCCTTTCAAGCAGCGGGCTTCGGCCCGATCGGCTGGAACTGGAGATCACCGAATCCGTCTTTCTCGGCGAGGAAGCGAGCACGCGCGCGCAGCTCGAACAATGGAAGGCGCTCGGCGTGCGCATCGCGCTCGACGATTTCGGCTATGGCTATTCCTCGCTCGGCTATCTCACATCCTTTCCCATCGACAAGATCAAGATCGATCGCCGTTTCCTCGGCGCCTCGAGCAGGGCGGAATCGGAAGCCAGGATTGAAGTCATCGTCCCCGCCATCATCTCGCTTGCGCAATCTTTGGGCATGGCGGTTACGGCCGAAGGGGTCGAACATCCCGAACAGGCGGCCTATCTTGCCGACCATTCCTGCGGCGAGTTGCAGGGCTATCTTCTGGGCAAACCCATGCCGGCGGCAGAGGCGCGCTCCCTCTTTGAAAAAGCCCGTGCGGAGCGGCCGCGTGACGCCGGCTCGACCCGTCGATCCCGCATCCACAGCTCATGAGGCCCGATGCGAAGGCTGCCGGCGCAAATCACGGGAGCAAGGACGCTTTCTTCGGCGATTAAAAAAACCCGGCGGATCAGCAAGATCCGCCGGGTTTTTGACTCAGTCTCTCATTCTGCTCACAGAGCAGCGGTGACGATGAACTCGACCTTGTAATCCGGGGTCGCCAGAGCGGCTTCGGAGGTTGCGCGCGCCGGCGGGTTCGCCGGATCGATCCAGCCTTCCCAGACGGCATTCATTTCGCCGAATGTCGACATGTCGGAGAGGTAGATGATCGTCTGCAGGATCTTCGACTTGTCCGTACCGGCTGCAGCGAGCAGGCGGTCGACTTCGGCCAGTGCCGACTTCGACTGTTCCGTCACCGAGGTGCCTTCACCGACCTGGCCGGCGAGATAGACGGTGTTGCCGTGAACGACGGCGCCACTCATGCGCTTGCCGGGTTCGATACGCTTGATGCTCATGAAAATACTCCTCATGGAAATGAGCGGGGGAAAATCGGACGGGGAGAGGCTGAGACAGCCTGCCGCATTCAGCCGCGCAGGTGCTGGCTCTTCTCGTAAATGGCCGTGGAGCGGGCGCCGGAACGGCAATAGCCCAGCATGGGGCGCGGCAGATCATCCAGCGCGTCGACCATGCCGTTGACGGCTTCGGCATCCACGCCCATGCGGCCCACCGGCACATGCGCGATCTTCAGTCCCAATTCCTCGGCCCTGGCCGCCACCTCTGCGAAGTTCGGCTGGCCGGGCTCTTCGTCATCCGGGCGATTGCAGACGATCGACTGGAAGCCCATCGCCTTGATCTCGTCCAGGTCCTGCGGGGTAATCTGCCCCGTCACCGAATATTCATCGTTGATCTGGCGGATTTCTATCATCGTCGGCCTCCGGCGTAAACACTCTCAAAAAACCAGGCTACCCCTTACGATGGCACCAAGCGCACGTCAATGACGGGTGGCCCGGGGGACGGGTGGCCCGGGGGACGGGTCGGCCAAGGCAGGCGGCTCAGCCGAAGGCGAAGCGCAGGGCGTAATCGACGCTCTCTCCGGGCGCGAGCACATGAAGCTCACCCGAGGCCGAAAGCTCCTCGCGGCTTGCCAGGCGATGCGAGACCGGCTCGATGCCGAGCACATGCGCGGGAGCCTTCTGATTGCGCCAGACCTGGAGATAAGGCAGCGTATCGGTCTTGAACTTCACCTTCAGCGTCACGCCTCCCAGGCTGGCAATCGGCCCAAGCGCCACCTCCGCCCAATCCTCGCTTTGCGAGCGGGCCGGCACGCAGAAGACACCGCCCGGCTCCTCGCCGAAATTCCAGGCAAGGCTGCCGCCTTCCAGCATGCGGCCCGTCAGGCGCACATGGCTGTCGAACAGCCAGGCGCCGAGGTTCATGTGGTACATGTGCACTTTGGCAAATGGCAGCGACCCGACATTGGTGACCCTGTCGGTCAGGCAAACCTCGCCCGTTTCGCCGCTGATCCGGTAGCGGCGTTCCAGCAGCGCCTCTCCACCCTCCGCGGTGGTGACGGCAATGCGCGCAGTGCATTCGGCATCCTCGCCCTGCGCATCCCAGAAGAGGATATCGGCCTTGTTGCCGGAGAAGGAGCCGTGCAGCGGAAAGCGCTTCCCGGCATTGCCGCCCACAGGCACCGGATGGCGGATGTGATCCGGCCCGCAGGTGAACAGGAAACCCTCCAGCGAATGATCGATTCGCGGATCTCCGTCATCGGGGATGGCACGACCGGGCGCCACATCGGTGGCATCCACAAGGCAGGCGCCGATATCGAGGACGCTTTTCTCATCCAGGAACAGTTTCGGCCCCCGGGCCGCGGCAAATAGCTTCACAATAGGCCTCCCTTTGCCGGTCAAGCCTCGGGCTTTCTGTCGAATGCCCCGGACCCGCTGACTTTCGGCCTTACGTTCCCGGCAAATGCACAAGCACGCAAGGCCCAAAGGGCGGTTCCGGAAAGCCCTACCCTGCCGGCATCAACACAAAGTCATCCGCTTCCACGACATATTCATTGATCGTTCACCATGACTTCTTATTTTTCCACACTGACGACAAATTTGCCTGTCTTTGAAAAGCCTTGAAGCGTTGGGAACGAGGCGGGCTGCCCGCCGTTGTCTGTCGTAACCGGAATTGGTGATATCGTGAAGTCTGCACCTCTGACAAGCATCGGCCTTAGCATCGGCTTGGGAATAAGCCTGGGCTTCGGCCTCTCTCTCGTCTCCGCCGAAAAGGCGCAGGCGCAGAGCCGCTATGGTGACTACCGCTCGGACACCGTCCTCGTGACGCCCGACGGCGCCATCCTGGATTATATGCCGGAAGCAGGCGAAGTTGTGGTTCGCCGCGACGGGATGGGGCGGCGCGTTCTCTACGATCGGTACGGCAACCTGATTGCGACGGAAGTGCAAGGCGGCGGCCGCGCCTATGACGAGACCTATCCCCCGCCTCCGGCCCGCGATTATTCCTATCGCCCGGGCGGCGAACAGGGCGGCAATTATCGTGATTTCCGCGAATATCGACCCGGCTCCGAGCCCGGCGACGTGACGGGTACCATTCCCGGCGGCGTGCCCCGTGATTCGGCCATCATCCGGCTGCCGCTCGACGAGGACGGCGCCATTTTCGACGACGGAGAGCAGGAAGCCTCCATCGCACCGCAGGCCCTGCCCCAGCCGACCATCGCTCCGCAGAGCAACAAGCCTGTCATTTCGATGACGAAGAAGGCGGAGGCCGAAATCGTTGCGCTGCAGGTCTTTCTGGATCGGCAGGGCATTTCGCCGGGCGTGATCGACGGCCATCAGGGCGAAAACGTCAACAAGGCCATTGCCGCCTGGCAGGAAATGACGGGCGAAACGCTGGATCCGAACAATTCCGAAGAAATCATGCAGCGGCTCTCTTATTCCGGCGGCCTGCCGATCGTCGACTATACGATCACCGCTGCCGATGCCGCCGGTCCTTATGTAGCATCCATACCGGATGACTATGCCCATAAGGCGCAGCTGCCGGCCATGTCCTACACCTCGGTGACGGAGGCGCTGGCGGAGCGCTTCCACATGGACGAAGCCTATCTGAAGAACCTCAACCCGAACGCCGATTTCAGCGTTCCCGGCACGATCATCAAGGTTGTCAATCCGGGCCAGCCCAAGACCGGCGAAGTCGTCCGCATCCTGGCCGACAAGGCCAAGAAGCAGGTGCTTGCCTATGGGTCGGACGGCAAGCTGGTCGCCGTCTATCCGGCCACGATCGGGTCCTCCGACACGCCCTCGCCTTCGGGCACGCATACGGTGGAGCGGATCGCGCTCAACCCCGGATACACGTATAATCCGAAGATCAACTTCAAGCAGGGCGACAATGACAAGATCCTGCAGATCCCGCCCGGCCCCAACGGTCCCGTCGGAACGGTCTGGATCGCGCTGTCCAAGCCCACTTACGGCATTCACGGCACGCCGGAACCGTCCAAGATCGGCAAGACCAACAGCCATGGCTGTATCCGCCTGACCAATTGGGACGCGACCGAACTGGCGAAAATGGTGAAGCCCGGCACCGTGGTGGAATTCGTCGACTGACCGCAAATGCCATAGAGCGCCCCGTCCGGGCGCTCTCCATTCGTTGGCAAACCTGTCAGCGCACATAAAGGACGAGCCTTCGTCAGCAGTCAAAGAGCGCCTCATCGGGCGCTCTTTGTCATTGGCGACGGATCGAAATGTCTTTTCAGGCAGCGTCCCGCCGGAAGTTCAGCACCCGCGGCGTGCCGCTTCGCACAATCCGCACCGGCATCAGCTGCTTGATCTCTTCGGCAAGCGCACGGGAATTGTCGCGGGCCTTGTCGAGATTGGAGACTTTCGCCGGGTCGAGCGAATAGAGCGTGCCGCCGGCTTCGAAGACTTCGCGGAAAGCGGTGCGCTCGCCGATCGGCGTATTCAGCACGTTCACCCCGCGCTGGGCGAGCAGGCCCTTGATGGCCAGCAGCGAACGTGTCGTCACCATCGGCGTCACGCGCGTCAGGACAACCGAATGAGAAATGGCCAGACCGGCCTTGTCCCTCATCAGCGCCAGAAGATCGAGGATCTGCGCACCGCCCTTGGCATCCATGGCCGAACCCTGGATGGGGATGAAGACGTGATCGGAAAGGCCGATCGCGGTAGTGACCAGGGCATCGCGGGCACCGGCGAGATCGATGATGAAATAATCCGTGGCCGCCGCCATTTCCCGCAGATGACATTGGAGCGAAGCGACCGTCACCTCCGTGATGATCGTGATATTGCGCACCGCGCCGGACATGTCATGCCACTGGCTGATCCAGCGCTGGGGGTCGGCATCGATCAGGGTTACGCGGTAGCCCTGATGTGCGAGTTCGGTGGCAAGCAAAAGCGCGGCGGTGGTCTTTCCGGCCCCGCCTTTGGCATTTGCAAATGAGATGACTGGCATTTCGTATCCTCGATGAAAGCGAGCCGCATCGCTCTGGCATGCACCGAATTTGACATGGTGCCGACGATACAAATCCTCGAAGAACTGGGTTAACAATGGGTAAATTTAGAACTAGTCAATATTACTCAGTAGTTCAGCTAGACGGCCGATCCGCCGCCGCGAGAGCGTTCGTCAGCCTGCCGCGACGTCGAACCTGTCAACAAGTCTCGCAGGCCGCATCCTTCCCGGATAAAGACGGAGAGGATCTTTCGATGCCTCTCCGTTCAACGCTTTGTTGAAGCCTGTAGGCCTGCCGAGACTGCGGCACCCGGCGGTTGCCGGATCAGAAGCAGGCGCGCAGCAGGGCCTTCGTATTGTCCGGCGTCATCTTCACCGGATTGCCGCCGCAAGAGGGATCTTCGAGCGCCATGGCCGAAAGCTCGTCGATCCGCTCCGGCGTGATCCCCATGGCCGTCAGATTGGCCGGTACGTTCAACTCGGCCCTGAGCGACAGAACGTAATCGAAGAAGCCGTCAAAGCCGCCGGAAATACCGAGATAGGCCGCCGCGCGCTCGATCTTCTCCTCGATTGCTTCGCGGTTGAAGGTGAGAACGGGCGGCATGACAACGGCATTGGTCATGCCGTGATGGGTGTTGTAGACGGCGCCGATCGGATGCGACAGCGCATGAATGGCGCCGAGACCTTTCTGGAAGGCGACGGCGCCCATGGCGGCTGCGGCCATCATATTCGTTCTCGCCTCCAGATCCGTGCCTTCGCGATAGGCACGGGGCAGGAATTCCTTCACCAGCCGCATGCCTTCCAGCGCAATGCCCTGGCTCATGGGGTGGAAGAAGGGCGAGCAATAGGCTTCCAGGCAATGCGCGAAGGCATCCATGCCGGTGCCGGCGGTAATCGCCTTGGGCATGCCCATGGTCAGCTCCGGATCGCAGATGACGACGCCCGGCAGGAATCTCGGGTGGAAGATGATCTTCTTAACATGCGTTTTGGAATTGGTGATGACCGAAGCGCGACCGACTTCGGACCCGGTACCGGCCGTCGTCGGCACCGCCACGATGGGCGCGATGTCTTTCGTGCTGGCGCGCGTCCACCAGTCGCCAATATCCTCGAAGTCCCAGACGGGCCGATCCTGGCCGACCATGAAGGCCACGCATTTGCCGAGATCGAGGCCAGAGCCGCCGCCGAACGCCACGACACCGTCATGGCCACCGTCACGATAGGCCTTGATGCCGGCCTCGAGATTGATCTCGTTGGGGTTTGGGTCGACATCGGCAAACAATGCGCGGCCAAGCCCTCCCTCCTCCAGAACGTCGAGCGCGCCCTGGGTGATCGCCATGCCGGCAAGGCCGCGATCGGTTACGAGAAGCGGTTTTTTCATGCCGAGCGACGTGCAGGCCTCCGCCAGTTCCTTGATGCGGCCGCGGCCCAGCTTGACAGCGGTGGGATAGCTCCAGTTGGCAGTGATGTTCATGGCGTCTCTCAGGCTTTCTTGAAGTGATAGGATTTCGGCCGGGTCAGGTTGTGAAAGCCGAGAACGGAGAGCGAGCCGCCGCGCCCGGTTTCCTTCACGCCCGTCCAGACCAAAGCAGGATCGAGATAATCGCAACGGTTCATGAAGACGGTTCCGGTCTCCAGCCCGGCACCAAGGCGGGCGGCACGCTCCTCGTCCTTCGTCCAGAGCGAGACGGTCAGCCCGTATTTGCAGTCATTCATCAGCTCGAGCGCTTCGGCATCGCTGCCGACCTTCATGATGCCGACAGCGGGACCGAAGGTCTCCTCGCGCATGAAGTCCATCGAGTGATCCACATCCACCAGCACCTGCGGCATCAGATAGGCGCCGCCATCATCCTGCGGGAAGAGACCGGGATCGATGAGCGCCCTGGCGCCCCTGGCCACGGCATCGGCCACCTGCTCACGCACCGTTTTCGCAAACCGCGCATTGGCCATAGGGCCAAGCGTCGTTTCCTTGTCGAGCGGATTGCCGAGCTTGTAATTGGAGACCCAGGCGACAGATTTTTCGACAAAGGCGTCGTAGAGGCTTTCATGCACATAGATGCGCTCGATGCCGCAGCAGCATTGGCCGGAATTATAGGTCGCGCCGTCCATCAGCGTGTCGACGGCGGCGTCCAGATCGGCATCCTCCATCACATAGCCCGGATCCTTGCCGCCGAGCTCGAGGCCGAGGCCGGTGAAGGTGCCGGCGGCGGCACGCTCCACAGCCCGGCCCCCGGCCACCGACCCGGTGAAGTTGATGAAATCGAAGGCGCCTGCGGCGATCAGCTCCTCCGAGGTCGCATGGTCGAGGAAGACGTTCTGGAAAACATCCTCCGGCATGCCGGCCTCGACGAAAGCCCGCACCATCCGCTCTCCCACCAGAAGGGTCTGCGCGGCATGCTTGAGTATCACCGTATTGCCGGCCATCAGTGCCGGCGCGATCGTGTTGATCGCCGTCATATAGGGGTAGTTCCACGGCGCGATGACGAAGACGACACCATGCGGTTCGCGGGTAATGCGACGGGTAAAGGCCGAACTGCTCTCGATCTCGATCGGCGCCAGCGCTTCGGCCGCGACGGCCGCCACATAATTCGAGCGTTCGTTGAACCCCTTGAACTCGCCGCCATAGCGCACCGGCCGCCCCATCATCCAGGCAAGCTCCGGCACCACCTCGTCGACCATCTCGTTCAACCGCGCCACGCCTTTGAGAACGAGCTGCACGCGCTCCTCAAGCGGACGCCTGGCCCAATTCTTCTGCGCCTTCCGGGCACGTTCGACGACAGCCGTCGCCTCGTTCGGGGTCAGTGCCGGCCGCTCGGCATAGACCGAACCATCCACCGGCGAAATACATTGAATCATCGACATGTCATTCCTCAGTCAAATCCCTGCTCAGCAGGTTCCGCATTAGACCCTAGTTGTCGCACGGTTTTACGAGACGGCAACCCGTCACGCCCGCTCGAAACCGCGCGCCACTTCCCAATCCGTCACCTTGCGGTCGAACTCTTCCTGCTCCCATTCCGCCGCGCGCACATAATGGTCCACGACGTCATCGCCGAAGGCCTGCCGCAACATTGCTGAACCCTTCAGCCGGACCGATGCGTCGCGCAGGCTGCGCGGGATCTCGCCTATCCCTGACCCGCCATAGGCATCGCCTTCGAAAGCGGGCTCCAGCTCCAGCCCGTCCTCTATCCCCTTGATGCCGGCCGCCAGGAGCGCCGCCATGGCGAGATAAGGGTTGAGGTCGGAGCCGCCAATGCGGCATTCGATCCGGATGCCCTTGGTTTTTTCGCCGCAGAGGCGGAAGCCGGCGGTGCGGTTGTCCTTGCTCCAGACGAGCTTCGTCGGCGCAAACGTGCCTGCGACGAAGCGTTTGTAGGAATTGATGTAGGGCGCGAGGAAATAGGTATAGTCGCCGGCATAGGCGAGCAGGCCGGCCACATACTGCTTCATCAGCTCGGACATGCCGTGAGGCGCCTCGGCATCGTAGAAGAGCGGCGTCTTGCCGTCATCGCTCCACAGCGATTGATGGATATGGGAGGAGGAGCCCGCCGCCGCATTGTGCCATTTGGCAAGGAAGGTCACCGAGCGGCCCTTGGACCAGGCGATCTCCTTCACGGCATTCTTGATCACCACATGCCGATCCGCCATGGTCAGGGCGGGCGCATAGCGCACATTGATCTCCGCCTGCCCGGCCGAGGCTTCGCCCTTGGAATTTTCGACCGGAATTCCGGCACCCTGCAGACCGGTGCGAACGGCGCGCATGACCTCCTCTTCCTTGGTGGTCTGGAAGATGTGGTAATCCTCGTTATAGGCGCTGGAGAGCTTGAGATTGCGATAGCCGCTGTCGCGCGCCGCCTCGAAGGTCTGATCGAAGAGGAAGAATTCCAGCTCGGTCGCCATCAGCGCCGAAAGCCCCATGGCGTCCAGCCGCTGGACCTGCCTCTTCAGGATGGCGCGCGGCGAATGCGCAACCTCCTCATGGCCGTGATGGTCCAGCACATCGCACAGGACGAGAGCGCTTCCTTCCAGCCAGGGCAGCTTTCGCAGCGTCGAGAGATCGGGCCGCATCGTATAGTCGCCATAGCCCTTTTCCCAGCTGGTCGCCTTGTAGCCGGAAACGGTTTCCATCTCCATGTCGGTCGCCAGAAGGTAGTTGCAGCTATGGGTCTCCTTCCAGGCGCTCTCGACGAAATATTCGGCCTGGAACCGCTTGCCCATCAGGCGACCTTGCATGTCGACCTGGGCGGCGATGACGGTATCGATGCGTCCCGCCGAAACGTCGATCTTGAGGTCGTCGAATGTGTAGATGGTGGTCATCAGGCTTTTCCATCTTTCAAAAAGAGAAGGCTGGCTTTCAAAAAGAGAAGGCTGGCTTTCGAAAAGAGAAGGCTGGCCCGCCCCGGGCGGACCAGTTGAGAGAGCAGGCAGATCATTCGGCCGGCGACGCCTTTGCCTGATGTTCCATGGCAAACTCTTCCTCAGGCGAGAGAATGAGATGATGCCGGCCGAACAGGGCGAAATAGGCGATCGCGACGCCGAACCAGACGAGAACCCACAACACACCCTTGGTGAAATTGGGGTCCTGCACCTGGTAGAGCAGCGTGATGACGGCGATCACGATCGTCAGCACCGCGCCGGGAATGCCGAATGGCGAACGGAACGGGCGTTCGATATTGGGCAGTTTCTTGCGCAGGAGAATGAAGGAAATTGCCTGCATGATATAGGAGAACATGGCGCCGAACACCGCCATGTTGAGAAGCACGCTGCCGATGACGCTGCCGCCGGTTTCCGCGCCGAGGGAGAACCAGATCACCAGCATCACGGAAAGGCCGATGACCGCGCCGGCGATCATGGCGACATGCGGCGTGCGGTAACGCGGATGCGTGACCGACAGGAAGGTCGGGAAATAGCCGGCACGCGACAAGGAATAGATCTGCCGCCCCTGTGCATAGAGGATCGTATGGAAGCTTGCGATGAGGCCGGTCAGCGCAACGAGGCCGAGGACCACCACGCCGCTGTCGCCGTAAATCGCCTTCAATCCGTCCAGCAAAGGCTCCAGCGACGAGCCGAGATGGAAGGCGCCGACATTGGCAAGCGACGGATTGAGAAGCACGATCATGAAGGCGGACAGCATCAGCGTCAGCATGCCGAAGATGATGCCGCGCGGCATATCGCGTTTCGGGTCGACCGATTCCTCGGCCGCCAGCGGCAATTGCTCGATTGCGAGGAAGAGCCAGACGGCGAAGGGAAGGGTTGCGAGCACCCCGGAAAAGCCGAACGGGAAGAAGGGGCCATTGCCCTCCGGCAGTTCGACGGCCGCCCCATCCGGCCCGGCGCCAATATTGAGCGCCCAGCGCGAGAAGTCCATCTGCGGGATGGCGCTGACCCAGAAGAACACCAGGACCGCAAGCGAGATGAGCGTGATGACCAGGGTCACCTTGAACGAGAGTTCCAGGCCATAGACGTTGAGCGAGACAAACAGGATGTAGAAGACGATCCACACCAGCGGCGAATAGGCCGGGTCGAGCCCGAGGATGGAATTGACGTAAGCGGTGATGAAGGTGACGATCACCGCCGGGGTGATGACATATTCGACATTCTCACACAGTCCGGTGAGGAAGCCGCCCCAGGGTCCCATCGCCGTGCGGGCGAAGGAATAGGCAGCCCCCGTATGTGGCAAGGCCGGGCTCATTTCGGCAATGCAGAAGGTCAGGCCGAGATACATCACGGCGATGATCATGCCGGCAACCAGCATGCCACCCCATCCGCCCGTCGCGAAACCGAAATTCCAGCCGGAAAAATGGCCGGATATCACTGCGCCAACCCCCAGCGCCCAGAGGGACCAGATCCCGGCATAGCGGGAAAGTCCCCGCTTCTCAAAATAACCCGTCTCAGCTTTGGTATAGCTGACACCCGACGATGAACTATCCATTACCCTATCTCCACAAAGTAAGGAAAAGGCAATCATGCCTCATGCATGACCAACCCACTCGCGCTGCGCCGCCTTTTTTTGTCTTTGCGGAGCCCGCAGCAGTCACTGCTCCCTTGGGTATTATCTTTCGGACGTCTTCAGGCTTTCCATCAACAGACCCGACAGGAAGTCGGCAGCCACGCTTTGCCCTGCGGCATCGGCAATCAGGTCGTTGCGGATTTCGATCATCACATTGAGCAGACCGGCCGGCAGCGCGTGCAGGGCCAGCGTATGCGTCACGCCGTCGGCCGGACCATAGGGCTGATTGCGCTCGACGGCAAACTGGCTTGTTCCGGCCGCCGCGGCAAGCATCCCGTCGGCCAGGCGGCTGTCCGCGTCGTGCAGGATGCCGATCTCCACGGCCCGCGGCTTTCCGAAATAGACCGGCGTGAAGGAGTGGATGGTGACGAGCACCGTCGTTTGGCCCCGCTGCTTACGGTGAGCGATCTCATCGCGGATCCTGTTCTGGAACGGATGATAGAGAAGCTCGGCGCGGGCGGCCTTCTCGGCCTCGCTCAGATCGGCATTGCCCGGAATCTCGTAGGTCTCGCTCACCGCGCGAATGGCACCCTCCGATCCCGGCGGGCGGTTGCAATCGAAGACCAGGCGGGAATAGCGCTGGTGGATGAGCATGGCGTCGAGCGTGCGCGCCATCAGCCGGGAGACGGCCAAGGCACCCGGATCCCAGGCAATATGGGAGGAGAGGGCCTCATCGGAAAGGCCGAGCGCACCAAGCGCCGCCGGCAGCTTCTTGCCCGCATGCTCGCAGACAAGAAGAACCTCGCTTGTCCCTTGAGCATTCTCGACGGCAACGGGACTGCCCTCCTCCTCCGTCAGCAAAAGCGTCTCGAAAAGCATTCTCGCCACCCCCGTGGTTCCGCAGAAGAGAATTCTTCATCATTAGCGGTCCGTCAACCTCAGTCTGAAAATTTCTTTTCAGCCTTGCGGATTGACTCGCTGTAGCAATCGATTGTTAACTTCCCGCTCAAGAACCGGCGGAGACCGGCAAGGGGGATCGGGCTGCTCGTGACGTCGCCAACACATACGGTGCTGGATGTCATCCGTCTGCATTATGACGGCTTGACGCCGGCCGAGCGCAAGCTGGCGGACAGCCTGCTGGAGAACTATCCCGTGTCCGGCCTCGGCAGCATCACGACGGTTGCCGACAATGCCGGCGTCTCCACGCCGACGGTGGCCCGCATGGTGCAGAAACTGGGCTATAAGGGCTATCCCGAGTTCCAGCAGCATCTGCATCAGGATCTCGAAGCGACGATCTCCAATCCGATCGCCAAGCATGACCGCTGGGCGGCCAGCGCGCCGACGGCCCATATTCTCAACCGCTTCGCCGAAGCCATCACCGCCAATCTGCGCGGTACTCTGGCAAGCCTCGATGTGGCAACCTTCGATGGGGCTGCCGATCTCCTGCGCGATGCCAGGCGCGACATCTATTTCGTCGGTGGGCGCATCACCGGCGCGCTGGCCGAATACTTCTTCACCCATATGCAGGTGATCCGCCCGAAGACGACGCTGATTTCCACCAATCGCAGCGCCTGGCCGCAATATCTTCTGAACATGCAGAGCGGCGACGTGCTGGTGATCTTCGATATCCGCCGCTACGAGCAGGAGCTTGCCGTGCTGGCGGAAGCGGCAGCGGCCAGCAATGTCGAGATCATTCTCTTCACCGATGTCTGGGCCTCGCCGGTGGCGCGTCATGCCCGCCACGTCTTCAAGGTGCGCATAGAGGCGCCTTCGGCCTGGGATTCCTCGGTCGTCACCCTGTTTACCGTGGAAGCGCTGATCGAGGCCGTTCAGAGCGCGTCCTGGGAAAGCACCCGCGAGCGCATGAAGTCGCTCGAGACCTTGTTCGAGCGCTCGCGGCTGTTTCGCCGCCCGGGTTCGCCTGAGGAGAATTCGACAAGAAAAATCAATACCTAGCCAGGATGAGGTGAAGAGAAACGAAGCCCTGCGGACTGCATCTGAACTGTCACATCCCATTCATCAAACGACTCTACGAGTCGCGCCACACGAAGAGAACCCAAGGAGGACATCGTGATGACCAAGTTCCACCGACTGCTTTCCATGACGACTGCCATGGTCGTTGCGACGGCAAGCCTCGCTTATGCCGAGCCGAGCGCCGAGCTGATCGCAGCTGCCAAGAAGGAAGGCATGCTGACGACCATCGCCTTGCCGCATGACTGGTGCGGCTATGGCGAGGTGATCGCCTCCTTCAAGAAGAAATATCCGGAAATCCAGGTCAACGAACTGAACCCGGATGCCGGCTCGGCCGACGAGGTCGAAGCCATCAAGGCCAACAAGGACAATAAGGGCCCGCAGGCCCCCGACGTCATCGATGTCGGCCTCGCCTTCGGTCCGCAGATGAAGAAGGAAGGCCTGCTGCAGCCTTACAAAGTGTCCACCTGGGACGAAATCCCCGCCAATATCAAGGATGCCGATGGCCACTGGTACGGCGACTACTACGGCGTGATGGCCTTCCTGGTGAACAAGGACCTGGTGAAGACCAATCCGGCAGACTGGTCGGACCTGCTGAAGCCGGACTATGCCGGCCAGGTTGCTCTCGCCGGTGATCCGCGCGCCTCCAACCAGGCAATCCTCAGCGTGCTGGCGGCCGGCATGGCGGGTGGCGCCAAGCCCGGCAAGGAAGCGGGAGACGCTGGCCTGAAGTTCTTTGCCGACCTGAACAAGGCGGGCAATTTCGTTCCCGTCATCGGAAAGTCGGGCACGCTGGCCCAGGGCGCAACGCCGATCGTCGTGATGTGGGACTACAATGCCCTTTCCGCCAAGGACACGCTGGCGGGCAATCCGCCGGTCGAAGTCGTGGTGCCTGCCTCCGGCGTTCTCGCCGGCGTCTATGTCCAGGGCATCTCCGCCTATGCGCCGCATCCGAACGCCGCCAAGCTGTGGATGGAGCATCTCTATTCGGATGAAGGCCAGAACCTGTGGCTGAAGGGCTATTGCCACCCTGCCCGCTTCAACGCCATGGTCAAGGCCGGCAAGGTTCCGCAGGACCTGATCGACAAGCTGCCGCCGGCTGCCGCCTATGAAAAGGCCTATTTCCCGACTCTCGAAGAAGTCGACGCCAACAAGGCCGCCGTCACCGAAGGCTGGGACAAGGTTGTTGGCGCCAACGTCAACTAAATCCCGCTGATCGAAGGGCCGCCCCTCTGACCGCAAGGTGTCGGGGCGGCCTCACCGCTGAAAAAAGACGCACAAGAAGAGGGGCAAGACGAGATGTCGATTGATACGGCCGACCGGCCCGCGGTTGCCGCACCTGCCCGACCGGTCCGGCGCCTGCCACTGCACTGGCTCGGCATCCTGCCCTTTACGGCTTTCGTCCTGCTGTTTCTCATCCTGCCGACGATGAAGATCGTCATCGGCGCCTTCCAGACGCCGGAGGGCGGCCTGACCCTGGCAAATGTCGCCGGCCTGTTCACGCCCTCCATCCTTGCCGCCTTCTGGATCTCGATCAAGATCAGCTTCGCCTCGGCGCTTCTCGGCTGCCTGATCGGCTTTGCCATGGCGGCTGCCGTGGTGCTGGGCGGCCTGCCGCGCGCGATACGCGGTCCGCTTCTCACATTTTCCGGCGTGGCCTCCAATTTCGCCGGCGTGCCCCTGGCCTTCGCCTTTCTCGCAACGCTTGGCCCCGTCGGCCTCGTCACGGCCTTCCTGCGCAGCGAACTCGGGCTCGACCTGCGGGTTCTGGGCTTCAACATCCTGTCCTTTTGGGGCCTGACGATCACCTACCTCTTCTTCCAGATCCCGCTGATGATCCTGATCATCACACCGGCGCTGGACGGCTTGAAGCGCGAATGGCGCGAGGCGGCCTCCATCCTCGGCGCCACCAATTTCCAATATTGGCGCCTGGTCGCCTTTCCGATCCTCATGCCGTCGCTGCTTGGCACGCTGGCGCTGCTCTTTGCCAATGCCTTCGGCGCCGTGGCGACCGCCATCGCCCTCACCGGCTCGTCGCTCAACATCGTGCCCATTCTTCTCTTCGCGCAGATCCGCGGCGACGTTCTGGGTGATCCGCATCTCGGCTATGCCCTGGCCTTCGGCATGATCGTCGTCACCGGCCTTGCCAATGCCGTCTATATCTGGCTCCGCGCCCGCAGCGAGAGGTGGCTGAAATGAAGCGTCTCTGGGCCTGGGCCGCCCTCATCGTCGGCCTTCTGTACTTCATCCTGCCGCTCCTCGGCATGACCAATTTTTCGCTCAAGATGCGGCGCGGCGAATACTCCTTCGACGCCTATGCCAAGGTCTTCGCCGATAGCCGTTTCCATGAGACCTTCACCTATTCGGTCTGGATGGCGCTTCTGACAATCGTCTTCGGCATTGTTCTGGTCGTACCGACCGCCTATTGGGTGCGCCTGAAACTGCCTTTCCTGCGGCCTTACGTGGAGTTCATCACGCTTCTGCCGCTGGTCATCCCGGCCATCGTCACCGTCTTCGGCTATATCCGCCTCTACAACACGTCCAGCTGGCTGCCGCTCACCGGCTCCTCGATCGGGACGGATGTCCTGCTGATGTTCGGCTATGCGACGCTTAGCCTGCCCTATATGTACCGGGCGGTCGATACGGGCTTGCGCAGCATCGACATCAAGACCCTGACGGAGGCCGCCCAGAGCCTCGGCGCCGGCTGGGCGACGATCATCGGCCGCATCATCCTGCCCAATGTCACGGTGGCGGTCATGTCCGGCGCATTCGTCACCTTTGCCATCGTGCTGGGCGAGTTCACCATGGCAGCACTGCTCAACAAGCCTGCCTTCGGACCGTATATGCAGCTTCTCGGAGCGAACCGCGCCTATGAGCCGGCGGCGCTTGCCGTTATCGCCTTCACCATTACATGGGCCTGCCTCGGCCTGATGCAGCTGATATCCCGGCTGCAGAAAACACCGCAGACGCCGGTTTGAGAGAGATTTCGACGATGAGCTTTTTGACCCTGTCGCATTTGCAGAAATCCTTCGGCGCCACCCGCGTGGTGCACGACTTCAACATGGCGATCGAGCGGGGCGAATTCGTCTCCTTTCTGGGACCGTCCGGTTGCGGCAAGACGACTGTGCTGCGCATGATCGCCGGCTTCGAGGCACCATCCGCCGGTCAGATCGTGATCGACGGCAAGGACCAGACCAGCCTGAAGCCGAACCAGCGCAATATCGGCATGGTCTTCCAGGCCTATGCGCTGTTTCCGAATATGAATGTCTTCGACAATGTCGCTTTCGGCCTCAAGGTCGCCGGCAAGCCGAAGGCCGAGATCGCCGGACGCGTGAAGGAGATGCTGAAGCTCATCCATCTAGAGCATCTGGCGGACCGCTATCCCTACCAGATGTCGGGCGGGCAGCAGCAGCGCGTGGCGCTTGCCCGCGCGCTCGCCCCTGCCCCGCAGGTTCTGCTGCTCGACGAGCCGCTATCGGCGCTGGATGCCAAGATCCGCGTGTCGCTGCGGGAGGAAATCCGCCAGATCCAGCGTCAACTCGGCATCACGACGGTTTTTGTGACACATGATCAGGAAGAGGCGCTGTCGATCTCCGATCGCATCGTGGTGATGAATGCCGGCAAGGCGGACCAGATCGGCACGCCCTCGGAGATCTACAACCGTCCCAAGACGCGGTTCGTCGCCGAATTCGTCGGCACGCTCAACATATTCGAAGCCCGTGTCGTTGATGCCGCCAGCAACAGGCTGATGGTTGCGGGACACGACATCGCGCTTGGCGCGATCGGTGGCTCGGCCTTGCGGTCGGGCGATGCCGTGACCGTCGCCTTGCGGCCGGAGGCGCTGTCGATGCAGCAACACCAGCAGGGCGATATCGCGCTGGAGGGGCGCGTCCAGCATTTCGGCTTCCACGGCTCGATCATCCGCGCAAAGCTGGTGGTGGGCGATCAGACGATCTGCATCGACATGTTCAACCAGGCCAATTTCTCGATGCCTGCGATCGGCGAAACGGTGCGGGTGTATTTCTCGCCCGCCGATGCCGTGGTCCTGGCCGCCTGATCCGGTTCCGACATTGGTCTTTCTGATAAACGCTCTCCGCTGAAGGCACGCGTCATGCCAACCCCTTTCCCGCCCGACCCGTCATCGGTCCAGCCGCTTCTGGCCTTCACCGCGCCCGGCCGGTTCTACCGCGGCAATCTTCACACGCATTCCAATCTGTCGGACGGGGCGCTGACGCCGGAGGAAGTCTGCCGGCGCTACCGGGCCGAGGGCTATGATTTCATCGCCCTGACCGACCATTTCGTCGGTCATTTCAACTACCCGCTGGCCGATACAAGGCCGTTCCGTAGCGACAAGTTCACCACCATTCTCGGCGCGGAACTGCATTCGGGCGCCATGCAGAACGGCGAATTATGGCACATCCTCGCCGTCGGCCTGCCGGATGATTTCGCGCCCTCCAACACGCCCTCTTTCAAGCCGATCGAGGGACAGGAAAGCGGTCCGGAACTGGCCCGGCGCGCCCGCGAGGCCGGAGCCTTCGTCGCCATTGCACATCCGCAATGGTCGGGCATGACCATGGAGGATGCCCGTTCCATCGAGGCGGCGCATGCGGTGGAGGTCTATAATCACGGCTGCGCCATCGGCTGTGACCGACCGGACGGTTTTCACACGGCCGATCTTCTCTTGTCCGAGGGCCGGCGGCTGACGCTCATTGCCACCGACGATGCGCACTTCACCGAGCCCGACCATTTCGGCGGCTGGGTGATGGTGAAGGCTGAGGCCAATGCGCCGGAGCTTTTGCTGGAAGCGCTCACGGGTCAAAACTCAATCAGGATTTGGCGCGTGGTATGAGAGAAAATCGTTCAGTTCGAGGAGCGAAGCCACCGGTGGATCCAATATCCATCAAGGCTTCGCGACGTGGAAATGGGCGATTTTCGCCATATCCCTGCGGGACGCGGCGGATTTTGCCTGCGAAGGCGTCGAACAGGCTTTGTGGAGTTTTGCTCCACGGCAGCCTCTTCTCCTATTCGCAAACAAAATCCGCTCGCGCCACGCCCGAAACCTGATTGAGTTTTGACCCACGCGCGGCGACTTCTATTCGAGCCAGGGACCGGAAATCCGCAACGTGTCGCTCTCCAACACCGCGCTTACGGTACAATCGACGGCGGTTTCCACGCTGATCGTCCAGGGCCATGGCACGGCTGCCGTCGCAACCCACGGCCATTCGATGACAGAGGCCAGCATCTCCCTGCAGCGCTTTGCAAACTCGCCGTGGATCCGCGTCACCATCGTCGATTCGGCGGGCAGACGCGCCTGGACCAACCCCATCTGGTTTTGATCCGCGCCCCCAGGCAAAGGCCCGGTTGCGGGGACCGGCAAGGGGCACCGCTCATTCTGGGAGACGTCCTTATTGCCTTTCCATCCCATGGCAAATCACGCTACTTCTCGGCCGAACGATGGAAGGATATGCCATGCGCGCTCTCTATTTCGAACGCTTCGGCGAAGCCCCGAAAGTGGCGACGCTGCAAGATCCCACGCCGAGCGACGATGGCGTCGTCATCAAGGTCGAGGCGACCGGGCTCTGCCGCAGCGACTGGCATGGCTGGATGGGACATGATCCGGATATTGCGCTGCCGCACGTGCCCGGCCATGAATTTGCCGGCGTGATCACCGCCGTCGGCCGCGATGTCAGGCGTTTCAGGAGCGGCGACCGGGTCACCGTCCCCTTCGTCTCCGGCTGCGGCCGCTGCCAGGAATGCCGCTCCGGCAATCAGCAGGTCTGCGAGGCGCAGTTTCAGCCGGGCTTCACCCATTGGGGATCCTTCGCCGAATATGTCGCGATCGACCATGCCGACGGCAATCTGGTAAGGCTGCCGGAAAGCATGTCCTATGCCACCGCGGCCAGTCTCGGCTGCCGTTTTGCGACCTCCTTCCGCGCCGTCGTCGATCAGGGGCGGCTGAAGGGCGGAGAATGGCTGGCTCTTCACGGCTGTGGCGGTGTCGGCCTTTCGGCCATCATGATCGGCCGGGCGCTCGGCGCGCGCATCATTGCCATCGATATTGCCGAGGACAAGCTCGCCCTCGCCCGCACGCTCGGCGCCGAGGCCGCGATCAACAGCCGAGAGGTCGTCGATGTGGCGGAGGCCGTTCGGGAGGTGACGGGCGGCGGCGCGCATGTCTCCGTCGACGCGCTGGGCCACCCGCAGACCTGCTGCAATTCCATTTCCAATCTGAGGCGCCGCGGACGGCATGTGCAGGTGGGGTTGATGCTCGCGGACCATGCCATGCCACAGATCCCCATGGCCCGGGTTATCGCCCATGAGCTGGAAATCTACGGCAGCCACGGCATGCAGGCCTGGCGCTACGATGCCATGCTCGCCATGATCGAGGCCGGCACTTTATCGCCGGACAGGCTCATCGGGCGGCATATCAGCCTTTCGGAGGCCGCCGAAGCGCTGCCTGCCATGGATAGTTTCCGCGACAGCGGCATCAGCATCATCGACCGGTTCGAGTAGACCCATGACCCTCAGACTTGATGTCATCGCCAGTGTCTCCGATGCCGGCAAGCCCGGCCGCGCCAATGAGGACCGGTTCGGCGCCAACCGCAGCGCCGCCTTCGTGCTGGATGGCGCGACCGGCCTCGGCGATCGCCAGTTCATGGACAGTCACGAGAGCGACGCCGCCTGGATCGCGGATTATGCCGCACAGCGGCTGTCGGCCGAACTGGAACCGGGGACGGATGTGGCAAACCTGCTGCGCCGCATCAGCACCGATGCGCGGACGGTCTTCGATGCGGTGGCGGGCGAACAGCCGCGCTATGCCTGGCCTCTGGCAGCGCTTGCCGGCCTCAGCATCACCGAGCAGGGGCTGGAGTTTTTCGGGCTCGGGGACAGCGTCGTCTATGTGCTGCATGACGACGGCCGCACGCAAACCTGCACCGCCCTGCCCGACGCCTTCGAGCGCGAGCAGGCTGCCGCCCGTGCCCATATCACGCGGCTTGGCGGCATCGGCGCGGCCGGCTCGCTGATCGGCGATCCGCAGACGCTTGACGATCTGCGGGCAAGCCGGGCGCGACAGAACACACCGCAGGGCCGGGTCTGGTCACTCGGCCTCGTGCCCGACGCCGCCGATCATCTCGCCCGCCGGACGATCCCCCTGACAGGCGGCGCGACCACCGTCATCTGTTCGGACGGCCTCGCCGATCTCGTCAGCCTCTACCGCTTATACGATGCCGGGGCCCTCATCCGCCGCGCCGCCACGGCCGGGCTTGCTCCCCTCGTCGCAGAACTGAGGCACATGGAGCGGGAGGTCGATCCCGAGGGGCTGCAATACCCGCGCTTCAAGCAGAGCGACGACACGACGGCGATCTTGGTTCGCGTGGAGGGGTGAGGCGCGGCGTCTCAGCGCCTGCCTCTTGAAGCATTACCGGGAAGCGCATACCTTGCCAGGGGAAGGACGAACGGAGCGCACATGGCGACGACCGTCAAGCAAAACGGGCAGATCACGCTCCCCAAGGCGGTGCGAGATCATTTGGGTCTGACTCCCGGCAGCCAGGTCGATTTCCGACAGACAGCCGATGGCTCCGTCATTCTGCTGCGTAAAGACCATGCGTCACAGATTGACCGATTTGAAAAACTGCGCGGCCACGCTGGCGAAGGACAAAACACTGACGATATTATCGCCTCGACACGCGGCGAGCTGTGATTCTGGTCGATACCAACGTTCTTCTGGATTTGGTCACCGACGATATCCAATGGCCGGGATGGTCAGTGATGCAACTTGCTGCAGCAGCACGCCAAGGATCGCTGATAAGCAATGACGTCATCTATGCGGAGCTAGCGGTTCGCTACGCCTCGATACACGAGCTCGACCACTTCATCGAAGCGGCTGGACTGGAACGGGTTCCAATCAGTCTTCCTGCACTATTTCTGGCAGGCAAGGCATTTGTAACTTACAGAAAGGCTGGCGGGACTCGGACAGGAGTCCTGCCCGACTTCTTCATTGGCGCTCAGGCTGCGACAGAGAATGTTCCGCTTCTGACGCGTGATGCGGGCAGATACAGAACCTATTTCCCGAACGCAAGGCTGATCGCGCCGTGAAGGTCACCCCTCACGCCGCGTCGTCGACCTGCTCCTCGCCCTTTGTCGGGACGTAATTCAGGACCGGCCCCAGCCAGCGCTCGACCTCGGGGATCTCCATCCCCTTGCGCCTTGCATAATCCTCGACCTGGTCACGCTCCACCTTCGCCACCCCGAAATAATAGCTCTCGGGATGGCCGATATAGAGGCCGGAAACGGACGAGCCGGGCCACATGGCATAGCTCTCCGTCAGCTCGACGCCGGTCGTTGCCGTTGCATCGAGCAGGCGGAAGAGCGTTTCCTTTTCCGTATGGTCGGGCTGCGCAGGATAGCCCGGCGCCGGGCGGATACCGGCATAGGCTTCCGCCACCAGATCCTCGTTCGAAAATTGCTCGTCGCTCGCATAGCCCCAATAGTCGCGCCGCACCTTCTCGTGCATCCGTTCGGCAAAGGCCTCGGCGAAGCGGTCGGCCAGCGCCTTGACCATGATGGACGAGTAATCGTCGTTTGCACGTTCGAAGCGCTCGGCAATCGCCACTTCCTCGATGCCGGCGGTGACGACGAAGCCGCCGACATAATCCGCCTTGCCGCTATCGATGGGCGCGACGAAATCGCTGAGCGCCACATTGGGCCGGCCATCGCGCTTGGACAATTGCTGGCGCAGCGTGAACAGCGTGGCAAGTCCCTCGCGGCGGCTGTCGTCGGTGAAGAGGCGGATGTCGTCGCCCACCGCATTGGCCGGCCAGAAGCCGATCACGGCCCGCGGCCGGAACCACTTTTCCTCGACGATCTTCTTGAGCATGGCCTGCGCATCGGCATAGAGATGGCGCGCCGCCTCGCCCTGCTTCTCGTCGTCGAGGATTGCCGGATAGCGGCCCTTCAGTTCCCAGGTCTGGAAGAAGGGCGTCCAGTCGATATAGGGCACCAGTTCATCCAGCGGAAAATCCTCAAACACCTTGATGCCGGTAAAGCTCGGCTTCACCGGCTCATAGGCCGACCAGTCCACCTTGTGGGCATTGGCCCTCGCCCTTGCGATCGGCAGACGCGTCTTCTCCGCCTCGGCGCGGGCATGCGCCGCCGCCACCTTGGCATATTCCGCCCGGATGCCCTCGACATAGGCCTCCCGCCCGCCTTCGGCGAGAAGATTGGAGACCACGCCGACCGCCCGGCTGGCATCGGTCACATAGACCGCCTGCCCGGCTTTGTATTGCGGATGGATCTTCACCGCCGTGTGCACGCGGCTGGTCGTCGCGCCGCCGATCAGGAGCGGCACGTTGAATCCCTGGCGCTCCATTTCCGCGGCGACATGCACCATTTCATCGAGCGAGGGCGTGATCAGGCCGGAAAGGCCGATGACATCGACATTTTCCTGCTTCGCCACCTCGAGAATCCGGGTGGCCGGCACCATGACGCCGAGATCGATGATCTCGTAATTGTTGCAGGCCAGAACGACGCCGACAATGTTCTTGCCGATATCGTGCACATCGCCCTTGACGGTGGCCATCAGCACCTTGCCGGCGGCCTGTTTCCCGTCACCGCCGTTCAGGCGCTTTTCCTCTTCCATATAGGGCAGAAGAACCGCCACCGCCTGCTTCATCACCCGGGCGGACTTGACCACCTGCGGCAGGAACATCTTGCCGGAGCCGAAGAGATCGCCCACCACGTTCATGCCGGCCATCAAGGGTCCTTCGATGACATGCAGCGGCCGTTCCGCCGCCAGGCGCGCCTCTTCCGTATCGCCTTCGATATAATCGGTAATGCCGTTGACCAGCGCATGTTCGAGCCGCTTTTCCACCGGCCATTCGCGCCAGCTCAGATCCTGCGCCTTGGCCTCCTTGCCGGCCACGCCGCGGAAGCGCTCGGCAACCGAAAGCAGGCGCTCCGTGCCATCCTTGCGGCGGTTCAACACCACGTCTTCGCAGGCCTCGCGCAGCTCCGGATCGATGTTCTCGTAAATCGCCAGCTGTCCGGCATTGACAATGCCCATGTCCATGCCGGCCTGGATGCAGTGATAGAGGAACACCGCATGCATGGCCTCGCGTACCGGCTCATTGCCGCGGAAGGAGAAGGACAGGTTCGACACGCCGCCGGAAATATGCACCAGCGGCATTTCCTGACGGATGGTGCGGGTCGCCTCGATGAAGTCGACGCCGTAATTGTCGTGCTCCTCGATGCCGGTCGCGACGGCGAAAATATTCGGGTCGAAGATGATGTCTTCCGGCGCAAACCCCGCCTGTTCCGTCAGGATCTTGTAGGCACGCCGGCAGATCTCCACCTTGCGCTGGTAGCTGTCCGCCTGGCCCTGCTCGTCGAAGGCCATCACGACAACCGCGGCGCCGAAGCGGCGCACGAGCTTTGCCTGGTGGATGAAATTCTCCTCGCCTTCCTTCAGCGAGATGGAATTGACCACCGACTTGCCCTGCACGCATTTGAGGCCCGCTTCGATGATCTCGAATTTCGAGCTGTCGATCATCACC
This sequence comes from Rhizobium sp. SSA_523, assembly GCF_030435705.1. NCBI lineage: Bacteria > Pseudomonadati > Pseudomonadota > Alphaproteobacteria > Hyphomicrobiales > Rhizobiaceae > Affinirhizobium > Affinirhizobium gouqiense. Next base: position 1,499,404 of record NZ_CP129382.1, read on the forward strand.
GGCACGCGGGCGATATCCGGCTCCGCGGCGATCAGGTTGAGGAATTCCACCATGGCGCGGCCGGAATCGATCAGGCCCTCATCCATGTTGATGTCGATGATCTGCGCGCCGTTTTCCACCTGGTCGCGTGCCACAGCCAGTGCCGACGTGTAGTCGGCAGCGGTGATCAGCTTGCGGAAGCGCGCCGAGCCGGTCACATTGGTGCGCTCGCCCACATTGACGAAGGGAATATCCTTGGTCAGCTCGAAGGGCTCGAGGCCCGACAGCGACATGAACGGACGATGCTCCGGCACCTGGCGCGGCGAAAATTCCTTCACCGTTTCGGCGATGGCGCGGATATGCTCCGGCGTCGAGCCGCAGCAGCCCCCGACCACGTTCACCAGCCCCTCTCTGGCAAATTCGCGGACCTGGCGGGCCATGTCGTCCGGCGACTGGTCGTACTGGCCGAACTCGTTCGGCAGGCCGGCATTGGGATAGGCGCAGACGAAAGTATCGGCAATGGCCGAGACTTCCTGCAGATGCGGCCGCATGGCATCGGCACCGAGCGCGCAGTTGAAGCCGATCGTGAAAGGATTGGCGTGGCGGACCGAATTCCAGAAGGCAGTCGGTGTCTGGCCCGAAAGCGTCCGGCCGGAAAGATCGGTGATCGTGCCGGAAATCATCACCGGCAGGTGGATGCCCTTGGCCTCGAAGCGCTCCTCGCAGGCAAAGATCGCAGCCTTGGCGTTCAGCGTGTCGAAGATCGTCTCGATCAGGATGATATCGGCGCCGCCATCGATCAGCCCGTCGATCTGCTCGGCATAGGCCAGGCGCAGATCGTCGAAGGAGACGGCGCGAAAGCCCGGATTGTTGACATCCGGCGAAATGGAGGCGGTCCGGTTGGTCGGGCCGATCGCGCCGGCCACGAAACGGCGTTTGCCGTCTTCGCGCATGGCGCGTTCGATCGCCCGGCGCACGACCTGGGCGCCCTCCTTGTTGAGATCGTAGACAGCGCCTTCCATCTGGTAATCGGCCTGCGCAATGCGGGTCGAGGAAAAGGTGTTGGTCTCGATGATATCGGCGCCCGCCATGGCGTAGCGATAATGGATGTCTTCGATCGCCTGTGGCTGCGTCAGGATCAGAAGGTCGTTATTGCCCTGCTGATGACAGGCACAGCCGATGAAGCGGTCGCCGCGGAAATGGTTTTCGTCGAAGCCGAGGCCCTGGATCTGGGTCCCCATGGCGCCGTCCAGGATGAGAATGCGCTCGCGGGCTGCCGTGGCAAGCGCTTCGAAGATGTCGCGGCCATTGCGCGCCGCGCCTTCCGGACCGAACAGGTTGTCGAACACGGGCAAACTCCTTGGCTTTCATTGGCAGATCGAAACGGGGTAGATCCAAAACGGGGCAGATTGAAACGGGCTGATCAAGACAAATCACATAAAGATATCTTTATGTCAACATATAGGTGGAATGGCGGCCAGGCCTGCTCTTCGGCATGACATCCCTGGCTGCGACCGCTATAGGCATGTTCGGTTCTCATTCCAAGTTTCGGAGCAGACATGAACGCCGCCGGACCGCTTCCCGCACATTTCGCAGATCGTCCCTATCATCGCCACTGGCTCCTGTCGCAGGCAGAGGGCCTGATGGACTTCTTTCAATATAGGGCCGTCAATCCGAAAGGCGGCTTTTACGATCTCGACTGGACGGGCAGACCGCTTGTGGCCGACAATCCGGTACGCGGCATCCATGCCAGCGCCCGCATGGTCCATTGCTTCGCGATCGCCGATCTCCTGGGGCGGCCGGGGGCGGCCGACATCGTGGACCATGGCATGCGCTATCTCTGGGAGCGGCATCGCGACCAGACCCATGGCGGCTATGTCTGGCAAGCCGATGATACCGGCGCCGTGGATAGCTCGAAACAGGGCTACGGCCATGCTTTCGTGCTGCTTGCCGCCTCCTCCGCCAAGGTAATCGGTCATCCGCTGGCCGACCGCATGCTTGCCGATATCAGTGAAGTGATCGAGACGCGCTTCTGGGAGGAACGTCATGGCGCCATTGCGGAGGAGTTTTCCGCGGACTGGCAGCCCGTGCCCGGCTATCGCGGCCAGAACTCGAACATGCACCTGACCGAAAGCCTGATGGCGGCCTATGAGGTGACCGGCGAGCGCGCCTATCTGGCCAAGGCCGAACGCATTGCCGACCTGCTGATCAACCGCCGGGCCCGCGAGGAAGGGTTCCGGGTGGCCGAACATTTCTCCGAGGAATGGGTGGTCGACCGCAATTATTACCATCCCAATGAGATGTTCCGCCCGGCCGGCACGACGCCCGGCCATTGGCTGGAATGGGCAAGACTGCTGCTGCAGCTCTATAGCCTGGGCGGCAAGGCGCATGGCTGGATGCCTGAGGCCGCCGAAGCGCTGTTCGAACGCTCCATCACGCTTGGCTGGGACAAGCAGGCGGGCGGCTTCTTCTATACGCTGGATTGGCAGGACGAGCCGGACAAGACATCGAAACTGTGGTGGCCCATGTGCGAGGCCGCCGGTGCCGCGCATTTCCTCAATGCCCACGCCCCAAGCGCCTTCCACGAAGACAGCTACCGGATGATCTGGTCGACCATTGCCAGGCATTTTCTGGATCGCGACAATGGCGGATGGTTCGAGGAGACCACGCAGGACCTCGTTCCGGCCAATAGTCTCTTCCCAGGCAAAGGCGATATCTATCACGCCCTGCAGGCATGCCTGATCCCCCTGTTCCCCGCGACGGGAAGCCTCACCAAGGTCATTGCGGAAAGCGGAGGCGCGCTCGGCGCCTGAGCGGCAGGGGCAAGACCCTCCCTTGTGACGACATCAGACGTGCAAACAAAGGCCGTCGGCATCATCTGCCGGCGGCCTTTTCGTTTGGTGTCACCGATTTGGGAGGCAAATGTAAACGCGGCCCGCTTGCGGATTACACGCGAGCACAACCGACCGCCCCGCAATCAGCACTCCGAATGTAAACCTGAGCGTTGTACGCTGCTTTCTAAATTATGATGGACGAAATTTAGCATTTATCATGTATATTCACGCGTTAACCATTACTTTAACAACAGAATATAAATTCAAACTGTAGAAGAGATGCATTCACTATTTGTAGCGACACGCAGCCAGCGGCGATACGACCTCAGAAGGAAGAGTTCGATGTGGAAATTGCAGGGGCAGGAAAACAACCTTAAGATGCAAGCTCTCAATGCGGTGGGAGCCAATATCATGATCGCCGATACGCAGCTGACGATCCGCTACATGAATGATGCGGTGCGCGCACTGCTTGTCGAAGCCGAAGGCGATCTGCGCAAAGACTTCCCGAGTTTGAGCGTCGACAGGCTGATCGGCAGCAATATCGACATATTTCACAAGAACCCGCAGCATCAGCGGCGCATGCTGGCCTCGCTCCAGAAGCCACACCGCGCCACCATCTGGGTGGGAGGCCGCGCCTTCGACCTCAGCGTGACGCCCCTGAAGAATGCAAACAAGATTGTCGGATTCGTCGTCGAGTGGTTCGATGCCAAAGCACGCCTGCTGAACCTCGACTACCACAACCAGATGGAGGCCATCAGCCGCGTGCAGGCGATCATCGAGTTCACGCCCGACGGCAAGGTGGTGACGGCAAACGAGAATTTCCTCAAGACGCTGGGCTACAGCCTCGGCGAAATCGTCGGCCAGCACCACAGCCTGTTCGTCGATCCGGCCTATGCCGCCAGCGCCGATTACCGGACCTTCTGGTCTCAACTGAATGCCGGGCAGCCGCAAATCGCCGAATTTCCCCGGGTGGGCAAGGGTGGCAAGCGGGTGGTGATCAATGCCTCCTACAATCCCATTCGCAATGAAAAGGGCGAAGTGGCGAAGATCGTCAAATTCGCGACCGATGTGACCGACCGCGTCCGGGCCGTGGAGCAGATTGGCGAAGGGCTGCTGTCGCTGGCAAAGGGCAATATGAACTGTTCCATCCAGACGGCCTTCGCTCCGGATTTCGAGACTTTACGCGAAAGCTTCAATGCCACCGTCGCCCAGCTGGGAGAGACGCTGGGATCAGTCGCCCGATCAACCGAGGAGATCGACACGGGCACGCAGGAGATCAGCCGCAGCGCCCAGGACCTGTCCAAGCGCACCGAACAGCAGGCCGCCTCGCTGGAGCAGACCGCCGCCGCACTTGATGAGATCACCGCCAATGTGACGACGTCCTCGCAGCGCGCCGATGAAGCACGCACCGCGGCCTCCACGGCCAATGACAATGCCGTTCGCTCCGCCAAGGTCGTGGCCGATGCTGTCGATGCCATGGCGCGGATCGAAGCCTCGTCCGGCCAGATCTCCAATATTATCGGAGTGATCGACGAAATCGCCTTCCAGACCAATCTTCTGGCGCTGAATGCCGGGGTCGAGGCGGCGCGAGCCGGCGAGGCCGGCAAGGGTTTTGCCGTCGTTGCACAGGAAGTGCGGGAACTCGCCCAGCGCTCCGCCGCGGCTGCCAAGGAAATCAAGGGTCTGATCCAGAATTCCTCGCGCGAAGTCGAGACCGGCGTCCGCCTCGTCAGCGAGACAGGCCACGCCCTGCGAACGATCGAGAGCAATATTGCCGCCGTCAATGAGCGGATCGAAGCCATTGCCAGCGCAGCCAAGGAGCAATCCATCGCGCTGGGCGAAGTCAACAGCGCGGTCAACCAGATGGACCAGATGACCCAGCAGAATGCGGCCATGGTGGAGGAATCCACCGCCGCCAGCAGTTCGCTGGCCTCCGAGACCGCGGGCCTGCGGGCCGTTCTCTCTCACTTCACCTTGCAGGGACGCGGTCCGGATGGTGCGGCGCGGCGCGGCGGCGGCAAGCCCGGTACGGCAGATGGGCGAAGCCCGCTGGCACGGCGCCCCCTCGCAGCGGTCCGCGGCAACACCGCCTTGAAGGAAGACTGGCAGGATTTCTGATCTACCCGCTAAGGCGACCGGGGCCTGACCGCACCCTGCGGGGCCACTCCTGGCCTCGCGATAGTTCAAGATGCGGAGGCAGGCCTAAAATTGTCGGGAATGATAAGGGAGAAATCATCGCGCTTATGGCGGAGCGGGGGTCCGATGATTTCTCCCGCCAATCTTGAACTGGCACAGAAGCAATGGCCCAGCTGTCCCGCAATAGCACGCGATGCCGTGAAAGGACGTTAAGATCGGGTGAGGACCGGCGGTCACCTGTATCATTCTGGGACAGATAACCATGTTTGATCTGGAGCAAGGCGGTGGCTGGCCTTCATGCGATGATCGCGCTATCGCAGCAACAGTCCAACAATCATCTTCGCCCCCGATCCGAATTGACCCGGTGACCTGTTTTCATCCGGTGACCCGCTTGCACCCCATGGTCGCCTTCATCCCCTCACTTCAATTCATCCAATGACCCGCGCCTTTTCCCGATCCCCTCTGCTCTCGACGCGTCTGGCTCTTGCCATCGGCGTGACCCTGTCGCTTACCGGCCCGGCCGCGCCCCGCGCCATGGCTCAGTCGCAGAATGCCACCCCCCGCACAGATACCCTGCCCGGCCGACATCAGCCACGGCTGGTCGAACCGCATCTGCATCTTGTCGTCGCTTCCGGTCACGCGCAGGAAGTCGTTGCCCTCACCTTCGATGCCTGCATGGGCAAGACGGATCACCGGATCCTGTCGACGCTGATCGAACAACAGATCCCAGCGACCATCTTCGTCACGGCGCGCTGGATCCGCAGCAATCCGCAGGCCGTGGCGCTGCTGCTGGCGCATCCCGACCTTTTCGATGTGGAGAACCACGGCGCAAACCATATCCCGGCGGTCGATGAGCCTGCCACCATCTACGGTATTGCCGCGGCGGGTTCGCCACAGGCGGTGGCCGAAGAAGTTGCCGGAGGCGCCGCGGCGATGATCGAGGCCGGCTTTCCCCCGCCGCACTGGTTTCGCGGCTCGACCGCCCGCTACGACCGCAGCGCCATCCAGCTGATCCGGTCGATGGGCTACCGGATCGCCGGCTATTCGATCAATGGCGATGGCGGCTCCCTGCTCGGCGCCCGGGAAACGCAAAAGCGGATCGGCCGGGCCAAAGACGGCGATGTCGTCATTGCCCACATCAACCAGCCAAGCCATGCTGCCGGAGAGGGCGTGGTACAGGCAGTAATCGCGATGAAGCAGCGCCAGGTCAAGTTCGTTCGTCTGTCGGACATGCCGGCCGAAGGGGACGACGAGACGACGCTGGCCGGCGGCCGCTGATCCCCGCGCCACGCCCGAACCTGATCGAGTTTCGACCCTGGAAAATCGAGAAAGACAGAAACTACGGAAGACGGGGGAAGATAAAGACTTGGGATGACAGGGACTTGGGAAGACAGGGATTTGGGAAGACAGGGATTTGGGGAAGTCAGGACGATGCGGAACCGCCGCGATAGGAGACGGACACGACAGAAGATAAGCATGACGAACACGGGCGCGACGCACACAGGCGCGACAAATGCGGGCGCGCCGGCGGCTGCCGGTTCGCTATCGGCTCTGCTCTGTTCAGCCCTCAGCGCCTTGCAATATGGATGGCCGGCTTGCCGCGACCCATGGCTTTGTCGCCATCAAGCCGTGCATAAAAATCATCCGCCCGCGCCTGGCTGATCTGCTGCTGCAGATGCTCGACCTGCAATCGCGCCGTGCGGCTCATCAGGTCCGCCAGCGCTTCATGATCCACGCCATCCGCCCGCATGACCATAGCGATCAGCGGATCGCTGGCCAGTTCCGTCATCGTCAGCTCGCACTTCATGGCTTCTTCTCCCAAGCTCCTGCGAATCATTACCGAAAATTGCGACGAAAGTATAACTGTCCGTTGCAGCTCGAATGCGCGCGCCGGTCCTCCAGAGACCCGCGTTCGACGAACGTTCCGCTATCCCCGGAAATGCACAATGCCAGGCAGCACGTGTGGTAACTTTCTGATCGACTTGCCTTTTCTTCGTCTCAACAGGTCGCGGAACCTGTGGAAAAGCTGTGCACAACAAAAAATGCGAGTCTCTGTTTGTTCTCCTTGCGAATTTGCCTCGCGGAGGTGCGCGGGTCGCCGGCACCGGTCAAATTCTTAATCTTCCCCGGCGATAATGGGAACGCGTGATCCGTTCACGCGTTCTGGCGGGGAAGCAGGAGGGGTGGAATGAGCATTCTCAGCGTGATCGAAACCTGGTTGAAGCCCTCGCCTGCGGCAATGCCGAACAGTCTGATCGATACCGGTACATTTGCGGACGGCATCACCTATCTGATCCGCAACGAGCGTCTTGTCGAGGCGCGTCGCGAAAATCTGAGGACATCCTACGGGCGTGACCTGCGGGCCGCGCAGAGGATATCCGGACAGCAGCAGGTATCCTTCTGAACCAAGGCGCGAGGCCTTAAGGGAGAAGGCGGCAGGTCAAGCGCGCGTGCCGCCTGAACATGACAGTTTGTACGCTACCGCACCAATCGGCTGTGGCCCTCCTTCTTTTGGGCTCAGTCTTGCCACCTTCCGACAAAGCACTATAAACCGGAAGGTATTACAGGTGCGGCGTGGGGACATGGAATGTTTCGGCGGACTGGGCTCTCCGGGCCCGATCTAGACAGACTCTTTAATCTATCGCCAAATCCCTATGTGATCCTGGATCCCGAGCTGGTGATGGTCGGGATGAATGACGCCTATCTGGCTGCCACCATGCAGTCGCGCGATACGCTCATCGGCCAGCCCATGTTCAAGGTTTTCCCGAGCGATCCTGAGTCGACCAGCGGACGCTTGCTTCGCCAGTCCTTCGCGAAAGTGCTGGACACGGGCGAGATCGACCATTTGCCGCTGATCCCCTACCCTATTGCCCGGCCGGACGGCACGATGGTGGAGCGCTATTGGAGCGCCACCCATACGCCGATCAAGACGGATGAGGGCAAGGTCAAGTTCATCCTGCAGCACACGGTGGACGTGACGGAACTCCATCTCCTCAGGCAGTCGGTCCCCAGCACCTGGAATATCGAAACGGATGTCATGCGCCGCGCCGATGCCGTGCAGGGCGAGAATCTGGCGCTCGGGCGGGAGCGCGAATATCTGCGCAGCCTCTTCCAGCAGGCGCCCGGCTTCATGGCGGTCCTGCATGGACCCGATCATGTCTTCGAAATCGCCAATGCCGCCTATTTCCGGCTGATCGGCCGCTCGGACATCATCGGGCGGACCGTGCGCGAGGCCCTGCCGGAGATTGACGGACAGGGATTTTACGAGCTGCTGGACCAGGTTTATGAAAGCGGCAAACCGTTCAGCGCCTTCGGCGCCAGGATCAACCTCCAGCGCGGCGATGGCTCAACCCCGGAAACGGTCTTCCTCGATTTCATCTATCAGCCGCTGCGGGATGCATCGGGTGCAATCTCCGGCATCTTCGTCCAGGGCAATGATGTCACCGACCTGCATAATGCGCAGGAAGCGGCGCGCGAAAGCGAGGACCGGTTCCGGTCGCTGGCCCAGGCTCTGCCCAACCATGTCTGGACAGCCGACGCCGACGGCAAGGTTGACTGGTGCAATCTTCCGATGCTGGATTATCTTGGCGTCGAGAGCCTTCCGCAGTCGCGGTCCGACGAGAACAGCCTGATGCATCCCGACGATGCCGGCCGGGTGCGGGCTGCCTGGGATCATTCGATTGCCCATGGCGACGCCTTCCAGGCCGATCTTCGGCTGCGCTGCGCCGATGGCAGCCACCGCTGGTTCATCAGCCGCGCCCTTCCCATCCGCAATGCCAGCGGCCAAATCACCCGCTGGGTGGGCACCAATACCGATATCGAGGATCAGAAGAAGACCGAGAACCGGCTGGAGATTCTTGCCGCGACGCTGGAAACCCGGGTCGAGGAGCGGACTGCGGAACTTCTGCGCACGCAGGAAGTGCTGCGGCAAAGCCAGAAGATGGAAGCGATCGGCAATCTGGCCGGCGGCATCGCGCATGACTTCAACAATCTGCTCCAGGTGATCAGCGGCAATCTGCAGCTTCTGGCCCGCGATCTGGCGGGCAATCCGGTGGCCGAGCGGCGCCTGGAAAGCGCGCTTGCCGGCGCCTCGCGCGGCGTAAGGCTCGCCTCGCAACTTCTCTCCTTCGGGCGCCGCCAGCCCCTGGCGCCGAAAGTGGTCAATCTCGGCCGTCTGGTGCGCGATATGGACCAGCTGATCCGCCGCAGCCTCGGCGAAGCCATCGAGATCGACACCATAGTCGGCGGCGGCCTGTGGAACACGCTGGTCGACCCGTCGAATGTGGAAAATGCGCTGCTGAACCTTTCGATCAATGCGCGCGACGCCATGGATGGCCGCGGTCGCCTGACCATCGAGCTGGGCAATGCCTATCTCGACGATCATTACGCCCGCAACGCTTTCGATGTGGAGGCCGGGCAATATGTGATGCTGGCCGTCAGCGATACCGGCTGCGGCATGCCGCCGGAAGTTCTGGCCCGCGCTTTCGATCCCTTCTTCACCACCAAGCCGGAGGGCAAGGGCACAGGGCTTGGCCTTTCCATGGTCTACGGCTTCGTCAAGCAGTCCGGCGGCCACATCAATATCTATAGCGAGCCGGGCAGCGGCACGACGGTGCGCATTTACCTGCCGCGCTCCACCGAAGCCGAGGATCTGATCACCGAGGATGCCGGCGGCGAGATTGCCGGCGGATCCGAAACGGTGCTGGTCGTGGAAGACGACGACGCGGTGCGCGACATCACCGTCAATATCCTGGCGGATCTGGGCTACAAGGTCCTGAAGGCGCGGGATGCCGATAGCGGCCTCGCCATTATCGAAAGCGGCGCCCACATTGACCTTTTGTTCACCGACGTGGTAATGCCCGGTCGACTGAAGAGCAGTGATCTCGCCCGCAAGGCCAAAGAGCGCCGACCGGATCTGGAAGTCCTGTTCACATCTGGCTATACAGAAAACTCCATCGTGCATGGCGGACGCCTGGACCCTGGCGTCAACCTGCTGAGCAAGCCCTACACCCGAGAGACATTGGCCCGGCGGATCCGCATCCTGCTCGACAGAGCAAAGGAACGCGCCAGAGTGACGCCGGCCGCACTATCCGGAATAAAAACAATGATACCCGAAAAACCCGCCTCCATCCGTGTCTTGTTCTGCGAAGACGAAGCGCTGATCCGTATTTCGACCGCTGACTATCTCTCCGATTTCGGCTTTACGGTTGTGGAAGCCGGCAATGGCCGGGAGGCGCTGGAGGCGATTGATGGCGGCGCCATCGATATTCTGGTCACGGATGTGCATCTCCCCGACATGAATGGCCTGGACCTGATCCGCGAGATCCGGGAGTCAGACCCCAACCTGCCGGTGATCTTTGCCACCGGCGATATGCATGTGCCGGGCTCGGAAGGTCTGGAGCGCGCCAGCCTGATCACCAAGCCCTATGATTACGACCTGCTGGCCAAGGCCATCCGCGAAATGGTCGGCACGAAAAACATGATCGGCGGCTGACACCTCTCGTCCGACCCGCCGCCGCCCCGGTCGCATCGGGGCCGCCGCCCCAGTCGCATCGGGGCCGCCGCCCCGGCCGCATCGGGGCCGCCGCAGTGAGCCGGTTATGCCGGCCTACAAGCCTATGCGCCCTTCCCTCTCCCGCACGCCATTCCCCCCGTTTCCGCTCCTGCAGGCGACAGCCCCTCCCCGCAGGACGAGAAACCGCGAAGGCTTTCCGACGCACCAGCGGCGGCGGCTGAACGCTGGCTGAACATGCAGTTCGGAAAATATTCAGCCCCACTGTATTAGGTCTTAACTATCGCCTCGGTGGCGGCACACGAAGATGAAGAGGAAGAATGCAATGTCCAAACTGATCGCGACGGCCGGACTTGCGGCTTTGATGGCCGTATCGAGCCTGATCATTCCGGCGTCTGGCGCATCCGCGGCGCAGAACGACCTGACGGTGCAGGTCCAGTGGCGGGAGGATCACCGCGGTTGGGATCGTCATCCCGGCCGGCATGGGGATCGCGATCGTCACGGACGCCGCGACGTCTGCTCGCCGGGCTTTGCCGAAGCCAAGGCCAGCCGCATGGGTCTGCGCCGCGCGCGCGTGATCGAAGTGAACCGCCGCGTGGTGGTGGTGGCCGGCTTCGACCGCCACGGCCGCGACCGCATCGTCTTCGCCAATGATCGCGGCTGCCCTGTCATCCGGCGCTAACCGCCTGTCGTGCGGCGCTGAACAATAGCCAGGTCAGGAACAGATGGCATCGAGGCGGGATCAAACCCGCCTCGTTCCGTTTTGGGTTCAAGCGACCCTCGATGACCCGCTTTCCTTGAAGAGGCTGACGCCGCATGGCGCATTGAAAGGCCGGCAGGAAGATTCCGCTGCCGGCCTTTGAATTGCACTTGCATGACACGGGGCGGGCGCGCCGCAGCTTACGGGTTCTGGACGAGACCGAAGCGCATGTCGACCGTGACCCTGTAGCTGTTTTCGCCGGCAGCCAGCGGCACGCTATCGGCCTCTTTGGCAAGCGCCATGCTGCGCATCATCGGCACGGGCTCCGGCCGCAGCGAATTTTCCGAAATCGACAGGACGGCGCCGAGCTTCACCCCGGCAGCATCGGACAGCGTCTTTGCCCTCTGCATGGCATCTTTCACCGCCTCCCGGCGTGCCTCTTCCAGCGCCGCCTTCGGATCGTCATTGGTGAAGTTGATCTGGCCGCCCTGGTTGATGCCGAGCTTGACCGAGCGGTCGAGCAGCGCGCCGAGCTTGGCCAGATCGCGCACCCTGAGCGTCAGGCCGTTGGAGACCTGGTAGCCGATGATCTTCGGCTCTTGCGCCTCACTGCCATTGGGCCGGTTGGGGTCAGGCTGGCTATAGCGGGGATAGATGGAAAAATCGCTCGTCTGCATATCGCGATCCGCAAGGCCGGCCTCCTTCAGCGCGGCCAGGACATCACGCATCGCGGCCGAATTGGCGGCAAGTGCCGCCTCTGCCGTATCGCCCATGCGGGTGACGGCCAGGGTGACGATGGCCATATCCGGCGCAACCGACGCGCGTCCCTCGCCGCTGACCTGTATGCTGGGGGCCGGCTCACGCGGCGGCTCCTGGGCGCCGGCCGGGGCGGCAAGCGCGAGCCCGCCGATCAGCAGGGCACTGGTCAGAAGGGAACCGGTCAGCCGGGAACTGGTCGGCCGGGAACTGGTCAGTCTGGCACCGGTCAGCGTGTGGCGCCGGATGAGGGAACGGGTGGCAATCATGAAATCCTCCGCAAATGCTGCGTGATTGAAATAAGACCGGCCGCCGGATGACAGCCGGGAGAGAAGGAGCGTCCTGCGCGCCGGAGCAAAGGCCACCGCCGGCCGGCCGATCTGGATGAACCGCATCGATCCCTGCCTGATAGCTGCCTTGCGATTGTGAAGCCATTGCGGCGATGACTTGTGATGCGCAAGTTTTTGCGTTAGACGCCTTCGCAGCGCCAGCGAACCATTGCGCCGGCGCGCTCGCCACCGGCGATGAGGGCCTGTAGCTCAATGGTTAGAGCCGGCGGCTCATAACCGCTTGGTTGGGGGTTCGAGTCCCTCCGGGCCCACCATTTCTATCGTCAAAGCGGCTCCGAAGCGCGGATGACACCAGTGCTCAGCCTCTCACCAATTCTGATCGCCAGCAGTAGCGCGCCTACGTGGCCGGAAGATGGTCAGCCGGATCAGAAGCTTTGATGACCGCTTCGGCATCTGGCAGTTCTGACGGTAATTATTCAACCCACTTTGATGGGTTGAATAATTTCGGAAAATGCATTATTTGAACCATTGAAAGGGTTAATTAATGCGCTTAACGCTCCAAACCCATTTTGACAATGAATGGCATCACGCCGCGACATTGGAACTCAAGGACGACGCGGCCGGCTTTCAGGGCGCGTCGATCGTGGATTACGATCTCGACTATTTCGTCACCGTGGCATCGGCGGAGTTTGCGGCTGGAAAGACGGTCCGGGACCATCGCGCCTTATCCGTCCGTTATCCCGTCGATCTCGAAAATCGATATAGCCACAGCTGGCCGCCCTTCCTCTTGGATCTTATGCCCCAGGGGCATGCAAGGCGAAAGCTTGCCGAGCACCTCGGCCTTTCCGAAGGCTCGCGCGCTTCTGATCTGCCACTGCTTCTCCGATCGGCGACTGGCGGCATAGGCAATATCCGCATCAAAGAAGCCGCAGAGGCCGAGACGGAACGGCTCCGCGGCGTTGAGCGCCAAGGGGTGACAGAAGCAGAAATCCTTGAGCGGTCGGATCGCTTCATGGAAGTCGCCGATCGCTTTGGAATGCTCGCCTCCGGCTCAAGCGGCCTGCAAGGCGAATGGCCGAAAGTCTCGATGACGCAGGCGAATGACGGGCTCTATTACCCTGACAGCTTCGTGAGCGATGATGAGGCCGTGCGCCATGTCATCGTCAAGCTGGTCCGCAGCAACGAGCCTGTGGATCGCCTGATCCTCGAAGGCGAAGCCCTCTATTCGCGGATCGCTCAAGAGATCGGCTTGAATGTCAGCGAACCATCAAGCTATGCCGAAGGCGTCCTGATCATTCCCCGCTTCGACCGGAAGAAGAGAGAAGGCGGCGGAACCATTCGGTTGGGGCAAGAAAGCCTCGTATCCGCGATCGGCGTTGCCGATTTCGGCCATGTCGGCACACACGAGGCCTATATCGACGTTCTGCGCCAATATTCTGCTAATTCCTTTGCGGACATTGTCGAATACCTGAAGCGAGATATCGCGAACCTCGCGCTTGGCAATCCCGATAATCATGGTCGAAATTCCGCCCTCAGCAAGCATCAGGACGGCACAATCCGCCTGTCTCCGCTGTTTGACTTCGCACCCATGCGGCTCGCGAAGGAGGGGATTGTTCGCTCCACCCGATGGGCGATGATGCGGGACGGTGGTCGCGACCATCTTCCCGATTGGAAGCACATTTGCGGCGAACTGATGCCCGATCCTGCTGAGCAGAAAGCGCTCGCAGCTACGCTTACCGCATTCGCTGAGCACCTGCGGCACGCACCGGATCTGGCGAAGGATATGGGTGCGGCTCCGGACATTCTGGATCGCGCGCTGGGCCGCTGTACCGAGATTACTGATTCCGTTCTGGCTGCATGCCACTGATGACGAAGGGCAGCTAAATGGCTCGCTGGAAGAAACCGACGAAAGACGAGATTCTTGAAAACCGGCGAACACTGGCGGAGCGTGCGCGGACCGGCGATTTAAGGCTGCCTGGTGCGGTGGCAGATATCCGTAAAGGGTTCGGCATGACGCAGGAAGAGTTTGCCAAGACGCTGTCGCTGACCAGGCGGCAAGTTGCGGAGATCGAAGCCGGCACCGCGAACCCGACGCTGGAGACGTTGGAGAGGATTGGAAGACTGTTCGGGTTCGAAGTAGGCTTCGTGCCAAGAATGCCAACGACGAGGCCATAACAGAATTCGAAACTCGGCAGAATAGTTTCAGCCCATTGTCCGCCAGCCCGCCCGGCAAGCTGCCGGTTCAGTCGTGCCGTCAGGGCCGCCGGCTGCCGCGCTTGCGTCCCGCTCTCAGGAGAGGTGGAGCACCACATCCCGGCGATGCGGGCGGTCCCGATGCTCGAAGAGGTAGATGCCCTGCCAGGTGCCGAGCGCAAGAGCGCCGTCGATGATCGGGATGCCGATCGACACCGCCGTCAGCGCCGCCTTCACATGCGCCGGCATGTCGTCTGGCCCCTCGGTCGTATGCACCATCCATTGCATGGATGGATCATTGCTCGGCGGGACGAGGCGCCTGAAGAACGCCGTCAGGTCGCGCCGCACATCCGGATCGGCATTTTCCTGGATCAGCAGCGAGCAGGAGGTATGGCGCACGAAAAGCGTCAAGAGCCCTGTCTTCACCCCGGCCGATCGCACGAAGCCCGTCGCCGCTTCGGTGAATTCATAAAGCCCCTGCCCGCGGGTCGAGACAGAGATAAGTGTTTGCGGCATGCTCGCCTCCTTGATTGTGGCTGGTCCGGATCCGGATGACCGGCGCCGTTCGACCGCCTTCGGCTCTCTTTCCCGGCCGGCGCAAAGGCGGCCGCTTTGCGTATCCTCTTCCCCTGTGCCGCCATGGGCCGGCGCTTTCCCGGCGGGCTCAGAAGCTCGGAAAGCCGCGTGAGCGCCAGGCGCTGCGCGGAATGCGCTCGCCCACCGCATAGGAGAAGGATGTCACTTCAGTGGCATCGCCATTCACCTCGCAGCGGAAACGCACGTCATACCAGTTGCCGCCGGCGCGGAAGGCGCCGCGTCCCACCTCCAGCGCAGCCGTTCCCGGCGCCAGCGTATAGGCGGGGATAAGCTCCGGACGGTAGGCCGGCGAGCCATTGCGCAATTGCGCCTGCAATTCGGAGGCGCAGAGCCGCCCGCCGCGCTCACCGCGGGGAATGCCCTGCATGGCCGTCATGGCCGCCTCGTCCTTCGTGCTGGCGGCGGAATAGAGCCGCTTGGCCTCTGTCAGCGCCGGCAGCGGCGTGCCGGGCGTACCCGTCGTGCCGGGCGCCTCGGGCCGCGGCGTCGGCGTCGGCGTCTCCGGCACGGACGGCAGCGTCACCTGTGCGGCATCGGTCTCGGAACCTGCCGTGTCGGAAGGCGCCGGCGCTGTCAGCACGGCGGGCGCCGGATTGCCTTCGGCCGGAGCTTCCGCAGGTTCTTGCGGTGAAACCGGCTGAGGCGTCTCTTGCGGGGGAGTCTCTTCCACGGGCGTCTCTTCCGGTTGCGTCTCTGCCGGCGGGGTGGGTTCAGCGGTCGCCGGGCCTTCAGGAACGGCCGGCGCCTCTGCAGCGGGCGGCGTCTGCTCTGCCGCCTCCGGCGGTTGCTCCTCGGCCGCGGTTTCCGGCGGCACCGGCGGTTCGTCGGCCGTCTCGGCACTATTGCCGTCCGCCTGCTGCTCGGGGCCGCGATTCTCCTCGCCGAAGCGGAAGACCGGCTGCAGGCTCGGGATCGGCGAGGCTTGCTCCTGTTCGGATGCCTCTTCCTGTGACGGCGGCGGCGGCTCTTCGGCTGCCGCTGGCGGCGGCGGTGGCGGTTCCTCGGCAGCCGGCTCTTCCTCCGGCGCCGGTTCGGGCGGCTTTGGCGGTTCCGGCTCGGCTTCAGGCTCTGGCTCTGGCTCTGGCTTGGGTTCTGGCGGCGGCACGATCTCCACGGAAACGCTCTCTTCCGGTGCCGCCTGTTGCTGCAGCGGCGGCAGGCGGACCAGGAAGGGCAGAACGATCAACAGATGCAGGGCGATCGACAGGATGACCATGCCCGCACGGCGGGAGCCATGCGCCGGTCTTGCCAGCGGCTCGTCGCTCTTGATCTCCTGCGTGGCGGTTTCATCCTGCATGGACCCGATGTAGGCGCGATCGGCCGCAGGATCGAGAGGAAGATTGGCCGCGGACGAAAAAAGCTTGGCCCCTCTGTCGCGGTTGGTCCGGCCCGAGCCCCGACCGCAGCGCCCGCCAGGGGCGCAAGAGCCTTTGCACCGATCAGCCCTGCACAAGCAAGATGAAGGAGAGTGCTCCCGTCACGCCAATTTCGAGGACAGGAGCCGATCACCACGAGCCAAGGGCCTTCAACCGATGCTGAACCTGAAGGCCGGGGCCTGTTGCCTGGCGCCAGGCCGGCGGCGCGGTCGGAACGGAGCTTCGCCGCGTTCGCTCCCATCACCGAGATCCGGTCAATCCTCCGGGGATCTTCTTCTCATGTCCAATCCTTACCTACGCCAAATACCGCCCTTTGACGGTCGCGCCTTCCGGCACCGCGAAATTTCCTACACTCCGGCCGATCTTCGCCGGAAAAAGCCGCTGCTGTTCATTCTCACCGACCAGCCGGAGCGGGTGGAGCCGGGCTTTGCAGCGGAATGCGATGCCGTACTGACCTCCTTCGAGGATGTGACCGACAAGCAGATCGCCCATGCGGCCTTCTACATCCATTTCTCGCTGCACGAGAACGCCCTGCCCTTCCTGAGGCGCATCGTGGCCCTTGGCGGGCTGTTTGCACCGCCGCCGCTCTTCGACAAGGTGCCCTTCACCGAGGTCAGCGCGAATGCCGTCCACAGCATCGGCGCCACGGCGCGCATCCTGGGACACGAACCCTTCGGCGGCGCCGAGCTTCATTCGCAGATCTGCCAGGCGGTGGAGCTCACCCAGCACCTCCAGGGCGATTTTCTCGAAATCGGCGTCTTCACCGGGTCCAGCGCGCTCACCGCCCTGTCGCACATGGACCGGCTGGGCGTGCACCGCAAATGCTGGTTGATGGATACGTTCGCCGGCTTCAATTACGATGCCTCCCGCAAGAGCTCGGATGCCATCTGGGGCGGCACCCATCTGGTCGATACCGAGGCGCTGATGAACCGCATCCGCGCGCTGACCGGCGAGACGAGCCAGGCGGTGGAACTCGTGCCGGCCGATATCTGCGCCGATCCTCTGCCGGACACCATCCAGCGCATCGCGCTCGCCAATATCGACGTCGACATGTATGACGCTGAAATCGCCGCGCTCAACAAGGTGGCGCCGCTGATGGTCCATCGCGGCATCATGATCGTTGAGGATGCAACGGCCCTGCCGGGCCTCTATGGCGCCTATCTCGCCCTGGACGAGTTCCTGAACAGCCCTATCGGCCGCAAATTCATGGCGGTTCGGGTCACCACGCAATATTTCCTGATCAAGGTCGATCCGTAAGCGCACGCGAAGCCGCTTGATCCATGCGGGCCTCCCGCACGCCCGAAACCTTGCGCCCGGAACCTTGCGCCCGGCCCCTCGCAACCGACGCATGAAAAAGCCGGCGGGATCGCTCCCGCCGGCTTTCATGTGTCTGATCGTGCGGCAATCTCGCCCTTAGGGTCAAAACTCAATCAGGTTTCGGGCGTGGCGCGAGCGGATTTTGTTTGCGAATAGGAGAAGAGGCTGCCGTGGAGCGAAACTCCACAAAGCCTTTTCGACCCCTTCGCGGAGAAAATCCGCCGCGTCCCGCAGGGATATGGCGAAAATCGTTATATTCAGCGTCGCGAAGCCTTGATGCCTGTTGGATCCACCGGCGGCTTCGCTCCGTAAACTGAACGATTTTCTATCGATCCTCGTTTCACTCGGGTCGGATCATGCTCTAGGCGATCAGCTGTCCAGGAAGGACCGCAGCTTGCGCGACCGGCTTGGATGCTTCAGCTTGCGCAGCGCCTTCGCTTCGATCTGGCGGATACGCTCGCGCGTTACCGAGAACTGCTGGCCGACTTCTTCCAGCGTGTGATCGGTGTTCATGCCGATGCCGAACCGCATGCGCAGCACGCGCTCTTCGCGCGGCGTGAGCGAAGCGAGAACGCGCGTGGTCGTCTCGCGCAGGTTTGCCTGGATCGCCGCGTCGATCGGCAGGAGCGCATTCTTGTCCTCGATGAAATCACCGAGATGCGAATCCTCTTCGTCGCCCACGGGGGTTTCGAGCGAGATCGGCTCCTTGGCGATCTTCAGAACCTTGCGCACTTTCTCCAGCGGCATTGCCAGCTTCTCAGCCAGCTCTTCCGGCGTCGGCTCGCGGCCGATTTCATGCAGCATCTGGCGCGAGGTCCGGACGATCTTGTTGATCGTCTCGATCATGTGCACCGGAATGCGGATGGTGCGGGCCTGGTCGGCGATCGAACGGGTGATCGCCTGCCGAATCCACCAGGTCGCATAGGTCGAGAACTTGTAGCCGCGCCGGTACTCGAATTTGTCGACCGCCTTCATCAGGCCGATATTGCCTTCCTGGATCAGATCCAGGAATTGCAGGCCGCGATTGGTGTATTTCTTGGCAATCGAAATGACGAGGCGCAGATTGGCCTCGACCATCTCCTTCTTGGCGATGCGCGCCTCGCGCTCGCCCTTCTGCACCATCGAGACGATGCGGCGGAATTCGGTGATCGAAATGCCGGTTTCGGTCGCAAGATTCTGGATCTCCTGGCGGATTTCGCGGATCTTGTTGTTTTCGGCGCGGGCAAACTCCTTCCAGCCGCGGGCGGCCAGGTTGGAGATCGACTTCATCCAGTGCGGATCGAGCTCGGCACCCTGGTACTGCTCCAGGAAGCTGTCGCGCTTCACGCCGTAGGATTCGGCGAGACGCAGCAGGCGACCCTCGTTCTGGACGAGACGCTTGTTGATGTCGTAAAGCTGCTCGACCAGGCTTTCGATGCGGTTCTGGTTGAGCGACAGCGACTTCACCGCAGTGATCAGCTGGTCCTTCAGTTCCTTGTAGCGCCGCTCCTGCCCAGTGGACAAAGTGCCGGTGCAGGACAGGCGGGCTTCCACCTGCTGGTCCTGCAGCTTGCGCAGCTTGCGATAGCTTTCGGCAATGAAATCCAGCGTTTCCATGACCTGCGGGCGCAGCTCGGCTTCCATGGCGGCAAGCGAGAGGTTGGACTCATCGTCGTCCTCCTCCTCTTCCTCCATGGGTGGCAGGTCGCCGCCCACATTGGTGATGTCGTCATCGCCGGACGATGCCGCGCGGCTCTTGCGGGTCTTTTCCTTCTCCTCGGCCGCCTTGCGGTCGGCTTCGATCTTTTCCGGGCTCTGGAACTGCGGCGCAGCCTTGGCTTCCGGCCCCGAATAGGTCGTTTCGAGATCGATGATCTCGCGCAAGAGCGTCGTGCCTTCGTTCAGCTCGTCGCGCCAGATGATGAGGGCCTGGAACGTCAGCGGGCTTTCGCACAGGCCCGCGATCATCGTCTCGCGGCCGGCCTCGATGCGCTTGGCAATGGCGATTTCGCCTTCGCGCGACAAAAGTTCGACCGAGCCCATTTCGCGCAGATACATGCGCACCGGATCGTCCGTGCGGTCGGCCGGTTCCTTCTTCTTGGCGGCCGCAACCGCGGTGCCGCTGGTAGGCGCCAGTTCGCCACCCTCGGTTTCGCCGTCATCGTCATCGCCGTCGTCGTTGGACGCCTGCTCTTCCGCTTCCTCATCCTCGACGACATTGATGCCCATGTCCGACAACATGGCCATCGTGTCCTCGATCTGCTCGGAGGTCACTTCTTCGGAAGGCAGCACGGCGTTCAGCTCGTCCATCGTCACGTAACCGCGCTTCTTGGCGAGCTTGATCATTTTCTTGACGGCATCGTCGGAAAGATCGAGAAGCGGACCGTCCGTAGCGCCGTCGCGTTCGTTCTCTGCTTCGTCGTTTTCTTTGACTTTGGTTGCCATATAATTGTCTTTCCTTGGACGTCATTCGCGGACAGCCGACAACCGCTGTCGCGCTTGCGAATCACATTCACTCACCTACCGGGTGCGTATTTAAAACCCGCTTAACCAACCGGAAGCTCCCGTCGCAAAAGGCTAATTTTTGCCTTCACGCAATGCGCCCGATCTCGGTGGCTGATACGCTCTGACCCGCCTAAGTCTGCCTGAGACGGTGATTCCCACAAATTTCCCTTCCGTCAAGCCTTTATCCGGGCGGCACGCCGTTAAAAGTGGAGAAATCGAGACAGCACGCAGCTATCATCGGCTCTGACTGCGGTGGTTGACGCTTATTTAGGGAGCATTCCCCCAAAGACAAGACGTTGCGCGGCAGAGGCCGGCGGCCGACCGGCCGCCTGGGCCAGAGCCCGCTCACGCGCGTCACGCTCCATTGCTCGCGCACCACCTTTATGCCGCCCCCATTAGTCCCACGGCTCTTCCCATACGCGCTTCTGCGGCCTTTCCCAGGGCCCTGCCCCAACCAATTTCCCGGCCTGGCACCCTCAGCCGCTGCCGGGGCTTATCGCGACACCCTTCACCCGTCCCGACATGACGCCGAACCCGTCGATGATCGCCTCCTGGTTTTCCATGCGGCTGATCTCCGACTGCACCTCCGACAGAGCCCGCAACAGGAGGTCGATGCTTGTCTCGTCGCCCTCCTCCGTCGCGGCGGTAATCGCCCGCTCCAGTTCCATCTTCTGCAGCCTCAGCGCCTTGGTGCGCTTGTGCAAGGACAGCGCCTGGCGATAGCCTTCGCGTGCATCCTCCATGGCCGCGGCTTCGGTGGCAATCCACAGCCTTGCATTGCGCACCTGCTGCTCCAGCGCCGCAAGAAGCGCCTCGAACCCCTGCCCGGCGAGTTTCTCCAGAAGATATTGCCGCGACAGCTGCGGACCCGCGGTTGCCGCTGCCGGAAGCACGGCCGACCAGAAGCGCTGCAGATCGCGGTTCTCGAAGTCGATGGCGGCAATCTCGTCATATTCTTCCAGAAGAAGCTGCGGATGATTGACGATGGTGATCGCCAGCACCACTTCGCGCAGCGCCGGCAGGTCCTGATAGCCGCGCACCAGGCCGGAGCGCGCCAGCCGGTCGGATATTCCGAGCGCCCGCGGCGCCTGGAAGCCGCCGCTGCCCTGGCCGCGCGCGCCTGCGGACTGGTTGCGTCCGCGCGGCGCGAAGGGCTGGCCCTGGCCGCCCTGCCGCAGATCGGGGCGGAAGAAGGTGTTCAGCTTCTCGCGCATATGCTGTTGATAAAACCGCCGCACGCCCTCATCGGCGATGACGGAGACCGTCTGCTTCAACCGGGCCTCCAGCTCCGCCCGGCGCTCCGGCGTATCATAGGTCGTATTGCCGGTTTCGCGCATCCAGATCATCTCGGCGAGAGGCTTGGCCTGCGACAGGACGAGATCGAAGGGCGCGCGGCCCTCATGACGCACGAGATCGTCCGGATCCTTGCCATCCGGCAGCAGGGCGAAGCGGACCGTGCGGCCCGGCTTGATATGCGGCAGGGCCAGATCGGCGGCCCGGTGCGCGGCGCGCAGACCGGCGCCGTCGCCATCGAAGCAGAGAACCGGCTCCGGCGTCATGCGCCACAGGAGCTCCAGCTGATTCTCCGTCAGCGCCGTGCCGAGCGGTGCCACGGCATTTTCGACGCCGGCCTGATGCAGCGCGATGACATCCATATAGCCCTCGACGGCGATCACCACCGGCGGCTGGGCATCCGGCCCCTTCGACGCGGCCTGCGAGGCGCGGCGCGCGCGGGTGAAATTGTAAAGGACATTGCCCTTGTGGAAGAGCTCCGTCTCGTTCGAGTTCAGATATTTGGCCATGGCATCCGCCGCCATGGCGCGGCCGCCAAAGGCGATCACCTTGTCGCGCGAGGACAGGATCGGAAACATGATCCGGTCCCGGAAGCGGTCATAGGAGACCGGCACGTTCTCGTGGATCACCAGGCCGCAGGCCTCGATCTGCTCCTTCAGCACGCCCTTGGATGCCAGATGCTCCTTGAGCGCATTGCGGCTCTCCGGAGCATAGCCCAGGCGAAAGGTCTCGATCGTGCGCGCCGTCAGGCCGCGATCGCGCAGGTAGGCGCGCGCCTTGGCGCCGGCCGCTGTCTGCAACTGATCCTGAAAGAAGAGCGTCGCCATCTCCATGACATCGGTCAGGCTGGCACGTTCGCGCTCGCGCCGCTCCGCCTGCACATCCGGCTGCGGAAGGGCAATGCCGGCAAGGTCGGCGATCTGCTGGACCGCTTCGGGAAAGCTCAGGCCTTCCAGCTCCTGCAGGAAGCGGAAATGATCGCCCGACACGCCGCAGCCGAAGCAGTGA
This sequence comes from Rhizobium sp. SSA_523, assembly GCF_030435705.1. Lineage (NCBI taxonomy): Bacteria > Pseudomonadati > Pseudomonadota > Alphaproteobacteria > Hyphomicrobiales > Rhizobiaceae > Affinirhizobium > Affinirhizobium gouqiense. The sequence continues at coordinate 1,521,879 of NZ_CP129382.1, forward strand.
TAGCGTCCCTTGCGGTCCTCGCAGTGGAAGCTCGGGCTCTTTTCGCCGTGGAACGGGCAGCAGGCCCAGAAATCGCCGCGCGAGGCCTGGGTCTTCTTCCTGTCCCAGGTCACACGACGACCGATCACGGCCGAAATCGGCACGCGGTCACGGATTTCGTCGAGAAACTGGTTGGAAAACCGCATCGTCACCTCGTGGACAAGCCTTCCTATAGGCTTGAATGGCTGGAAAGACCATGCTCAAGGGTCAAAACTCGATCAGGTTTCGGGCGTGGCGCGAGCGGATTTTGTTTGCGAATAGGAGAAGAGGCTGCCGTGGAGCCGAACTCCACAAAGCCTTTTCGACGCCCTCGCAGGCAAAATCCGCCGCGTCCCGTAGGGATATGGCGAAAATCGTCCATTCCCACGTCGCGAAGCCTTGATGCCTGTTGGATCCACCGGCGGCTCCGCTCCGTAAACTGAACGATTTTCTCTCATACCACGCTCCAAATCCTGATTGAGTTTTGACCCTAGGGTCGGCCAGGTCCTGTCCCTGACCGATATCCACAGGGCTGGCCACAGGCTTTCGCGAAGCCTTTGCGATGCTTTCGCAAAGGCCCGGCCCCGGAGGACCGCCGCCTGCGCAACATTTCATCCCTAGCCCAACTTGCGACTTTTTTGCGGCGAATGGGCCTTCTCAAAAATTACGATTTTTTAAGTTGAATGCAGCGCCGAACAGGATTTGAGTGGGGCTGTTCTTCCTGACGTCCCACTCTCCATCGGGAAGAACGGATCGGCACCTTGCCCCCCAACAGGGTGCCCCGGCATTGCCTCCTGCCCCCGGATGGCAATGTTCATGTCCAGGCGTAGAGGCAGAGCCCTCCCGAGCTCTGCCTCGCTTGTTTCGGGTTTCCAAGACAAGCGGGCGCCGAGACGGCATAAGGCCTGGCTGCAATGCCTCGCCAATTTCGACTACCGGCTTTTACTTCAGCATATCCTTGACGATGCCGGATGCCTTCGCGAAATCCATCTGGCCGGCATAACGCTCCTTCAGGAGCGCGATGCACTTGCCCATGTCGCGCAAGCCCTGGGCATCGGTTTCCTGGATGATGCCGGCAATGATCTGGCGCACCTTCTCGTCGGACAGCTGCTCGGGAAGAAAATCCCGGATGACCTCGATTTCCGCCTGCTCCTGATCGGCCAGTTCCGCGCGACCGCCTTCCAGATAGATCTTGGCCGATTCTTCCCGCTGCTTGATCATCTTCTGCAGGATCTGCAGGATCTCGTCATCGCTGACAGGGTCCTTGCCCGTGCCACGATTGGCGATATCGCGATCCTTGATGGCCGTCTGGATGAGACGCACGGTGGACAGGCGTCGGGCCTCCTTCGCCTTCATCGCATCCTTCATGGCATTGGAAAGCTTGTCACGCATCATATTATTGTTCTCCTTCGGAAAAGCGCAGGCGGCCAGGCGGCCGTCGCTCGTCTCTTCCTGTCTGTGCGCTGCCGTCATAGCGCAGCCGCATCGGAGGATCAATCTGGCCGCACGCCTTGACGCGGCGCGCCGAGATTTCCATTTCAGGCAAGAGAGCATGATTGACCGCCTCGACACCTTTCGCTATGTCGGGCACCTGCACGATCATGATATGAAGAGCCTGGCGCGAGACGCAGACGTCCGCGCGCCCCTTTCTTTCGACCATAGATGGCCCCACCGTCCTGCTGCTTCAAGTGGCGGGGCTCGGGCGGAGACGAACCGACATGACTGAGACAGCACCCTGGACCTCCCGCAAGCCGACCGCCGTTCTTGTCCTCGCCGATGGAACGGTGATCGAGGGTCACGGGATCGGCGCCACGGGCAAGGTGACGGCAGAAGTCTGCTTCAATACCGCCCTGACCGGCTATGAGGAAATCCTCACCGATCCGTCCTATCTCGGCCAGATCGTGACCTTCACCTTCCCGCATATCGGCAATATCGGCACGAATGAGGAAGACATCGAGGACCTGACGCCGGCTGCCCGCCGCGGCGCCGTCGGCACAGTCTTCAAGGCGGATATCACCGACCCCTCCAATTACCGCGCAACCCGCCATCTGAACGAATGGCTGCAGTCGCGCGGCATTATCGGCCTGTCGGGCATCGACACCCGGGCGCTGACCGCCTGGATCCGCGAAAACGGAGCGCCCAACGCCGTCATCGCCCATGATCCGAACGGCAATTTCGACATCGAGGCGCTGAAGGCGGAAGCCCGCGCCTGGAGCGGCCTTGTGGGTCTCGATCTTGCCAAGGAAGCCACGTCCGGACAATCCTCGCAGTGGACGGAAGGTCCCTGGGTGTGGAACGAAGGCTATGCCGAAAACGGCCCCGACACTGCGAAATACCACATCGTCTGCGTGGATTACGGCGTCAAGCGCAACATCCTGCGCCTGTTTGCCGGCCTCGACTGCAAGGTGACCGTCGTCCCGGCGCAGACATCCGCCGAAGACATCATGGCGCTGAAGCCGGATGGCGTGTTCCTGTCGAACGGACCGGGCGATCCGGCCGCGACCGGCGAATATGCCGTGCCGGTGATCCGCGATATCATCAAGAGCGAGACGCCGACCTTCGGCATCTGCCTCGGCCATCAGATGCTGGGGCTGGCGCTTGGCGCGACCACGGAGAAGATGCACCAGGGTCACCATGGCGGCAATCATCCGGTCAAGGATCACACCACTGGCAAGGTGGAGATCGTCTCGATGAACCATGGCTTCGCCGTGGCGTCGTCCTCCCTGCCGGAGGGCGTGGAAGAGACGCATATCTCCCTGTTCGACGGCTCCAATTGCGGCCTGCGGCTATCCGGCAAGCCGGTCTTTTCCGTCCAGCATCATCCGGAAGCCTCGCCGGGCCCGCAGGACAGCCATTACCTCTTCCGCCGCTTCATCAACATGGTCCGCGAGAAGAAGGGCGAGCCGGCTCTTGCCGAACGCTGATCGAGGCTCGATCGGCTGAAGGCCGCGCCTTGTCGCTGGCAGGTCCAGGCTCGCTTGCATTGAAAAAGAAACGGCCCGCTTTGACGCGGGCCGTTTTCGTTTGGCCGGCGGTTTCCGGCCCGGCCGTCACTCAGGCGCGGCGCACCAGGAACCAGAAGCGCAGCGACAGCATGATGGCCGCCGCCATCAGGCCGGTGACGAAGCCGATCCAGATGCCCGGGCCGCGCAGATCCAGAGCAAAGCCGAACAGCCAGGCGCAGAAGAAGCCGATCGGCCAATAGGCGATCAGAGCCAGGATCATTGGGATCTTGGTGTCCTTCAGGCCGCGCAGCAGGCCGGCAGCCACCGCCTGCAGACCATCGAACATCTGAAAGGCCCCTGCCGCGACGATCAGCGGGATGGACAGGAGCAGCACCTCCTGCGCATCCGGCTGCGTGGTATCGAGGAACAGCCGGCCGAGGGCTCCAGGGATAAGCGCGAACAGGGCGCTGCCCATTGCCGCAATGCACATGCCGATCACCAGAACCGCGATCGCCGCCCGCCGCACCCCCAGCGGATCGCCGCGACCATGGGCGATGCCGACCCTGACCGAGGCCACCTGGGCAAGGCCGAGCGGGATCATGAAGGCGATCGACGCCAGCTGCAGGGCAATGCCGTGCGCGGCCAGTTCCTGCGTACCGAGCAGGCCCATCAGCAGCGAGGCGGCGGAAAACAGGCCCGCTTCGGCCAGGATGGTGAAGCTGATCGGCAGGCCGACGCTCAGGATCTCGCGAAACGCCACCCAGTCCGGCCGCCAGAAGCGGACGAAAAGCTCGTAGCCGCGCATATCCTCCCGGCTTTCGATGTAGAGGACGATCAGCGCCAAACCGAGGAGGTTCGAGCCGAGCGAGGCGATCGCCGCGCCCTGGAGGCCCCATTGCGGCAAGCCGAAATGGCCGAAGATCAGCCCGTAATCCAGAACCGCGTTCAAGAGGAACATGCCGATGGTGACGTAGAGCACGATGCCGCCGCGCTCCAGCGCGCTGACAAAGGCCCGCAGCACCATCAGCAGAAGCGCCGGGAACATGCCCCATTGCAGGATGCGCAGATAGCCCTCCGCCAGGCTGGAGACCTCCGGATCCTGGCCGAGGGATAGGAGAATCGGTTTGGAGAACCAGAGCAGCGGCGCCGTCAGCACGCCATAAGCGATCACCACCCACATGCCCATCCGCACCGACCGACGGGCCTGCACGGCATCCCCCCGGCCGATCGCCTGAGCCACCAGCGGCACCACCGCATTGGAAAAGCCGGTGCCGAAGATGAGGACGACAAAGAACATCTGCGTGGCCAGCACCACTGCCGCCAGCTGCGTCGTTCCCAGCCAGCCGACCATGATGACATCCGTGGTATTGATCGCCATCTGCGCCAGCTGCGCGCCGACAAAGGGCAGGCCGAGCAGGAGCGTGCCGCGAATATGGGCGCCCCAGCCATTATTGGCCGATGCGAGGCGGGCAGCGTCGAGCTTAGCCATGGGTGCACTCCGAACAGCGGTGGAGCAGGACCTGATCCCCTGCGCATGGTTCCGGCAGACCGGCTGCCCTGCCCGCCGCCGGACAGGGATCACCGGATGGCCGAGGCAGGAGAGGTCATGGCTGCAGCTGCATGCGTTCGGATCGGTCTTCGCTCCAGATTTGCAAAATGAAAAAGCCGTTGCCCGAAAAAGGGGCAGACGGCTCGTCCCATTCTCTAGTCAAAGCTGTTTCGACAGACAAGCCGAATGCGCAATCCAGCAGAACTATTGCTGGCACCCTTCACAAAAGATGATGGATGCCGTCGAGAGCCGATCGCCTGGCATCCTGCGCATTCATGGTCGACGGGGCGAACCGGGGTCGGAGACCTGTTTCCGGATTAGGTAAAACAGCAGGCATGGCAGGATCAGCGCGACAAGCAGAAGAAGGGGGCTCATCGGCAAAGCCCCCTCGAAGACCACCTGATGCATGAGGCGGTAGGGCAGAAGCGTGAAGCCGCCCGCGATGACAATGCCCCCCAGATAGATCGTCGCAACCATGCGTTTATGGGCGGCGATGCGGCCTGTTCTGGCCAGCTGAACGGCCCGCAGGCAACCGGCGATCGTCGTGAGCGACAGGATGTGGATCGGGCTGAAGCCCCGCCAGACATTCAGCTCGTGAATGAAAAACGAGGACAGCGCGGTCGAGATCATCAGACCGATCCACACCCGCCCGAGCAGGCGGTGAAGTGGGGTTCCCCGGCCTCGCCAGATGAGGAGGAAGGCGCCGATGGCTGCGGCCGGCAGAACCGTCGCGACGTGGATCTGCACGGCAAGCGGGGCGGTGAAAAGCGGTTCAAGTGTCATGGCAGGATCAAGACCCGTTTGAAATCCCGCTCCTTCTCCGGCAAGACTGCGTACCGGCAAACCGCAATGACGTGAATCGGGAGAAGACATTCGTGAGCCCCGCAAAACTGCAAGCCGCGCTTCGCGAATTGCAAGATTTCCTGAGCTCCTGGCGCTACTGGGCCACCATTGCCCTGGTGATTCTCGTCTTCACCGTGACCGGCCCCTTCGGGACCGGCGACAGGATGCCGGTTCTGCAGCGCCTGTCCTTCTGGGCGCTGCTGCACCTCATGGCCTTCACCACCGCATTGTTGATGGCGAGCCTGGTCGACGTCATCCTGCAGGCGAAGATCCGCTCGCGCCTTGCCCGAATGATGCTTGGCTCATCGCTTGCCGCAGTTCCCATCGGCTTTGCCATTGTCCTGCTGCAGGCAGGCTTCTTCGGCTCGGCCGTGACGGTGAGCGAGTTTGCCGAGCAGGTCCGCATCTCCCTGCCGCTCTGCCTGCTTCTGTGTCTGCTGACCTATCTGACCAGCGGCGAGCCGCAACAGGCGTTGAAATCCGAGCCAGGGGCAAAGTTACAGCCGGAGCGAGAGGCAGAGTCAGAGGCAGACCCAAAGCCAGAGGCAGATTTCGCGCCGATCCGGCAGGAACCGCCCTGTCCTGAGGGGTCATCGGGCGCTCCGCCCCTCCTTCTGCGGCTGAAGCCCGAAAGCCGCGGCCGCCTGCACCGCCTCTCGGTGCAGGATCATTATACGCAGGTCGTCACCTCCCGCGGCAGCCAGCTTATCCTGCTGCGTTTCGCCGACGCGCTGAACGAAACGGGAGCGATTGCCGGCCAGCGCATCCACCGCTCGCATTGGGTGGCGGAGGATCAGGTGAAAGGCCTCGCCCGCGAGGGCGGCAGGCTGATCGTCGAAACCATGGACGGCGCTCGGCTGCCTGTCAGCCGGCCCTATGAGGCGGCGATCCGGGCCCGCTTCGGCAGACCCATGGCGGCAACCGCCGGCAAGGAGCGGCCTTGATGGCGTGAGAGCGTGAGGCCCAGACCTAAAGCTGCTCGAACCGGGGCGAGAACGTGTCGCAGGCCTGGATGTCGCCGCTGGTGAAGCCGGCGCGGAACCAGCGCATGCGCTGCGCCGATGTGCCGTGGTTGAAGCTTTCCGGCACAACATAGCCCTGCGCGCGCTTCTGCAGGGTGTCGTCGCCGATCTGCCTGGCCGCATTCAGCGCCTCGTCCAGATCGCCCTGTTCCAGAAGACCGCGCTGCTCGGTGGATTTTCCCCAGACACCGGCAAAGCAATCCGCCTGCAATTCCACCCGCACCGACATGCGGTTCGCATCGGCCTCGCTCATGGTGCGGCGCATTTCGTTGAACTTCGGCAGAACGCCGATGAGGTTCTGAACATGGTGGCCCACTTCATGGGCTATGACATAGGCCTGGGCGAAATCGCCCGAGGCGCCGAATTTCTGCGACAATTGCCGGAAGAATTCCGTATCCAGATAGACCTTGCTGTCACCGGGGCAGTAGAAGGGGCCGGTGGCGGCGGAAGCAAAACCGCATTGCGACTGCGTCTGCCCGGAAAACAGCACCAGCCGCGGCTCCTCGTAGCGGCCGCCGCTTTGCGAGAAGACGCGGTTCCAGGTATCTTCGGTCTCGGCCAGCACTGTTTTGACGAAGGCCGTCATATCCTCGTCGGCGGCGCTGCGCGGCGCCTGCTGCTGCTGATAGCCGCCCGCACCCTCGTCCAGCCCGACATCGCCGCCCGATAGAAGCGTCAGCGGATTGATGCCGAGAACGGCGCAGACGATCAGGATCAGGATCAATCCACCAATGCCTATCCCGCCGCCGCGTCTTCCACCGCCGCCGATCGGGATGCGGAACCCCGGCCCGGATCGCATTCCACCCGATTGTCCCCGCCGGTCCTCGACATTGCCCGACTGTCTGCGTCCGCGCCATTCCATGGCAGATTTCCTTGTCTGATGATTACCGCTAAACGACAGGACCGGTGATTGCGTTCCGGCAGGACGACGAAGCCGGGCCGTGAGCGCATCGCCGCGGACGATTGGCTATCACGCAGGCCCCGGCGACGTCCACTTCGTCCCCTCGATCTCGAGCGCCAGGGCCGCCGAAAGGCAGAGGCGCAGAACAGGGAGATCGACTTTTTCCGCTTGCCTGAGGAAACTTCATTTTGAGGGTTCCGTTCGAAGCCACATTTCCCTATAAGCCGCTTCTAGCCTGAAAGAACCCACATCTTGCGCCCGACCGGTGATACCCCTCACCCGGCCGGTTTTCGGTGCAGGAATGAAAAAGCGGAAAGACGACATGCCGAAGCGCCAAGATATCAAGTCCATCCTCATCATTGGCGCGGGTCCGATCGTCATCGGCCAGGCCTGCGAGTTCGACTATTCCGGCACCCAGGCCTGCAAGGCTTTGCGGGAGGAAGGCTATCGGGTCATCCTGGTCAATTCCAATCCGGCGACCATCATGACCGATCCGGGGCTTGCCGACGCCACCTATGTCGAGCCGATCACGCCCGAAGTCGTCGCCAAGATCATCGCCAAGGAACGTCCCGACGCGCTCCTGCCGACCATGGGCGGACAGACGGCGCTCAATACGGCGCTGTCCCTGAAGCGCATGGGCGTGCTCGACCGCTACAATGTCGAAATGATCGGCGCCAAGCCGGAGGCCATCGACAAGGCGGAAGACCGCGCGCTCTTTCGCGAGGCCATGGCGACGATCGGGCTGGAAACGCCCCGCTCCATGCTGGCCAATGCCACCGAAATCAAGGATGCCGACCGCAAGAAGCACGAGGCTGAGCGCGCCAAGCTGCGCGAGACGCTCTCCGGCGATGCCCTGGACAAGGCGCTCGACGAGCTTGAGAACCAGTGGAACCTCGGCGAGACGGATCGCAAGCAGCGCTATATGGCGCATGCCATGGCCATTGCCGCCCAGGCGCTCGACCATGTCGGCCTGCCCGCCATCATCCGCCCCTCCTTCACGCTGGGCGGCACCGGCGGCGGCATTGCCTATAACCGCTCGGAATTCTTCGATATCGTCAATGGCGGTCTTGATGCCTCCCCCACCACCGAAGTGCTGATCGAGGAATCGGTGCTTGGCTGGAAGGAATATGAGATGGAGGTCATCCGCGACCGTGCGGATAACTGCATCATCATCTGCTCCATCGAAAACATCGATCCGATGGGCGTCCATACCGGCGATTCCATCACGGTTGCCCCCGCCTTGACCCTGACGGACAAGGAATACCAGATCATGCGCAATGCATCGATCGCGGTCTTGCGCGAGATCGGCGTGGAAACCGGCGGCTCGAACGTCCAGTTTGCCGTCAATCCGAAGGATGGCCGCCTGGTAGTCATCGAAATGAACCCGCGCGTCTCGCGCTCCTCCGCACTGGCTTCGAAGGCCACGGGCTTCCCGATTGCCAAAGTCGCCGCCAAGCTGGCCATCGGCTATACGCTGGACGAATTGGAAAACGACATTACCGGCGGCGCGACGCCGGCCTCTTTCGAGCCTTCGATCGATTACGTGGTGACCAAGATCCCGCGCTTCGCCTTCGAGAAATTCCCCGGCGCAAGCCCGGTCCTGACCACGGCCATGAAATCGGTCGGCGAAGTCATGGCGATCGGCCGCACCTTTGCCGAATCGCTGCAGAAGGCCCTGCGCGGGCTCGAAACCGGCCTGACGGGGCTGGACGAGATCGAGATTCCCGGCCTCGGCGCCAATGGCGACAATGCCGACGACAAGAATGCCATTCGTGCCGCCATCGGCACGCCGACGCCGGACCGGCTGCGCATGGTGGCCCAGGCTCTGCGGCTTGGAATGTCGGAAGCCGAAGTGCATGAAGGCTGCAAGATCGATCCCTGGTTCATTGCCCAGTTGAAGGCGATCGTCGACATGGAGGCGCGCATCCGCCAGCACGGCCTGCCGGCCGATGCGGAAAACCTGCGCATGCTGAAGGCCATGGGCTTTTCCGATGCCCGCCTGGCTTCGCTGACCAATGGCAAGCCGAAGGATGTTGCCATGCAGCGCAATGCGCTCGGCGTGCGCCCGGTCTTCAAGCGGATCGACACCTGTGCCGCGGAATTCGCCTCCCCCACCGCCTATATGTATTCCACCTACGAGACCCCCTTCGTCGGCGCGGCGCGCTCGGAAGCGGATGTTTCGGACCGCAAGAAGGTCGTCATCCTCGGCGGCGGCCCGAACCGGATCGGCCAGGGCATCGAATTCGACTATTGCTGCTGCCACGCCGCCTTCGCCCTGAAGGATGCCGGCTTCGAAGCGATCATGATCAATTGCAACCCGGAAACCGTATCGACCGATTACGACACCTCCGACCGCCTGTATTTCGAGCCGCTGACCGCCGAGGACGTCATCGAGATCCTGCGCGCCGAGCAGGAAAAGGGTGAAGTGGTGGGCGTCATCGTGCAGTTTGGCGGGCAGACGCCGCTGAAGCTCGCCGAAGCGCTGGAGAAGAACGGCATCCCGATCCTCGGCACCGCTCCGGATGCGATCGATCTCGCCGAAGATCGCGACCGCTTCCAAAAGCTCCTGATGAAGCTGGACCTGACCCAGCCGAACAACGGCATTGCCTATTCCGTCGAACAGGCGCGGCTTGTCGCATCCGAGATCGGTTTCCCGCTGGTCGTTCGCCCCTCTTATGTTCTGGGTGGCCGCGCCATGCAGATCATCCACAACGAGACCATGCTGCAATCCTACCTGCTCGACACCGTGCCGGAACTGGTTCCGGAAGACATCAAGCAGCGCTATCCGAACGACAAGACGGGCCAGATCAACACGCTGCTCGGCAAGAACCCGCTGCTCTTCGACAGCTACCTCACCAATGCCATCGAGGTGGATGTGGACGCGCTGTGCGACGGCGAGAGCGTCTTCGTTTCCGGCATCATGGAACATATCGAGGAAGCCGGCATCCATTCCGGCGACAGCGCCTGCTCCCTGCCCGTGCGGTCGCTGTCGAAGGAGACCGTCGATGAACTGGAACGCCAGACGACTGCACTTGCCAAGGCGCTGAATGTCGGCGGCCTCATGAATGTCCAGTATGCCATCAAGGACGGTACGATCTACGTCCTCGAAGTCAATCCGCGCGCCTCGCGCACCGTGCCCTTCGTGGCCAAGACCATCGGCGCGCCGATTGCCAAGATTGCCGCACGGATCATGGCCGGCGAGAAACTGGACGCGGCGATCGCCGCCTATGGCGAAAAGCCGGATCCGCGCAATCTCAAGCATATTGCGGTGAAGGAAGCCGTCTTCCCCTTTGCCCGCTTCCCGGGCGTCGATACGCTGCTGGGCCCGGAAATGCGCTCCACCGGCGAAGTCATCGGCCTGGACCGCGATTTCGCTCTGGCCTTCGCCAAGAGCCAGCTGGGCGCCGGTGTCGAACTGCCGCGCGACGGCTCGGTCTTCGTCTCGGTGCGCGACGAGGACAAGAGCCGCGTCCTGCCGGCCATCCAGCTCCTCGTCCAGATCGGCTTCAAGGTTCTCGCAACCGGCGGGACCCAGCGCTTCCTCGCCGAAAACGGCATCGAGGCGGTGAAGGTCAACAAGGTTCTGGAGGGCCGTCCGCATATCGAGGATGCCATCCGCAACCGGCAGGTCCAGCTGGTGATCAACACCACCGACAGCAACAAGGCGATCTCGGATTCGAAATCGCTGCGGCGCGCCGCGCTCATGCAGAAAGTGCCTTATTACACGACCATGGCCGGCGCCATGGCCGCCGCCCAGGCGATCGAAGCCCTGAAGAAGGGCCAGCTGGAGGTTCAGCCGCTGCAGAGCTATTTCTGAGGGGCTTGCCTATCGCCTGACGGCTAGATCCATGCTTCGGTGCATTGGCGCCGGAGCCACACAGTTTGCGCAAGTTTTCGCAAGCTCTGGCCAAGCTTCCCGCTCTAACTGGTTTCTGAAACTCTATCGCGTTTTTAAGAGTAGGATGCCGGACACCCCGTTTTTACGGTTTCGTCCTCGATCCTGCTTGCGGTGCACAGGGTCAGGAGTGTGTGGACGATGCGGATTGCGGCATGCCTGTCCGGCCAAAGCAGAACGGCTGCCTATTGCAAGCCCTATCTCGATCGCTTCTTCCGTGGCCACACGGTTGATTACTTCATCCATGCCTGGCCTCAGGACAGCCACCATCTGCCGCTCTATCGGCCGCGGGCGCTTTCCTGCGCAGTGCCCGCCGATCTGCGGGAAAAGGAACGCCTGGTCATCCAAAGCTTCGGCCAGTACGGCTGTCTCGGCCGGATCGCCATGTATTGGGGCATTGGCGAAGCGATCCGGCTTGTACCGAACGAAGGCTATGACCTTATCGTGCGGCTTCGCCCCGACATCATTCCGCTGACGCGGCTGAATGCGGCGCTTCGCCAGACGGAGACCTCCGCCATCTCCTTTGCCTATCTAATGCAGGACGCACGCGATGCCTGGCAGCCGCCCGGCCGCCTGCTCAGCCCGGCCGATCCGTCGCTCGCGGGCTATCACGACCACCTGTTCTTCGGCGTGCCACAGGCCATGCGGCATTTCGAGACGGCCTATGATCTTATCGAAAGCTATTGCGAGAGCCGTGCCGGCCTGCGGTTCAGCCCCGCACAATTCCTGCACTATGTCATTGCCGCGGGCGTCGAGACGCCGAAGCGGGCTCCCATCAGCGTGCATCTGATCGATGCGGATCATGCCCGCAGCGCCTTATCGCTTTATGCCTTCCGCCCACGCATGGAAACAAGGCGGGCGCGGGACCTCGAGCATGTGGCCCGTCATCATCCGGACCTCCTGCCTCTCTTCAGCGCCGAACCTGCCGCTCCCGGTGCGGTCGAGGAGTGGTTCGAGCGAGGCTTCGTACCGGGCATTGGCGACCAGGCGAGCCCGCACCTCTCCAAAGCGGCGCAAAAGGCGGCGCACCTGCTGCATCAGAGGTCGCTTTGATGGCGGCGCCCTCCTTCTTCAAATTCGTCCCCGGCCGCAGCAGGGAACTGACCCTGGTCTTCAGCCAGTGTTTCGTGGCACCCGGCCAGTTCGCCATCGAACGCACGCTGAAGGACTACCCGCATCCCACGCTGTTCCTGAACACTGTCGATAATGATTTCTACCAGCATGGCGTCCCGACCCTCGGCACGAGCGTCGAGGAAACGGTCCAGGTGCTGAAGGCCAGCGCGCAAAGGCTCTCCGCAAGCCATATACGCTGCGTCGGAATGAGCATGGGCGCCTCTGCGGCCATCCTGTTCGGTGCGCTTCTGAATGCCGATTGCGTCGTGGCGGTCGGGCCGGAACTGCAGATCGGCCTCCCCTGTCACCGCAGCCATTACCACAATAGAGACAGGCGGTTCGTTGCAGAGCATCAGGATCTCGTGCCGCATGCCCTGGCGCTCGGACCCCGCCTGCAGATGACATTCCCGGCCTATGATCTCGGCGACTGGCTGCATGCCGGAATGGCAGAGCAAGCGGGCCTCGCCTATCACTTCATGCGGCAGTTTCATTCCGGCGGCCAGTCGATCGATTGGCCGGGCCTGCTGGGAAGCAGCATCGACCGGACGGATCTGGCGAGTCATCTCACCACCCGGACCACTGGCCGGATTTCGCTGGAGCTGTTGCGACAGGGCGCATCGGCGCATGAGGCCTTTTGTCGCCGCGAACACGCACGAGCCTGCGATCTGGCGATGGCGGTGCATGCCGCCGCGCCGCTCGCCGGTCTTGCCTTCTTCATTGCCGCCAACCTCTTCTGCCAGAACCGGGTGGGGGAAGCGGATGACTGGTTGCGGCGCGCGCTTGTTCTTGACGAAGAGGGCCATGTGCGGCCGGCCCGCTTCGATTATGACTATTCGCATTTTCTTCCCAATCGCGAGCGCGCGCTCATGCGCGAACGCCTCTCCATCTTGCGCGGGCTGTCGCGCGGCTGAGAAGCGCGTCACCCCTGCCCGCTCGTCTCATCGCGGCACACCCCCCCTCAATCGCCGACCTAGTGATCCATCAACTGCTTGACCGAGCGCATATCCTCCTTGAACAGCGCCGTCTCATGCATCTTCCGATCCATGTCGGGAATGCGCAGCAGGTAGGACGGGTGCACCGTCACGAAGAGCTTGCGGCCCTCCGTCATCGCGATGACCTTGCCGCGGACATCGGAAAGCCGGTCCTTCTCGCCCGTCAGAGCGAAATAGGCGGTGGCGCCCATGGCCACCAGCAGTTTGGGCTGGACCAGATCCACCTCCTGCTTCAGCCAGAAGCGGCATTGCTCCACCTCCGCCTGGTTGGGTCTCTGATGGATGCGCCGCTTGCCGCGCGGTTCGTATTTGAAGTGCTTCACGGCATTGGTGACGTAAAGACGCGCGCGCGGCAGGCCCACATCGGAAAGAACGCCATCGAAGATCTTGCCCGCGGGACCGATGAACGGCCGCCCCGCGAGATCTTCCTGGTCGCCCGGCTGTTCGCCGACGATCATTGCCGCGGCGTCCTGTGCGCCCTCGCCGAAAACCGTCTGGGTTGCCTGGCAATGCAGGGGACAGAGCGTGCAGCCGCGCGCCGCCGCCCGCATGGCCTCGAGGCTTCCGGCGGGCTCCTGGCGAAGCTCCTCGGCCGCGTCCTGCGCCATGCGCTCCTGCAGCCTGGCATGGAAGGCCGGCGGCTGCGACGCCGCCTTTTCCGCCATGTCCCGCACTTTCGCCTCGGCATTGGCGATCAGATCGGGAATGAGCGCCGCTTCCGGCAGGTTCTTCCAGTATTTCTTCGGCATTTCGGCGGTCATCGCCTTTACCTTCAGCCGTGCCGGATTGAAGATATTGGCGTAGTAGATCCGCCACAGATCATCGGCGCCATCCTCGATATCCGGCTTTTGCGCCGGTGCGTCGGTAAGGGTCAGCGCCTCGCCATTCCAGGTGGCCGAACCCTTCGGCGTGGCGATGACCCAGTCCATGTCGAAGAAGCGCCGCTTGAAGAACGGCGCCATGCGGGCGACGATGAAATGATCCGGCTCGAACCACGCCACGAAGGCGCGCCGGGCGCCGTCGGTCTGTGCCGACGGCACCTCCTTGAAGCGGACGAAGGCCTTCATCTTGTGACTGTCGCGCCGCACGGCCTTGTCCAGCCGGCGCGCCAGGATGACATCCTCGTCGGATACCACCTGCAGGAGGGATCGGTCGCGGCCGATACGCCAGAGCAGCCGGTAAAGCAGGGCGAACCGGCCGGGATCGGAATGGCAGATGACGCTTTGGGCCAGCTCGATGAAAGCCGGCGGCACGGACACAGGAGGCCTTGCGGCAGGAGGTTCGCCGACAGCCGGCACGGGAAGAGGGACGACGGCGAAGGCCGAAAGATCGTCCGCCTCATCCTCCAACCGCCAGTCGATCTCCGTCGGCGGCACGCCGGCAAGCAGAAGCGGGCGCGCGGCATTGCGCCATTCGTCGAAATCGCCGCGACCTTTGAGACGGAGCGTCTGCATCAGAACAGCGTCAGCTGTTCCGGCTTCGGCGCGAACATCGCGCGCAGATCCGACCGCTCGAGCACCCTGTGCGGCGTCCATCCTTCCGCGACGATGAAAGGCTGGACCTTGCGCAGCGAGACGCCCAGCCGGCCGAGATCCTCCAGGCGAATGCGGCGGAAGCGGCGCGAGGACAGGATGGATTTGACCGTCTTGGTGCCGAAGCCGGGCACGCGCAGCAGGATCTCCTTCGCCGCGCGATTGACATCCACCGGAAAGCGATCGCGGTGCGCCAGCGCCCAGGACAGTTTCGGATCCAGATCGAGGTCCAGATTGCCATCGGCGGTGACCGAGGTGATTTCGCCAATATCGAAGCCATAGAACCGGTACAGCCAGTCGGCCTGGTAGAGCCTGTGCTCCCGCATCAGCGGCGGCTTGACCAGCGGCAGTTTGGAGGAGGCATCGGGAATGGGGCTGAAGGCGGAATAATAGACCCGCTTCAGGCCATAGCTGCCATAGAGCCTTGCGCTGGTGCCGAGGATCGTTGCATCGCTTGCACCGTCCGCGCCAACGATCATCTGCGTGCTCTGGCCTGCCGGGACGAAATGCTTGCGCTTCTTCGTGCGCAGCGTCGGCTCGGACGCATCCTCGATCTTCAGCCGGAGCTCACCCATGGCGCGGCGGATATTGTCGGGCTTCTTCTCCGGCGCGAAGCGGCCGATGCCGCTATCGGTCGGGAGCTCGATATTGATCGACAGGCGGTCGGCATAGAGCCCCGCCTCTTCGATCAGTCCCGGCGAGGCTTCGGGTATGGTTTTCAAATGAATATAGCCGCGGAAGTTATGCGTGGTTCGCAATTCGCGGGCGATGCGGACCATCTCCTCCATCGTGTGATCCGAGGAGCGGATGATCCCCGAGGAGAGGAACAGGCCTTCGATATAGTTGCGGCGATAAAATTCCAGCGTCAGCCAGATCACTTCCTCCGGCGTGAACCGGGCGCGCTCGACATTGCTCGACGATCGGTTGATGCAATAGGCGCAATCATAGATGCAGAAATTGGTGAGCAGGATCTTCAGAAGCGAGATGCATCGGCCGTCGGGAGCATAGGCATGGCAGATGCCGGACCCTTCCGTGGAGCCCAATCCGCCGCCGGCGCCGGACGAATTGCGCTTGGACGTGCCGCTGGATGCGCAGGACGCATCATATTTGGCGGCATCCGACAGGATCGCGAGGCGTTCTTTTAGCGACTTCTTCATTAGTGTGTTCTCTATCTGTTCCGGCCCTCGAAGTCAATACGCGGCGCCAAGGATATCGGACCACCTTGCAGCCGGGCGCGGCCGCACTATTTCGAATCTTCTGGAAATTCGATCCGCGTTTCTGCTATGATTCGCAAAATTGAGGATTTCGCATGGTTCCGGAGTATCGCTCCGGGACCTGTTTCTTTTTGTGGCTGCCTGTTGCGGCCATGAGACTGAGGAAAGACAAAATGGTTGACAAGGTACCGATGACGCCGTCCGGATTTACCAAGCTGCAGGAGGAACTGCGCTGGCGCCAGCAGGAGGAGCGTCCCCGGATTATCGAAGCCATTGCGGAGGCCCGTGCGCATGGAGATCTTTCGGAAAACGCCGAATATCATGCTGCCAAGGAGGCCCAGAGCCATAACGAAGGCCGCATCACCGAGCTCGAAGACCTGACGGCCCGTGCCGAGGTGATCGACCTGACGAAGATGTCCGGCTCCAAGATCAAGTTCGGCGCCACTGTGAAGCTGGTGGACGAGGATACCGACGAGGAAAAGGTCTATCAGATCGTCGGCGACCAGGAAGCCGATGTGAAGGAAGGCCGGATTTCCATTTCCTCGCCGATTGCCCGCGCCCTGATCGGCAAGGAAGTCGGCGACAGCATCGAGGTCAACGCGCCGGGCGGCTCGAAGGCCTATGAGGTGCTGCAGGTCAGCTGGGGCTGATATCCTCAAGCCTGGGCATCTCCCTTGACCATCGATCCGCGACAGGTTGACGTGATCGCGCCGCATTTCAAGCGGCGCCTTTCCGGCGTGACCTCGACCGTCATCCAGCTGGTACCGATCCAGAACCGGCTGGGCCAGAGGGTGGCTACCCTTGGTCCGGGCCTGCCCGACACGCTGCCGGCTTTACAGGGGAGCGATCTCTTGCATTTCTGGCGCCCGCCGCCGGGCCGTTCCTGCCGCGTCTGGCATGCCCGCCGCAATATCGAAATGCTGCCGGGAATCGTGCTGCGCGACCTGCTGCGCATGCCGTTGAAGCTCGTCTTTACGTCGGCCTCGCAGCGACACCACAGCGGCTGGACAAAATGGCTGATCTCCAGAATGGATCATGTGATCGCGGTATGCGGCAAGACCGCCTCCTATCTGGAGCGCGACAGCACCGTGATCCTGCACGGCATCGATCTGTTTCGCTTTTTGCCGGCTTCGGACAAGGCGCAGGCCAAGCGGGACGTCGGTCTTGATCCGGCCTTCCGCTATGTCGGCTGCTTTGGCCGCGTGCGCCATCAGAAAGGAACGGATCTCTTCGTCGACGCCATGCTCCGGCTCCTGCCCGATCGGCCGGACTGGAAGGCCGTGATCGCGGGCCGCGCCACCGCCAAGCACATCGCTTTCGAAGAGGAGCTGAAGGCCCGTGTCAAGGCGGCCGGCCTTGGCGACCGCATCCTGTTTGTCGGCGAGCATACCAATATCGATGCCTGGTATCGGGCTCTCGACCTGTTCGTGGCGCCGCAGCGCTGGGAGGGTTTCGGCCTGACCCCGCTGGAGGCCATGGCGAGCGCCGTGCCGGTGGTTGCCGCCGATGTGGGAGCCTTTGCCGAACTGATCGAGGATGGCCGCACCGGGCGCATGGTCGAGTGCGGCTCGCTTGATAGCTTCACGGCCGGCATCAGGCCCTATCTCGACACTCCCCTGCTTTGCGAGACAGAGGGCGCCGCAGCGCTTGCCCATATGCAAAAGAACTTCTCCATAGAGCATGAGGCCGTGGCGATCGGCCGCGTCTATGCCGATCTGCTGGGGGAGCGGCCGGTACCGTGATCGTCCACGTCATCAACCTGGACCGCAAGACCGACCGCATGGAGCGCATGCGCTTGGTGCTGAATGGTCTCGGCCTCGTGTTCGAGCGCGTGGCGGGAATCGACGGCCGGCAATTGCCGGAGGCCGAACTGGACCGCTGGTCCACCCGCAATGCGGAGGGCCGTCGCATCCTCTCGGCCGGCGAGATCGGCTGCCTGCTCAGCCACCGCGAGGCGTGGCGGCGCATCGCCGCAAGCGGCACGCCCGGTATCGTCGTGGAGGATGACATTCATCTGGCATTGCCGGCCGCCGAGCTTTTCGCGACCAGCGACTGGCTGCCGGCCGGCACGGATCTGGTCAAGATCGAAACCACCGGCAAACCGGTGCAACTCGACCGCGCGCGGCAGGCGATCGCCGCAGGTCTGTGGGTGGCGCGGCTGCACAGCGCCCATCTCGGCACCGCCGGCTATATCGCGACGCCCGCGGCGGCGCGCCGCCTCCTCGACGCAACGGAGTGCTGCGACCGGGCGCTCGATCACCTGATCTTCGATCCCGCCTCGCCGCTCTTCGAAAGGCTGGTAATCGCCCAGATGATCCCGGCTCTGTGCATGCAGGATCAATTCATGCCGAAGGAAACGCGACTGGGGCTGGACGGCGAAATCGAACGCGCCTGGGCCATCAACAAGGCGAAACGGTCGGTCGCGCAAAAACTGACGCGCGAGATCATGCGCTTGCGGCAGCAGGCAGAGTTTTACTGGAGCGGCTCGCCGCTCAATCCCTCCAGCGATCGCAGGACACTGCGCGTCGCACTGGCACCTGTCACCTCGCCACCTTTTGCCTCGCCACCTGTTCCCTCTGAAAGCATCGAAAAGCCCTGACGAGGGGTCGCTCCGCGGCAGGAGCAGCGTCAGCGCCAGCCAAGGCACGCGCCGCTTTGCAGCGATGGTACGGGAGCTTTACCGGGCCGTCATACCTCGACGAGGCCCAGCTTCTTCACCTGGCGGATGGTCAGCATGGTGCGCACAGTGTCGACATGCTCGTTGGCGGCCAGCACTTCGATGACGAAATCCTGAAAAGCAGTCAGGTTTTCCGCCGTGCAGCGCAGCAGGAAATCGCTGTCGCCCGAGACCATCCAGGCTTCGCGTACGATCGGCCAGCTCTGGGCCAGTGCCGCAAATTCCTTCAGATTGGCTTCGGACTGATGCTTCAGGCCCACGAGGCAGAAGGCCACGAGATCATAGCCCAGCTTCGGTCCGTTGAGGATGGCGGCATAGCCTTCGATCACGCCCGCCTCTTCCAGCTTTCGCACCCGGCGCAGGCATGGAGGAGCGGAAATGCCGACTCGGTCGGCAAGTTCGACATTGGTCATGCGGCCGTCGCGCTGCAATTCGCGCAGAATCTTGATGTCGATGGCGTCGAGTTCGGCTTTGAGCACGGTGGGCTCCTATAGGGTTGTCCGCCCCGCCCGAGCGGAGGCCGCCCGAACTGGATCCATTCGGGCCGACTTTCGCTCTAATAGCCAATGTCATTCCGAACGCAAGGAAAACGCGCAAGATTATGTCGCGATGACGCACCATTATTGTGCGTAACTCGGTGCTCCGCAGCAAGTGAGGGGCTGCGACCTTGAATTGCGGGAGGGAACGTTCATAAATGAGGGTAAAATGGCGCCTGGACGATAAGGGGTGACGCAACCCTGTATCGACCGAGCTGCGCCCGGAAAGGATCGCTCCCATGTCTGCCCGCCACGCGCACGTTCTTATCATCGGTTCAGGCCCTGCCGGCTATACTGCCGCCATCTATGCGGCCCGCGCCATGCTTCAACCGGTGCTGATCGCCGGTATGGAACAGGGTGGTCAGCTGATGATCACCACCGATGTCGAAAATTATCCGGGCTTCGCCGATCCGATCCAGGGCCCCTGGCTGATGGAGCAGATGCTGCAGCAGGCCAAGCATGTGGGGTCCGAAATCGTCAATGACCTGGTGACCTCCGTCGAACTCAACCAGCGCCCGTTCCTGGTCCGCACCGATTCGGGCCAGGTCTGGACGGCCGATACGCTGATCATCGCCACCGGTGCCAAGGCGAAATGGCTCGGCATTGCAAGCGAGCAGCATTTCCAGGGCTTTGGCGTTTCCGCCTGCGCCACCTGCGATGGCTTCTTCTACCGCAACAAGGATGTGATCGTGGTGGGCGGCGGCAATTCCGCAGTCGAAGAGGCGCTGTATCTCTCCAACATTGCCCGGTCGGTCACCGTCGTGCATCGCCGCGACAGCTTCCGCTCGGAGAAGATCCTCCAGGAACGCCTGTTCCAGCGCCCCAATGTAAAGGTCATGTGGAATACCGAGATCGCCGAGATCACCGGCGAGCTCGCCAAGCCGCCGATGCCGCCCTCGGTGACCGGCGCGCGCCTGCGCAATACCGTGACAGGCGACATCAGCGACATGCCGATCGATGGCGTCTTCGTGGCCATCGGTCACGCCCCGGCCACCGAGCTGTTCAAGGATCAGGTGAAGCTGAAGGATAACGGCTATATGTGGACGGCGCCGGATTCGACGGCGACCAGCATACCCGGCGTCTTTGCCGCCGGCGATGTGACCGACGACACCTTCCGCCAGGCGATCACCGCCGCCGGCATGGGCTGCATGGCCGCACTTGAGGCCGAACGCTATCTCGCGGGTATCCAGCCCGTCATCGCACAAGCGGCGGAGTGATAATGGGCGTACCACTTGACTGGGACAAACTGCGGATTTTCCACGCGGCAGCCGAGGCTGGATCCTTCACGCATGCCGCCGACAAGCTGCACCTGTCCCAGTCGGCGATCAGCCGCCAGGTCAGCGCGCTGGAACAGGATGTGGGCGTCAAGCTCTTTCACCGGCATGCGCGCGGCCTGATCCTGACCGAACAGGGCGAACTGCTCTACCGCACGGCCCATGACGTTCTGCTGAAGCTGGAAACCGTCAAGGTTCAGCTGACCGAGACCACCGAGAAGCCAAGCGGCAAGCTGCGGGTGACGACGACTGTCGGGCTCGGCCAGGGCTGGCTCACCGACAAGGTGCAGGAGTTCCTGCAGCTTTACCCGGAAATGTCGATCCAGCTGATCCTCGACAATGAGGAGCTGGACGTGAACATGCGTCACGCGGACTGCGCGATCCGCCTGCGGCAGCCGCAGCAATCGGACCTGATCCAGCGCAAGCTCTTCACCGTCCATATGCATGTCTATGCCGCTCCTTCCTATATCAACCGCTTTGGCGAGCCGCAGACGGTGGAGGACCTGGATCATCACCGCATCATCACCTTCGGCGAGCCGGCGCCCAATTACCTCCTCGATGTGAACTGGCTTGAATATGCCGGGCGCAATTCGGACAATACCCGATCGCCGCACCTGCAGATCAACAGCCAGACCTCGATCAAGCGGGCCTGCCTGCTGGGAATCGGCATAGCCGTCCTGCCCGATTACATCGTCGGGCGCGATCCAGGCCTTATCCAGCTTGCGATCAATGCCGATATTCCTTCGTTCGACACCTATTTCTGCTACCCTGACGAGATGAAGAACGCGGCAAAGTTGAAAGTTTTTCGTGATTTTATCGTGGCGAAGGCGCGCAACTGGAATTTCTGACAGCTTGTGCAAGCATCTGAGCAGGTGTCGTTTTACCTAGGACCGTCAGTGACTTGCGGGTTATGCGAAGCCTCTTTGACGTTCCCCGACCGTAAGCCGTGCGCCTGGCGCATGGCTGGGATGCGTTAAGCGGCATTGTTCGGTGCCCAATAAAGAACCATATCGCACATAGCTGATGCACATGGTGGCTTTTCCTCCCAGTTCCACCGCAGCAGCTGTTCCCCTCTGGAGGTTTTTGACCTTCACACTTACAAGGGCCCTGGAGCAATCCGGCGGCCCTCTTTTTTTGCCCTTTCTCTTCCACGCCGTTGATCAGCACCCCGCCCGGCCCCGCAGCCGCCGACCGATCCCTCTTCCCTCCCCTCTTTAAATCGGGAATTCCCGATCTATATATCGGTTGTAGACGATTTACGCACCGTCGCGCCGGAAGCGTGGCGGAAAGAGTGGCCCGACCCATGGACAAGATCGACATATTCAAAGCTCTGTCGCATCCGGTGCGCGTCGAATTTTTGGAATGGATGCGCGAGCCGCAGGCGAACTTCTCGTCGCAGGCGCATCCTCTCGACATGGGGATCTGCGCGAACCAGTTCGAGAAGCGCTGCGGCCTCTCGCAATCCACCGTCTCGGCCCATCTTGCCACGCTGGAAAAGGCCGGTCTGGTGACGACCACCAGGGTCGGCCAGTGGACCTTTTACCATCGCAATGAGGACGCCATCCGCGCCTTCCTCGTGACACTCCAGGACACGCTGTAAGCACATCCTGATCCTCCCCAACCGAATCTGAAACCAACCAAGAGGTTTTCCCATGCCGACCCTGTTCGACCCCGTGACCTTCGGCGATCTGTCGCTGCAAAACCGCATCGTCATGGCGCCCCTGACGCGCAATCGTTCGCCGAAGAACATTCCGAACGATCTCAACGTGGTCTATTACGAACAGCGCGCCACTGCCGGCCTGATCGTGTCCGAAGGAACCGCCGTGACCCATCAGGGCCAGGGCTATGCCGATGTTCCCGGCCTCTATTCGCCGGAGGCACTGGCCGGCTGGAAGAAGGTGACGGATGCCGTTCATGCGCGGGGCGGCAAGATCGTTGCCCAGCTCTGGCATGTCGGCCGCATCTCGCATGTGTCGCTGCAGCCGGATGGCCAGGCGCCCGTCGCCCCCTCGGCGATCGCCGCCAAATCCAAGACCTACATCCTGAATGAGGATGGCACCGGCAGCTTTGCCGAAACCTCCACGCCGCGCGCCCTGCAACTGGCGGAACTGCCAGGCATTGTCGATGATTTCCGCAAGGCTGCGCGTGGCGCCGTCGATGCCGGCTTCGACGGCGTCGAAATCCATGGCGCCAACGGCTATCTGCTCGATCAGTTCATGAAGGACGGCGCCAATCATCGCGACGACGCCTATGGCGGATCGATCGAGAACCGCATCCGACTGACGCTCGAAGTGGTCGATGCCGTGGCCGCGGAAATCGGCGCCGGACGGACGGGGATTCGGCTGTCGCCGACGACGCCGGCCAACGATATTCGCGACAGCAACCCGCAGGCGGTCTTCAATGCCGTGGCGGAGCAGCTCGCCAGCCGCAACCTTGCTTTCATCCACGTGATCGAGGGCGCAACGGGCGGTCCGCGCGACCACCAGTATGAGGGCACCAGCTTCGATTACGCCGCTTTCCATCAGGCCTATGTCGCAGCCGGCGGCAAGGGCGCCTGGATGGTCAATAACGGCTACACGGCGGAGACGGCGAAAGCAGCTATCGAGAGCGGCAAGGCGGACCTGGTTTCCTTCGGCAAGCCCTTCATCGCCAATCCGGATCTGGTGCGCCGAATCCGCGATGGCGCCGCCTGGAACGAGGTCAATCCGAAGACGCTCTATGGCGGCGGCGCGGAAGGCTATACGGACTATCCGACCCTCGCTGCCGCGGAATAAGCCACAATCGAGCCTTTTCGTAACAGCGACGATTTTTTAAAGGCGGCCCGGAATGGGCCGCCTTCAGTCGCACCTGGCGACACTGATCCTGAGACCCACAAAAGGCCGGCAGCCTTCAACGCGCGTCGCGAACGTCCTCGACTTCCGCTTCGGGCCGGTCTCCGCCATCGCTGTGTTCGACATGCCATTTGCCGCTGGCATCCTGCCAGCTGATCTCTTCCGGTTCACCGCCGACCTGCTGTTCGGCCGCCGCGATGCGGGCCGCCGCCAGCGCATCGTCATGCGAGGCAAAAGTCTCGGAAAAGACGTCACCCTGCCGATAGGCCCAGCCGCCATCGTGCTGCACCACCTTGTAGATCACCTTGGTCATCGGTTTCTCCTGTTTCATTGCCTGCTGAAGGCTTGTCAGCCACCGACGCAATTCGCGAAGCTCCGCTTCGGTTCCGTCTCCTGCGTCGGCAATCCCTTGACGATTTGAGACGGCAAGGCAGGGTAGCACAACTTGATAGATCCGGTTTGCGCCTTATACCAGTTTCAGGATCTTGCGGCATCTGGCTCCCTTCGCGGCCGGATCGCTGCCTCGACGATGCAAACCGGATGCCCCGGTTGAACATCAGGTAGCACAGGTAACACAGGTGAAAGCATGCCAGGCTTGATCAGACGCGAAAGCTTCCTGCTGCTGGCAGCGCTGGTGGCGATCCTCGCCTTCTTCACCGAACACAGCCTCCTGGAAGCCGGCAAGGCCGTGGCGCTGATAGCCGCAACGGTGCTGATCCTCGTCATCGTGCTCACATCGACCCGCGTCGCTCATCATGCGGAAATCCTCGCTCATAAAGTGGGCGATCCCTATGGCACGATGATCCTGACGCTGTCTGCCGTTGCCGTGGAAGTGCTCATTCTGGCGATCCTGATGAACAGCAGCAGTTCACCGACACTCGTACGAGACACGATCTATTCGGCGGTCATGCTGGACATCAACGGCATTCTCGGCCTGGCCGCGCTGCTGGGCGGCCTACGCCACGGCGAGCAGCCCTATAATGACAATTCCGGCAAGACCTATGGCGTGATGATCCTGACGGCCATGGGCATATCCATGGTGGTGCCGGAATTCATCCCGAAGGATCGCTGGCATTATTACTCCGCCTTCACCATTGCCGCCATGCTTGCGCTCTACGCCCTCTTCCTGCGCATGCAGGTCGGCGCGCATAGCTATTTCTTTTCCTACAGCTATCCCCGGCAGCAGCCCCCACCCCCGTCGGGCAGCCAGCCATCTGGCAACCAGACATCGCGCAGCCAGACATCGGGCAGCCCGTCAGGGGGCAATCAGGCGGCAGCCGGTCCTCAGCGCGCGAAGCCGGACCGCCAATCGACTGCGGTTTCCATCACCATCATCCTGCTTGGCGTCGTGCTGATCGGCCTCTTGGCCGAATTCATGTCCGCCTTCATCAATACCGGGCTTGAGGGAAGCGGCGCCCCGCCGGCCCTGATGGCGGTGATCGTTGCCGCCATTTCCGCCGCGCCGGAAATCCTCACCGCCTTGCGGGCAGCGCTGCGCAACCGCATGCAGGCCGTCGTCAACATCGCCATGGGCGCGTCTTTGTCCACCGTGATCCTGACCGTGCCTGTCATGGAGGCGATCGCGCTCTACACGGGACAGCCTTTCGTCATGGCGATGACACCGGTGCAGACGGTGATGGTGACGATCACCCTGATTGCCGCGGCCATCAACCTCAATGACGGCGAAACCAATGCCATCGAAGGCATGACCCATTTCGTACTCTTCGCCACGTTCCTGATGCTGACCATGATCGGTCTCTAAAGCGCAATGAAAACAGCGGCTTCGACGCATCGCCGGACTCAGTCTGGCAAGCCCCTGATGCACTGCATCACCTGCCGATAAAGCAAACTTGAAGACGCAAGGTGCTGCAGGATCGCCAAACGCGCCTACCTTCTCCAGGGAGGCAGGCCCAACAAGCGGGCTGCGCCACTGATTGACCGGGAGAAAATCATGAACCGCTTACCGCTGATCCTTGCCAGCACCATTCTGTCCGCCGCCTTCGTTTTGCCCGCGAGCGCCCAGCAATCCGGCCAGCCGGTGGAAAGCAAGCCGCCGAATGCGCAGAACCAGGAGCCGGCTTTCGCCGGGCAGACGCGGGCCTCGCAGCCGCAGGATGTCGTCAAGATCAAGACGGAGACTGTGGCGGAAGGCCTTCCGCATCTCTGGGCGATGGAGTTTCTGCCGGACGGCGCCATGCTGGTGACCGCCAAGAAGGGCGACATGCACATCGTCTCCAAAGACGGCAAGGCCGGACCCGCCCTCGAAGGTCTCCCGAAAGTCTATGCTGCAGGTCAGGGCGGTCTGCTGGATGTGGCGCTCGCGCCGGATTTCGAGCAGTCCGGCCGCATCTTCTTCTCCTTTTCCGAAGAGCGTGAGGATGGCAATGGCACATCCGTCGGCTCCGCCAAGCTTGTTCGCGACGAACAGGGTGGCGGCAAACTCGAGGACATGACGGTCATCTTCCGCCAGATGCCGAGCTATGACGGCAACAAGCATTTCGGCTCGCGCCTGGCCTTTGGTCCGCAGGGCGAACTCTATGTGACGGTGGGCGAGCGCTCCGACGCAGAGCCCCGCGTCCAGGCACAGGATCTCAACAGCGGCCTCGGCAAGATCTTCCGCATTACCCAGGACGGCAAGGCCATGGAGGGAAATCCGTTCATCGGCCAGGACAATGCCCTGCCTGAAATCTGGTCGCTGGGACACCGAAACCTGCAATCCGCCACCGTTGATGGAGAAGGACGGCTGTGGACCATCGAGCACGGCCCGCGCGGCGGCGACGAGTTGAACCTGCCGCAGGCCGGCAAGAATTACGGCTGGCCGGAAGTCACCTACGGTATTGAATATAGCGGCGACCCCGTGGGCAAGGGCATTACCAAGATGGCCGATACGGAGCAGCCGGTTTATTACTGGG
This sequence comes from Rhizobium sp. SSA_523, assembly GCF_030435705.1. Taxonomy (NCBI): domain Bacteria; kingdom Pseudomonadati; phylum Pseudomonadota; class Alphaproteobacteria; order Hyphomicrobiales; family Rhizobiaceae; genus Affinirhizobium; species Affinirhizobium gouqiense. The sequence continues at coordinate 1,548,133 of NZ_CP129382.1, forward strand.
ATCCGGTCATCGCCCCCTCCGGCATGGCCTATTACGATGCCGATGCCATTCCGGAGTGGAAGGGTGCCTTCCTCGTCGGCGGCCTGGTGAGCCAGGGCGTCGTTGTCCTGCACATGCAGGATGACCGCGTGGCCCATGAGGAACGCGTGCCGCTGGAGGCCCGCATCCGCGATGTGAAGGTCGGGCCGGATGGCGCTGTCTATGCCGTCACCGAGCAGCGTGGCGGCGGCGCATCGACCATCGTGAAGCTGACGAAGGCCTGATTGCTTGGCAGCGGTTCTGGCCCCCAAACGGGTCAGAACCGGAAGGCAAGCGGATGATCGACCAGCGCCCGGTCGATGGTGACGAGGTGCAGCCCTTCGACCTGGCACTGCGCCAACAGAAGCCGGTCGAAGGGATCACGCGTCGGCGGCTCCGGAGCGGCGGCCGTCAGGACGTGCCGGATTTCGATCGGCAGGATCGTCAGGCCCGCATCGTGGAGGCTGGACTGCATACGCTCCAGCGGAACACCCGGATCCAGTTTCCCAATGCGGGTCTTGATCGCTATTTCCCAGAGGCTGGCCACGCTGACGAAGCCGGCGAAATCTAAGGCCGAGACCAACCGCGCCAGCCAGGGAAAACGGCGATGCACATCCGCCCGCAGGATTGCGAGGATCATGTGCGTGTCGAGAAGATAGCACCCACTCAAGGCAAGGGTCGCAGCAGAAAATCCTCCGGCAGAGGATCGTCGAAATCATCTGCAATGTAGGGAACCGGGTTTGTGATCCCAAGCGAGCGCAAATGCGCATGCAGTGCATCGAGATCGATCCCGCCCTTTTTCTGCACCGCGCCGTCGCGTGGCACGATATCGAAGACCGGCCTGCCATCGCGCGTAACGGTCACGGTCTCGCCGCTCTCGACCTGCTTGGCGAGTTCGTCAAAACGATCCTGAGCTTCGGCAATGGACACGGTTTTCATGGAGGCAAGTCTACGCCTGCGCCCTCGGACCGTCAACAAGAGCTGCGAAGGGGCGCGCCATGCCTGGCGCGCCCCTTCCAATCGACGATCAATGATGCTCTTACCGGCAGGCGGCGCAGAAGCGCTGGATGCGGCGGCACGCCTCCTCCAGCAGGTCTTCCGAGGTCGCGTAGGAAATGCGGAAGTTCGGGCCGAGGCCGAAAGCGGAGCCATGCACCACGGCGACGCCCTCCGTTTCCAGAAGTTCGGTGACGAAATCCTCGTCGGTTTCGATCACCTTGCCCGAGGGTGCGGTCTTGCCGATCAGCCCCTTGCAGGACGGATAGACGTAGAAAGCGCCTTCCGGGTTCGGGCAGGTAATTCCGGTTGCCTGGTTGAGCATGGAGACCACCAGGTCGCGGCGGCCTTCGAAGATCTTCTTGTTCTTCTCGACGAAATCCTGCGGCCCGTTCAGCGCCTCGACAGCCGCCCATTGGGCGATCGAGGATGCGCCGGAGGTCTGCTGTCCCTGGATCATGTCCATGGCCTTGATCAGTTCGAGCGGACCGGCTGCATAGCCGATGCGCCAGCCGGTCATGGCATAGGCCTTGGAGACGCCGTTCATCGTCAAGGTGCGGTCGTAGAGCTTGGGCTCGACTTCGACGGGCGTCGCGAACTTGAAATCGCCGAATGTCAGGTGCTCGTACATGTCGTCCGTCAGCACCCAGACATGCGGATGCTTGACCAGCACGTCCGTCAGCGCCTTCAGCTCGTCATGGCTGTAGGCAGCACCCGACGGATTGGACGGCGAGTTGAACACGAACCACTTCGTCTTCGGCGTGATCGCGCTTTCCAGATCGGCCGGAACAAGCTTGAAATTGTTCTCCTGGGTCGTCGCCACGAAAATCGGCGTGCCGCCGCACAGGGAGACCATCTCCGGATAGGAGACCCAGTAGGGTGTGGGAATGATCACTTCATCGCCGGGATTGAGCGTCGCCATGAAGGCATTGAACAGGATCTGCTTGCCGCCCGTGCCGACGATCGTCTGGGCGGGCGTGTAGTCGAGACCGTTCTCGCGCTTGAACTTCTTGGCGATCGCCTCACGCAGCTGCGGAATGCCGGAAACCGGCGTATACTTCGTCTCGCCGCGGTTGATGGCATCGATGGCGGCCTGCTTGACATTGTCCGGCGTATCGAAATCCGGCTCTCCCGCACCAAGACCGATCACGTCGCGGCCTTTGGCTTTCAATTCGCGCGCCTTCTGCGAAACGGCAATGGTGGCGGACGGCTTTACGCGGGAAAGTGCATCGGCAAGAAAGGCCATGATGAAGGGATCCTGAAGCTGTTGAAACGGCAGACCAGCTTGGTTTTGCCGTCGCCTTCTATGTCGAAGAAAAGCCGCGAGTTCAAGGCCGGCGGGGGAGATTCCCGTAGCCTCGGCCGCTGCAGCGTCGATCCGATAAAATTTGAACAAAGTCTTAACGAAAACACAAGATCACGTGGCAATTTAACCACAATCGGTAGCGCCTTGTTTTCGCCGCAAGAAATACCGCCGACTGCCTTAAATCGGTCCTTGTGGCGACGCTTTCCGACGCTTTCTTGCCTGCAGTGCAGATGTGAGAATGAGGATGACCACCATGTTCCTGGATGATGAAGAAGCCACCACGCGGATCCGGCTGCATCGCAAGGGCATCAATCTTTGGGTTGCGGTGACGGCGCTCGCGGCCTGCACGCTGATGATCTTCGCCCTTGCCGGCACGGCCTCGGCCAGCGAGATCTCGAACTGGTCGCAGATCGTGACGCCGCAATTGCTGCTCGAGACCGGGCCTGCCCCGGACCACCGCATTCTCAGCATGGCGCTGATCCTGATCTTCTCCGTGGCGGCAGCTGGCCTCTGGCACAGGAGCTTCCGCCAGTCCGGCGCGCCTAAGGATGAGACGCGGGCCCGCTCGCATGGCGGCCGCATCAGCCGGTCCTGATATGCAATCGGCGGCGCCTGCCGCCATCACTTGCTGCATCTGATACCTCCTGATAAACCGGCCTGCCGCCCTTCGGCTCCCCCACCATCAGGATCCTTCCATGACCCGCCTGCAGGCGAACCTCGTTCTTCTTCTGGCAGCCGCTATCTGGGGCGGCGGTTTCGTGGCGCAATCCACCGCCATGCAGGCAATCGGGCCTTTCTGGTTCGTCGGCCTGCGCTTCCTGATGGCCGCGCTTGCCGTTCTGCCCTTCGCGCTTGTGGAAAGCCGGCGCCGCGGCGCCTCTCCTTCCCCGCGCGAACTGGCGGGCTTTGCCCTGGTCGGCACCGCCCTCTTCGGCGGCGCCATCACCCAGCAGATCGGCCTCACCACCACCACGGTGACCAATTCCAGCTTTCTCACCGGCCTCTACGTCGTCTTCGTGCCGGTCATCTCCATCCTCCTCTTCCGCCAATCTCCGCACTGGATCATCTGGCCGGCGGCACTGCTTGCGCTCTCGGGCATCTTCCTGCTCGCCGGAGGCACAGTGACCGACATGTCGGCGGGCGATCTGTGGAGCGTGACCTGCGCGGCCTTCTGGGCCTTGCAGATCGTGCTGGCCGGCTATTTCGTCACCCGCTCCTCGCGGCCGCTTGCGCTGTCGGCCACGCAGTTTGCCGTCTGTGCCCTCCTCGCGCTTGCCCTCGGCATCGGCTGGGAGGAGGTCTCCATGGCGTCGATCAACGGTGCGCTCGTCGAGATCCTCTATGTCGGGCTGATCTCCTCGGGCCTGGCCTTCGTCCTGCAGATCATCGGCCAGCGCCATACCACCGCACCCCAGGCCGCAATCTTCCTCTCCTCGGAGGCGCTTTTCGGCGCCTTCTTCGGAGCCCTGCTTCTGGGCGAGACCCTGCCCTCCCTCGGCTATCTTGGATGCGCGCTCATCTTCGCATCCATGCTCATGGTGGAGATCATCCCCGAGATCCTGCGCCGCCGCACCCTGCGCCATCCATAGCTGCCGATCCAAAAGGCAGCGGCGGGCGGCCGAAGAACGGATAATGCCGTGCGGACGGACCTCATCTCAGGGTTGCAAGGATGCTGGCCGAGCCCGCGACTGGACTTGACAAAGCCCAAGCTTCTGGCGATCGGCGGCAAGGAACTACACTTTTTCGCTGTCCTGCGAGTGGAGTCGCAAAACTTTTTCTTGCCAATTCACGATAAACACAGCACTCTGTGCATGTTCGGGCAATTTGCGAGCATGGGAAGACCTATAATGAAGCGTTTCGGAAGCGCCAAAACTTCCGAGCGGGGGCAAGAGGGGAAGAATAGTTTTGACGATGTTTCTCTTCCATCCCACGCGGTAAGACGGGCCCCTTTCCTCCATTTCGAAATGCCTGCCGCCAGCCCCGCAAGGGGCAATATCGTGATGCTGTCCGCCGCTGAACACGGACAGAGGAAAAAGGACCTGATGCATGGCCGAGACTGGCACTGTAAAATTCTTCAACACCGACAAGGGCTTCGGTTTTATCAAGCCCGATAATGGCGGAGCTGATATCTTCGTCCATATCTCAGCTGTACAGGCTTCTGGCCTGTCCGGTCTGTCAGAAAATCAGAAAGTAAGCTTCGACACGGAACCGGATCGTCGCGGTAAGGGCCCGAAAGCCGTCAATCTGCAGATTGCTGGCTGACATCTTTCTAGCCTTTCTCTTCGAGTTGAAGCCCGGCAGCAGTGCCGGGTTTTTTTATATCCGATGCCTGGCCGGCACGTCCCGACCTGGCTGCGGGTCCCCGTCCGCCGCCTCAGCGGCCCGCGGGTGACCAATCAACCGCGCCTGCCCTGATTGCGCCTCACCTGGCCGGGCCTGATCCGCCGCAGGTGATCCCGCTGGCGGTCGAAGTTTTAGCCGCCTCCCTGCTGGCGTTTGAGCGCGGCCGCCAAGGCATGTCGGTCAGGCCTCCGGTGCATTCAGCCATGCAAGCCTTTCCGCATTCGAGCCTTTCGCCCCTCAGCCCCTTGGCGCGACCGTTCCGCATCGGCCGCGGCGTCGCGATGCGGCCTTCCCGCAAGAAGGACCGTGCCTCAAAGACCGCGCAGAAAGGGATTGTTGCGGCGTTCGTCGCCGATCCGGCTTGCCGGTCCATGGCCGCAGAGGAAGCCCACATCATCGCCGAGCGGCAGAACCTTGTCGCGAATACTGTCCAGCAATTGCTGATGGTTGCCTCCAGGCAGATCGGTCCGGCCGATCGAGCCGTTGAAGAGGACATCGCCCATGATGCAAAAGCGCATCTCGCGATTGAAGAAGATCACGTGGCCCGGCGCATGGCCAGGGCAATGCAGCACCTCGAAGCGATGCTCGCCGAGTTCGACCACATCGCCGTCCTGCAGCCAGCGGTCGGGAGTCACGGCCTTTGCGGGAAGATCGATGCCCAGCGCGGCGCCGTGCGTCGGCAGGGCATCGAGCAGCGGTTTGTCTGCCGTATGCGGTCCGGTGACCGGAACGCCGAGCGCGGCGCGAAGGTCCTCGGCGCCGCCGGCATGGTCGATATGGCCATGGGTGATCCATATCTCCTTCACTGCCAGGCCCTGTTCGTCGACGATGGCGAGGATCTTGTCGACATCACCGCCGGGATCGACCACGACCGCCTGCTTGGTGTCGCTATCGAACAGGATGGTGCAATTCTGCTGGAAGGGTGTGACCGGAATGACACCCGCTTGAAGCTGGCCCATGAAACCTCGCATCGTGGAACTCGGTGATCCGGTATAGTTCCAAACAACGGCCGGCGGAACCCATCAACCGGTCGTTCCGGGTCGATCAGTCGAGGGACGAATAGCCGCTCTGGGCGGAGACCGGCGGAACGATAGAGGCGCAGCCGATCAGGAAGACCGCGACGACCAGCTTAAGGCCGAATACCGTGAAAAGCACCGGGCGCAGGGGATGGTTGGCGGCGATGGACGGAACGCTGATGCGCTTCGGCACCGGTTCGTTGAAGCTGACTAAAGCCATGTTATCTCTCCGGGATCTGTCTGTCATCGCAACGACCTCTGACAGAAAAGGTTCCGCATTTGTCAGGGGTGGCATGGCCGGCGAAGGAGATGGCGCGGTGACTGTGGCTTTCTTGCACAGATGCCCATAATCGGGTTGATTGTTGCGGCGCTTCGCGATTAATCAGGTTCTGCGTCGCGAGACCAAGATCATCGCCCTGCCGTCGGGCCTTGAACACTCGCGAATGCGCGAGGGCTTGAAAGGAACAGCAGTGCCATCGGGATCGACCGCCAAAGCCGCAAAGAAGGCATTGCCGCCCATGCCGGCGGTCGATGAAAGCCAGATCGACTTCGAAACGATCGAACTCTTCTTCTTCGCCTATCGCGACTTCATCTCCGATCCGGACGCCATTCTTGCGGAGATCGAGATGGGCCGCGCGCATCACCGCGTCGTCTATTTCGTCAGCCGGCATCCCGGCATGATGGTGACGGATCTTCTGGACACGCTGCAGATCACCAAGCAAAGCCTTGCACGGGTGCTGAAACAGCTGATCGATAGCGGCTATATCCGGCAGATGGCGGGCGCCAAGGATCGGCGCCAGCGGCGGCTTTACCCGACCCTTGCGGGGCGCGAACTGGCGCTGGCGCTGTCGGAGCCTCAGTCCCGCCGCATATCCCATGCAATGCAGGGCCTCTCGCCGGAGCAGCGGAATGGCGTGCAGGCCTTCCTGCGCGCCATGCGAGGCCGCGACGAAAACCTGGCCCGACGCGAGATGGAGGTGGAGTGATATGGGGAATGCGCCAGTGCCGCTGTCGGATGATGCAGCCCATCTTCTCGTGGTGGACGACGATACGCGCATCCGCGATCTTCTCAACCGGTACCTGATGGAACAGGGCTTCCGCGTCACCGTGGCGGGTGATGCCGCAGAAGCCCGCCGCAAGCTGGAAGGCCTCGATTTCGACCTGATGATCCTCGATGTCATGATGCCCGGCGAAACAGGCATTGCGCTGACCCAGTCCATGCGGGACAAGCGGCCGATCCCGATCATTCTCCTCACCGCCAAGGCGGAGGCGCAATCGCGCATCGAGGGACTGGAGGCGGGCGCCGACGATTATCTGCCGAAACCCTTCGATCCGCGCGAACTCGTTTTGCGCATCAACAATATCCTGCGACGCAACATGCAGGCGGACACGCCGAAGATCGACCAGATCATGTTCGGCCCCTTCACCTTCTCCATTGCCCGCAAGGAGCTGCGCCGGGCGGCCGAAACCATCCGGTTGACGGACCGCGAGCAGGACATCATGCTGCTCTTCGCGCTGCGGGCGGGCGAAACCATTCCCCGCCACGAATTGATCGGCGACGATGCCGAAGTGGGAGAACGCACGATCGACGTCCAGATCAACCGCTTGCGGCGCAAGATCGAGGAAGATCCGGCCAATCCGGTCTATCTGCAGACGGTGCGCGGCGTCGGCTATCGTCTCAGCATCGATTGACGATGCGCAGGCATGGGTAAGGCGGACGGCGAGGCGGATCACGAACAGACACGGCCAACCCTGACAAGCGCCGACAGATGGGCGCGGCAGATCGGCGCGGCAGCCGGAAGGACGGGCATGAAGCATGTCGCTGAAACGGCACGGAGGAACGCGGCGCATCTGCGCGAGCGGCTCCGCCGGGACCTGAGCTTTCTTCCCGAGAGCCTGCGGGCTGGCGTTCAGCGCATAAAGTCGCCGCCCGGTTGGGCACCCATCGGCCGCTGGCTGAAACGCCGCATGCCGACCGGCCTCTATATGCGGACGGTGCTGATCGTCGTCATCCCCATGCTGCTGACCCAGACCGTCGTCTCGGCGGTGTTCATGGAACGGCACTGGCGCAATGTCACGGAACGGCTGGCGCAGGGCACGACCCGCGATATCGCCGCCATCATCGAGATGATCCGCACCTTTCCGCCTGCCGATGGCGATTACAGCGCAATTGCGCGGATTGCCCGCGACCAGCTGACGATGAACATCTCGATCGAACCGGGCGCGCAGCTGCCGCCCCCGCGGCCCAAGCCCTTCTTCGAGATCCTGGACGACATTCTCGCCGAGCAGATCAACAAGCAGATCCACCTGCCCTTCTGGATCGACACCGTGGGCGACAGCCGGCTCGTCGAGATCCGCATCCAGCTGGCCGACAAGGTGCTGCGGGTTTATACGGTGCGCAACCAGACCTATGCGGCCAATACGCATATCTTCCTGGTCTGGATGTTCGGCACATCGCTGCTTCTGATCAGCATTTCCATCCTGTTCCTGCGCGGCCAGATCCGCCCCATCCTGGCGCTTGCCCGCGCCGCGGAAAGCTTCGGCAAGGGGCAGCGGGCGGGGCCTTTCGTGCCGCGGGGCGCCGATGAGATCCGCCGCGCCGGCTATGCCTTCATCCAGATGCGCGAGCGTATCGAGCGGCAGATGGAGCAGCGCACCGCCATGCTTGCCGGCATCAGCCACGACCTGCGCACCATTCTCACGCGCTTCAAGCTGCAGCTGGCGCTGGCGGGCAACAATCCCGACCTCGCCGGCATGAGCGCCGACGTGGAGGATATGCAGAGCATGCTCGAAGGCTATCTCGCCTTTGCCCGCACCGAGGCGGAGGAGGATTTCGGCGAGCTGAAGCTGAGCGAGCTGCTGGAGAAGATCAGGGCGGATTTTACCCTGCACGGCAAGGTCATGACCTATAGCATCGAGGGCGAGGACGTGCTGGCGGTCCGGCCCGGCGCCTTTACCCGGCTGGTCGGCAATCTCGCCCAAAACGCCCAGCGTTACGCAAAGACGCTTCACATCGATGCCCGCCACAGCGCCAAATGGCTGACCCTGACGCTGGACGACGATGGTCCCGGCATTCCCGAGACATCGCGCGAGGATGTATTCAAGCCTTTCTACCGGCTGGACGAGGCGCGCAATCTGAACGCCTCCGGCACCGGGCTCGGCCTGTCGATCGCCCGCGATATTGCCCGCGCCCATGGCGGCAATGTGACGCTCTCCGACAGTCCGCAAGGGGGCTTGCGCGCGGTTGTCAGGGTTCCGGCCTGATGGAAGAGGGTGGGCCAAGCGTGGCTCCGCTCATCCGGAGCGGTCAGATCATCCTCTGGCCGTTCGGCACAGGTCGCTCCACGCCGGCCAGGACAATGGCGCCGGCGTCATCGGCAAAACCGAGCGTCAGCACTTCGGATCGGAAGGGGCCGATCTGGCGCGGCGGAAAATTCACCACCGCCAGCACCTGACGGCCGATCAGCCCGTCCGGCGTATAATGCACGGTGATCTGCGCCGAGGAGCGCCTGACACCGATCTCCGCACCGAAATCGATCTTCAATTTGTAAGCGGGCTTGCGGGCTTGCGGAAATTCCTCGGCCTCGACGATGGTACCGACGCGGATCTCCACCTTTTCGAAGTCGTCATAGCTGATCTCCGCCATTCCCCTGCCCTTCTCGCCTGATATGTCTCCGCCTGCTCTGTCAGCGGCCGAGCTCTTCCGCGCGCAGGCGCGCCGCAGCAATGGCCTTGTCGAATAGCGGCTGCATTGCCTCTGGCGCCATCAGCACCGAAAGCGCCGCGGCGGTCGTTCCGCCCGGCGAGGTCACGTTCTGGCGCAGGCGCGAAGCCTCCTCCGGCGAGCGATGCAGGAGTTCGCCGGCACCGGCAACGGTTTCTCGCGCCAGCCGCATGGAAAGATCCGCCGGAAGCCCCAGCTTGCGCCCCGCTTCCGCCATGCATTCGACCAGATAGAAGACATAGGCCGGGCCGCTGCCGGACACCGCCGTGACAGCGTCGATATCTTCTTCCCGCTCGACCCATTCCACCGGACCGCTAACCTTCAGCAGATCATGAACCTCCGCGCGCATGGAATCCGTCACCCGGTCATTGGCATAGGCGCCGGTCACGCCACGGCCGATCATGGCCGGCGTATTGGGCATGGCACGGACCATGCCGGCATCGCCCAGATGCTGCGCGAGAAAGGCCAGCGTCTTGCCGGCCGCCACCGAGACGATCACCGTCTCGGGTCCGATCAGCGCTTTCAGCGGCGGCAGAACGGTCTCCATCACCTGCGGCTTGACGGCGATGAACACAATGGCGGCCGTCACCCCTTCAGGGGCCGAACGCTCGTGGCGTGCACCGGCCTCTTTCATCTGCGCGGCCATGGCCTCGGAGGGACCGGGATCGATGACCAGCACCGAGGCGCCGTCAACGCCATTCTTCAACCAGCCGGACAGCATGGCGCCGCCCATATTGCCGGCGCCCACAAGCACGAGCGGCGTCGACGCTGAGACAGGCATCAGCACTCACCCACGGTTTCGAACAATACGGCTTCCATGGCCTTCTTGGCTTCCAGTCCGGACCAGACGACGAACTGAAAAGCCTGGAAATAGGTTTCGCAGGTTTCCAGCGCATTCGACAGCAGAACCTCCACCTGCTGATTGGTCGGTTCCGCACCGCCCGACAGCAGGAGCGACTGGCGGAAGATCACCACGTCTTCCTGTCGCCACAGGTCGAAATGCCCCATCAGCACCTGGCCATTGATCTGCGACAGCAGGCGGATCACCTCGTTGACGCGCGCATCGGGGATGCGGATATCGAAAGCGCAGGCCAGATGCAGAGCTTCGAACTCCTCCATCCAGGAAAAGGAAATGTGGTAGTCCGTCCAGTGTCCGGCGACCGTCATGGCGATTTCGTCCTCGCCCGCACGTTCGAACGTCCAGTCATTGGAGGCTGCGACGAACTCGATCATGTCGACCGGGTTCGAGTGACGTTCCATATCGATATCTATCAGGCTCATGCGGCACCTTCTCAACCGGGATGAAGCGACATTCGTGCGAGAACACCAGACGACGCGAACACTATACCGGAAATTCCTGTCTCGATGATCCTTCGCAGCCTCGACTTCACCACAGAGGCCCTGCCTGGAGCTTGCGGTCACTGTTTAGAATCATCATTTAAAATCAGTGTATCGGTGATGAGTCTGGCTGCCAGCCCCATGGCTGCATTTTTACGGGGACGACTCATTTGAAAGCCTCCGAAATCGTCTCAGCAAGCGGGATTAAGCGACTCTGCCGACATGCTTTTTCAGATGTGTCCACAGGCCGGAATTAAACTTTTGAAAAATGACGCGCATCGGCATGGTCAATATGCAAAACGGCGCGTCCCGGCTTAAATTGCAGGCACGCGCCGCTTCATTCCGGCACAGAGTATGATGATAGGCTAAAAAATAATGGCATCCACGGCGGCGGTCAGCCGGGGAGGATCTTCAGGCCTCCGAGGAGTGGCGGGCTTCCAGAGCCTCGATCCGTGCCTTCAGCGCCTCGTTCTCGTCGCGCGCCTTGATCGCCATGTCGCGCACCACTTCGAATTCCTCGCGCTTGACGAGATCCATCGAATTGATGAACCGCTCCATCTGCGCGCGCATGGCGGTCTCCGCCTCCTGGCGGAAGCCCTGGGCGGCGCCGGCTGCATCCGTCATCATCCGCGCGAATTCATCCAGCATCCGATTGCTACCGGTCGACATGGCCTTGGTCTCCTTGTCTGTCGCCGGCTTGAAGACAAATGGGTCCAGGCGGCGAAGTTCTGTTCTCTCGTCAGGAGGTAGGGTCAGGGCCGCCACGTTGCAAGCAGAATCGACAGCACGAGCCCTGCCGGATGTTATGGGGCGACGCGATGGGGCGAAGACGGATCGCGATCGGTGGACCGGCATTGCCAGCAGGCCCCGAGGCCCGATGCCGGCGGTCGGCGGACCGGCCCCTCAGTGATTCCTGTGAACTTCTTCGATGTGATCCGGCGGAACGGTGATTGCCGCTTGACCGGCCGCAGGCGGAAAGCCATGGTCCGCCAGGTCTGTTGACATTCAGGCTTTGTATTGCCGCCGAATGGGTTGGACATGCTCGGGATCAGTTTTGGCATCGAGGCGAAAGCCGAAGATCAGCGCAACGATACATGCCGCCCAACAGAACGGATCCCATCAGTTCGAACTCCGCTTTAGCGCGGTACCAACGGCCGAGGTTTGTTTCCCTTGTACTCAGCGCCCAGTCTCCTCGCTATACTGCCCTATCCGAACATTGATCCGATCGCCTTCGCCATCGGCCCGGTCGCCATCCACTGGTATGGCATCGCCTATGTCGTCGGCATCATGCTCGGCTGGTACTTCGCCAAGCAGATGGTGGCGCGCGCCGATCTCTGGCCGGGCGGCATCTCGCCCATGTCGCCGGACAAGCTGGACGATTTCCTCGTCTGGGTGGCCGCCGGCGTCGTCCTGGGCGGGCGCATCGGCTATATCCTCTTCTACGATCTGGCGGCCGTGGCGGACAACCCGCTGCGCGCGCTTGAAATCTGGAATGGCGGGATGTCCTTCCACGGCGGGCTGATCGGCACCACGCTCGCCATGATCCTGTTTGCACGGCGCAACGATATTGCCGTCTGGAGCCTGTTCGACACCGTGGCCGCCGTCGTGCCCTTCGGACTGTTCTTCGGCCGCCTGGCCAATTTCATCAATGGCGAACTCTGGGGCCGCATCACCGATGTCCCCTGGGCCATGGTTTTCCCGACCGGCGGTCCCTTTGCGCGCCATCCCAGCCAGCTTTACGAGGCGGGGCTGGAAGGCATCGTGCTGTTTCTGGTTCTCAGATACCTCACTCATCGCCGCAAGGCCTTGCGCCAGCCGGGCGTGGTCGCCGGCGTTTTCGTCTGCGGCTACGCCCTGTCGCGGATCTTCGTGGAGTTTTTCCGGGAGCCGGATCCGCAACTCGGCTACCTGGCCTTCGGCTGGCTTACGATGGGCATGATCCTGTCGCTCCCCATGCTCTTCATCGGCCTGTGGGCGATCTGGCGCGCCCGTCGTGCCACGTCCCTTTACTGATCGAGACGACGAGGCTTGAATTTGACGACACCGCTGGCCGACAAGATAAAGTCCCTGATCCGCATGAACGGTCCCATCAGCGTGACCGATTATTTCGCTTTGTGCCTGGCCGATCCGGAGCATGGCTATTACAGGACCCGCGAACCCTTCGGTCCAGGCGGCGATTTTGTCACGGCGCCGGAGATCAGCCAGTTGTTTGGCGAAATGCTCGGCATCTTCATGGTGCATGCCTGGCAGAGCCATGGCAGCCCGACGCCGGTGCGGCTGGTGGAGATCGGCCCCGGCCGCGGCACGATGATGCTGGACATGCTGCGCGTCATCGCCAAACTTGCCCCGCCGCTGCACGAGACGCTTTCCGTTCATCTGGTCGAGACCAGCGAGCGTCTGCGCGGCGTGCAGCGCGTGACGCTGGAGGCCTTCTCCGCCCGCATCACTTGGCATTCCGCCTTCGAGGAAGTGCCGGAGGGATTCACCCTGATTGCCGCCAACGAACTCTTCGATGCCATTCCCATCCGGCAGTTCGTCAAGACCCGCACCGGCTTTCGCGAGCGCATGGTCGGGCTGGATGCCGAAGACGAGCTCGCCTTCGGCGTCGGCATGGCGTCCATCGATCCGGCGCTTCTGCCGCCTACCGGCGGCCAGGAACCCGAAGGCACGATCTTCGAGGTCGCCCCTGCCCGCCAGGCTGTGATGCATGCGCTGTGCGAGAGGCTGGGGCAGCATGGCGGAACCGCGCTGATCCTCGACTACGGCCATATGGTCAGCGGCTACGGCGATACGCTGCAGGCCGTCCTCAACCATGATTACGACCCTCCGCTTGCCCATCCGGGCCGCGCGGACCTGACCAGCCATGTCGATTTCGAGGATCTGGCGCGGGTGGCGAGAGCTGCCGGCGTGCAGATCAATGGCTGTCTGCATCAGGGCGACTTCCTCTTCGGACTGGGCCTTGGTGAACGCGCCAAGCGGCTTGCCCAGGGCAAGGCCGAGCCCGAGCAGCGCGCCATCGCGCTCGCTGTCGACCGGCTGGCCGGGGCGGGAGAAGGCCGCATGGGCGAATTGTTCAAGGTCCTGGCCGTCTCCAGCCCGAGCGTCACTCTTGCACCCTTCCGCCCACCCAGAGGTTGAGCCAGGTCCAATCGGGCGTTGACAGGAAAGCGGGCATCGGTCCACATTCGCGCCGAACGAAGCAGCCGAAACTGCCGTCGGCCTGGCTTGCGGCCAAAGCGGCGGCGCGTCTTTGACATCGAGCGATGCGGAGCGTGACATCGAAGCGAGCCAGTCCTCCGAGCGGAGTGCGACCCGATTGAACCGCGGCAACCATTTTGCTCGGCCCATCCGCGGCGATTGGATATGTCGCTGAACCATTGGCTGACAGCCGCCGTCCACTTTTTGCCAAAGCCATGGCAGCCGACAGAGGATCCAAGCCCCCGTGATGCCAGACTTCCTGAAGCAAGATTCCCTGAAGCCAGAACCCCTGACGCAGGATCCCCTGACGCAGGATCCCGGGATGCGGGAGCCGGTTCTGGCGCCGATCGAAAGCCCCCTCCTGGCGCAAAGCTGCGGCCCTTCGATCCGCCATGGCTTCTTCACGCGCAAGGGCGGCGTCTCCTCCGGCCTCTATTCCAGCCTCAATGTCGGCCTTGGCTCCAATGACCGGCGCGAGGATGTGCTGGAGAACCGCCGCCGCGTCGCAGCCTATTTCCTTCAGCCGCCGGAGAGGCTGGCGACCGTTCATCAGGTGCATTCCAGCGATGTTGTCACGCTTGACGGCTCCTATGCCGGCGAGCGGCCGAATGCCGACGCCCTCGTGACGCGCCAGGCAGGCCTCGTTCTCGGTGTCCTCGCGGCCGATTGCGGGCCGATCCTGTTTGCCGATCCGAAGAACAAGGTGATCGGCGCGGCCCATGCGGGCTGGAAGGGCGCGCTCTTCGGCATTGCCGACAATACGATCGCGGCCATGATCGCGCTTGGCGCCGAAAGGGAGCATATCCACGCCTGCCTCGGCCCCTCGATCAGCGGCAGGAGCTATGAGGTCGGTCCGGAATTCGTCGAGCGTTTTCTGGCTGAGGATCCGGCCTATCGCGCCTTCTTCACCCCGTCGTCGAGAGAGCGGCACGCTCTGTTCGATCTGCCGGGCCTGACGACGATGCGGCTGAAGGCGGCCGGCATCTGCGCGGAAAACCTGGACATCGATACCTATCCGGACGGAGACAGGTTCTTTTCCTATCGCCGCACCACCCATCTGGGCGAAGCCGATTACGGTCGCCAGATTTCAGCCATTGCGATCATGGAGGCGTAACATGGCCCTGCACTTCGAGAGGAGCGAATATTCCGAGCGGCTGGAGCGCCTGAAAGAGGCGATGCGCGCGGAAAAGCTCGATGCCATGCTGCTGTTTGCGCAGGAGAGCATGTATTGGCTGACGGGCTACGACACGTTCGGCTACTGCTTCTTCCAATGCCTCGTTGTCAAGGCGGATGGCGAGATGGCGCTTCTGACGCGATCGGCCGATCTGCGCCAGGCGCGACACACGTCCATCCTCGACAGGATCATCGTCTGGGTCGACCGGGTGAATGCCGATCCGACCACCGACCTGAAGAACCTTCTGAGCGAGATGGACCTGCTCGGCGCGCGGCTCGGCATCGAATACGACACGCATGGCATGACCGGGCGGGTGGCCCGGCTCCTGGACGACCAGCTTTCCTCCTTCTGCCAGTCGACGGATGCCTCTTTGCTGATCAGCCGTCTGCGGCTGCGCAAGAGCAAGGCCGAGCTCGCTTATGTGACGCAGGCGGCAAAACTGGCCGATGATGCGCTGGATGCGGCCCTGCCGCTGATCACCGCCGGCGGCAGCGAGGCCGATATTCTCGCGGCCATGCAGGGCGCGGTTTTTTCCGGCGGCGGCGATTACCCCGCCAACGAGTTCATCATCGGCTCCGGACCGGATGCCCTGCTCTGCCGCTACAAAGCGGGTCGACGCAACCTTGACGCACAGGATCAGCTGACGCTCGAATGGGCAGGCGTCAGCGCCCATTACCACGCAGCCATGATGCGCACGATCATCATCGGCGAGGCCTCCACGCGCCATCGCGAGCTCTACAATGCCTGCCGCGAAACCATTCTGGCCATCGAGGGCGTCCTGAAGCCCGGCCGGACCTTCGGCGACGTCTTCGACACCCATGCCCGCATCATCGACGAGCGGGGCCTGACCCGCCACCGGCTGAACGCCTGCGGCTATTCGCTGGGCGCGCGTTTCTCGCCCTCCTGGATGGAGCACCAGATGTTCCATGCCGGCAATCCGCAGGAGATCGAGCCGGATATGTCGCTCTTCGTGCATATGATCATCATGGATTCCGACAGCGGCGCCGCCATGTCGCTCGGCCAGACCTACCTGACCACCGAGGATGCGCCGCTCAGCCTCTCGCGTCATGGTCTCGAACTCATCACACGGTGACCGCAACCGGTTGACAGCGGGAAAAGCCCGACCGTAATCTTGACGGGACGGGCGCGGGGAAAAGGACGGTCGAATGCACTGGACGGGACGGGCGCTGTTCACCTGCATGATACTTTCTGCCCTTTCCGGCTGCAACACGACCGATGCGCTGACGCCGCAGGTCGATGTCGGCGGCGGCCTGTTTCCCTCTGCCGGCAATTCCTCGCCTGTCTCGCAGGATGAGGCGGCAAGGCTTGCGGCGCGGCCGGACATGCCCTCTGTCACATCCTCGGACTATCCCGCGGCACCGCGAGCGGTCGCCCGGGGGCCCGAACGCCGGGCAGCGCAAGACTTTTCGCGTGGCCCATCTGCAGGCGAAGCTAAGGCTCTCGACGAGCCGACCGATACCGAAGGCCCGTCGGCCATCACCTCCGCGCCGCTCGCAGCGCCGGCCAACTCCGCCCCAGACAATCCTGCCCCAGACAATCCCGCGCCAGCCAATCCTGCGTCAGCCAATCCTGCGTCAGCCAATCCTGAGTCAGAAAGTTCCGCCTCCGTGGCCATGTCCGCCAGCAGCCTGCGCTTCCTGCCGATCATCGGCGCGCCGGTGCAGGCGGTCACGCCGCTGTCGCGGCAGCTCGGCGCCTCCGCCCGCGCCAGCGGGTTGACGATCAAGTCGTCGAGCGACAACAGCAGCGAGCACATCCTGAAAGGCTATCTCTCCGCCTTCGACAGCGAGGGAAAGGTGACCGTCGTCTATGTCTGGGACGTGCTGGATGCCAATGGCGGGCGCCTGCATCGCATCCAGGGCCAGGAGAGCGTGCCGGCCGGCAACGGCGAGCCCTGGGCGGCCGTGCCTCCGGCCACCATGCAGATCATCGGCCAGAAGACCATCGGCAATTATGTCGAGTGGCTTCAGGCGCAGCGCAGGTGATGATCTGCCTCCGCCGGCGGGCTTTGCCGGCATCGTTTCGCCGGCGCGGGCGGTGTCGGCGCACTTGCGCATCCACAAAAAATGTCGCGGCGCCCACGAGAGTTCTTGCATTCGGGTGCAGCCTCGGTAAAAGGCCCGCATCCAGCGTAAAAACAGGCGGGCCCCAATGAAGGTTTTCGCAGGGAATTCGAACCGGCATTTGGCCGACGCGATCTGTTCCTATCTTAATGTTCCGGTCGGAAAAGCCAGCGTCAGACGGTTCGCAGACCAGGAGATCTTCGTCGAGATCCAGGAAAATGTGCGTGGCGAGGATGTCTTCGTCGTGCAGTCGACCTCCTTCCCCGCCAATGACCATCTGATGGAACTGCTGATCATGATCGACGCCTTCCGCCGCTCGTCGGCCAGGCGCATCACGGCGGTGCTTCCCTATTTCGGCTATGCACGCCAGGACCGCAAGGCCGGGCCGCGCACCCCCATTTCGGCCAAGCTGGTTGCCAATCTGATCACCGAAGCCGGCGCCGATCGCGTGCTGACGCTTGACCTGCATGCCGGCCAGATCCAGGGCTTCTTCGATATTCCGACCGACAATCTCTATGCCGTTCCGATCCTTGCCCGCGACGTGAAGGATCATTACGACCTGAAGAATGTCATGGTCGTCTCGCCCGATGTCGGCGGCGTGGTGCGTGCCCGGTCGCTCGCCAAGCGCCTCGACTGCCAGCTCGCCATTGTCGACAAGCGCCGCGAGAGAGCCGGCGAGTCCGAGGTCATGAACGTCATCGGCGACGTGACCGGTAAGGATTGCCTGCTGATCGACGATATCGTCGATTCCGGCGGCACGCTCTGCAATGCGGCCGAAGCCCTGCTGAAGAACGGCGCAACCAGCGTCACCGCCTATATCACGCACGGTGTTCTCTCCGGCGGCGCCGTGGCGCGCATCACCTCGTCCAAGCTGCGCGAACTGGTGATCACCGATTCCATCCAGCCGACCACCGCCGTCCAGTCGGCCCAGAACATCCGTGTCGTATCCACCGCCGCCCTTCTCGGCGAGGCGATCAACCGCACGGCGCTGGAAGAATCCGTCTCCAGCCTCTTCGACTGAGGCTGGCGCGGCACAGGGCCCCGGTGCTTTGTTTGGTGCTTGGCTTGATGCTGGGCGATGAACCTGCCCACGGGGCAAGGTCGGGACTACCATGACGCGAAAAACCGCGGCCATGGTCCGGATAGTTAATCAGATTTAAAGTCTCATTTGATTCTAATACCTTCAGGTTTGGAGGGAATTAGAATGTCTTCGAGTTCAAATAGGCTGGTACGGTCCGTCTCGACTGTCCGGGCGAAAGTGGCTGCGCTCGTTTTGGGCGCAACGCTTGTTTCGTGCCTTTCGGTCGGCGTCGTCAGTTATCAGATCGGCAAAGCAGGTCTTATCGATGCCAGCGAGATGCGTTTGGCATCGATCGCCGCTACACAGTCGGACGGGCTGGAACGGTTTTCCGCCCGTATCGATCAGAGCCTGGCGGAATTGTCGCAAAACACGGCCATCGGCGATGCGGCAGACGCCGTCGTCAACTATCTGAAGATCGAACGGCCGCAGATCCTCGCCGCCTTCCAGGACACGGCCAAGACGCCGGAGCAGCGCGCCGCCTTCGACGGCAATGGCACCAAGCTGCTGTATGGCGTCCAGCATGCCGGCATCCACGGCACGCTGTCCAGCGCATGGCGCAACAGCGGTGTGAGCGACATCTATGTCGTCGATAAATCCGGCATCATCATCTACAGCGTCACCAAGGGTCCGGAATTTGCCAGCAATGTTGCAGATCCGGGCAATGAAAGCCTGAAGACCATGGTCGACCAGATCATGGCCGGCCCAACCGACAAGACCTATTCGTCCGGCTTCGTGTCCTTTTCCTCCGAAGACAGCAAGACATCCGCCTTTGTGGGCCGGGCACTTGCCGTGAGCAAATGGGGCAATGTCGAGGTGAAGGGCGCGATCCTCTTCCGCGTCGCGCCGGCCAAGCTTGCGCCGGTCGTCATCCCTGACGCAGCCAATAGCGATGCCGCCTATCTCATCGCTGCCGACGGCACGGTTCGCGCCGGCACCACCGCCGCGGCCGGCGTGCCGCAGGACCTGCTTGCCCTGGCCAAGGCGCCGCAGACCGGTGCCAATTTTGCAACCTCCGGCGACAGCCGCCTCTTCTACTCCTATGTGCCGGTCAGCCTGTTCGGTCAGCAGAACCTTCTGGCGATCGGCCAGGAAGAAGCGAAGGTTCTGGCTCCGGCCAACGAGCTTGCCTTCTGGGCAACCCTTGCCACGATCGCCATCCTGCTCGGCATGGGGCTTGTCGGACTGCTCGTCTCCGCCTCCCTCACCCGTCCGCTGACGGTGCTGGCCAATCTGATGAACCGCCTGAACGACGGCGACAAGAGCATCGAGATCACCTCCGCCAACCGCAAGGACGAGATCGGCACGATGGCGCGCGCGCTCGTCTCCTTCCGCAACAATGCCCTGGAGAAGGAGCGGATGGAGGTCGCCTCGCGCGAACGCGACGAGCAGCTCGACCTGGAACGGCAGGACCGCGAAGCTGAGAAGGCGCGCACGGCGCAGGAGCTCGAACAGGCGATCTCCGCTCTGGCCGGCGCGTTGAAGCGGCTCTCGCGCGGGGAATTGAACATCGCGATCGACCGACCCTTTGCCGGCTCGCTCGACCAGCTGCGTGTCGATTTCAACGATTCCGTCGAGCAGCTGGAAGCCACCATGCGCTCCCTGACGACCAGCATCGACACGATCCGCGCCGGATCGAGCGATCTGCGCGGCGCATCGGAAAATCTGGCACATCGCACCGAGCGCCAGGCGGCGTCGCTGGAAGAGGCCGCCGCCGCGCTTGCCGAGATGAGCGGCGCCGTGACGGAGACGCTGCAGCAATGCGACATGGCGGTCGATGTGGCTGCAAGTGCCCTGACCAGCGCCCAGTCATCCACCACAGTGGTTCAGGATGCCATTGTCGCGATGCAGCGGCTGGAGGACTCCTCGGCCAAGATCCGGCAGATCATCGATGTGATCGACCAGATCGCCTTCCAGACCAATCTCTTGGCGCTGAATGCCGGCGTCGAGGCGGCGCGTGCCGGTGAAGCCGGCAAAGGCTTTGCGGTCGTTGCCCAGGAAGTGCGGGAGCTGGCGCAGAAATCCGCCGGGGCCGCGCGCGACATCAATGCGCTGATCGCCACCTCCGCCGCCGACGTAGAGAACGGCGTGACCCTGGTCTTGAAGACCGGCGACAGCCTGACGATGATCCAGAGAAGCATCAGCTCGATCAACGAGACGATCGGCGTCATCGCCGGCTCTTCTCGCGAACAGTCCGGCCGCCTGCGCGAGATCAGCGCCTCGGTGAACGAACTTGATCAGATGACGCAGCAGAACGCCGCCATGGTGGAAGAGACCACGGCTGCCGTCTTCTCGCTCTCGCATGAGACGGACGAGCTGGGTGCGCGCATTTCGCACTTCACCCTGTCGCCGGACCATCGCCGCCTGCACGCCGCCTGACGGATCGTCCGGCAGACTGCTCGATCAAGCTTTTCACGCCCGCGTCGGTTCACCGCCGCGGGCGTTTTCATGCGTGACGTGAGGGCGAATGCCGGGCGCAAATCCGGGCGCAATTCCGGGCGCAATTCCGGGCGGCCGGGCCTGGATCGTCCGGCAGGGCAGGCGCCTGTGCCTGCGGCGCCTGTGCCTGCGTCTCCTGGGGTGAACGGAAGCCTTGTCAGGCCACGCGGCGCGGCTGCGCGTCGGCATTGAGCGGCAGCGCGTCTGAAACGAGCGGCAGCGCGTCTGAAACGAGCGGCAGCGCGTCTGCATCGAAAAGCGGAGCATCAAGATTGAGATCTTCGGCCGGGTTGACGAGCGCCATGATATCGCCGATCGGCACGGGGCGGCCGTAGAGAAAGCCCTGGACCTGCGAGCACCCTTCCCGCTTGAGGAAATCCAGGTGCTGCTCTGTCTCCACACCCTCCGCCAGCACCGGAATATTGAGGCTCTGCGCCAGGATCAGCGTGGAGCGGACGATTGCCGCGCTCTGCGCGTCGCGGTCCACCTTGTCGATGAAGGAGCGGTCGATCTTGATCTTGTCGAAGGGGAAGCGCATCAGCGTCGAAAGCGAGGAATAGCCGGTGCCGTAATCATCCATGGCGATCTTCACACCGAGCTCCTTGAGCTGGTTGATGATCAGCAGGGCGCGGTTCTGGTCGTCGATAATGCCGGATTCGGTGATTTCCAGCTCAAGCCGATCCGCCGCAAGCCCGGTCTCCTGCAGGATCTGGCGCACCTTCGCAGGCAAGGTCAGATCGGCCAGTTGCTGGGTCGCGACATTGATGGCGACGCCGTAGGGCTGGGCCCAGGATGCGGCCTGCCGGCAGGCCTGGCGCAGCACCCATTCGCCGATTTCGATGATCAGGCCGGTCCGCTCCGCGATGGGAATGAAGTCCGAGGGCGGCACCCTGCCCCGCTGCGGATGGTTCCACCGCAGCAGAACCTCAAAGCCGACAACGGCGCCGGACTGGGTGTCGTTCTGGACCTGGTAGAACAGTTCCAGCTGCTTGAGGATCAGGGCATTCCGCAGATCCATGGCCAGCGCATTGCGTTCGCGCACTGCCTGGTCCATCGAGGGGTCATAAAAGCAGACGCGGTTCGGCCCGCTGGCCTTGGCGCGATACATGGCGACATCCGCCTGCGCCAGGACCTCCTCCAGCGGCATATCGGGCTCGCGCTGGACGGAAATGCCGACGCTCGACGACACGCAGAAAATAT
This sequence comes from Rhizobium sp. SSA_523, assembly GCF_030435705.1. NCBI lineage: Bacteria > Pseudomonadati > Pseudomonadota > Alphaproteobacteria > Hyphomicrobiales > Rhizobiaceae > Affinirhizobium > Affinirhizobium gouqiense. The sequence goes on from NZ_CP129382.1 coordinate 1,570,047, forward strand.
GGCCTTCCCATTCGACCGGCCGGGAGATCTCCGCCAGCAGCCGGTTCGCGAGCGCTGTCGCATCGAACCGCCCGTGATAGCGGCGGGTGACGGCCACGAACTCATCGCCCCCCACCCTTGCCAGGAACTCATCATTCACCAGCACCGCCGCCAGGCGTGTGCCGAGCGTCTGGAGAACGGCATCGCCGGCAGAATGTCCGTGGACGTCGTTGATCTCCTTGAAGCGGTTCAAGTCGAAGGAGAGCAGCGCAATCTTGCCCGGCAGCCGGCTGGCCCGCTCCTGCAGGCTGTTGAGCTCCTCCTGGAAACCGGATCGGTTGGGCAGGCCCGTCAAGGCATCATGCAGCGACAGGTGGCGATAGCGCGCGACCGCCGCCATGGTGTTTTTCGCATCCAGGAGATAGGTCGAGGCGGCAAGGCCGAGCAGCATCACCATGACGGTCAGGACCGACAGGCCAAGTATAGCGGAGGACAACATGCCGGCCACCGGCTCGGCCACCGGCAAAAGCACGGCGCGCACCCCTGTCATGCCCGTGAAATGGGTGAGGACGATGCCGAAGATCAGCGCAAGCGCTCCGCCATATTTGCAGAAGCGGGTCAGTGGATGAACGATGCGATTGACCGCGATCGCGCCGAAGATACCGCCGAGCAGGACGGATGCGACCACATAGCGCTCGTCCCAGACGATACTGCCGGAAATACGATAGGCCGCCATGCCGGTATAATGCATGGCCGAAATGCCGAGGCCCAGAACGGCCCCGCCCGCCTCGGCAAGGAGGCTGCGGCCGGCGACGGCGGCAATGGCCAGTCCGGCGGTCGATGCCCCGATCGCGATCAGCAGCGAAAGCAGGGTCCGGCCGGGCTCATAGGCCGCAGCGCCCGCTCCGGTATAACCGAGCATGGCAATGAAATGCGTCGTCCAGATCGCACAGCCCCCCACAAAGCCCGCCAAGCCTGTCCAGACAAGCCTCTCCATGGCCTGGGCATGCAGGGCACGCGCAAACAGCCGCATGGTGAGATAGGAGCCCAGCACGCATAGGATGGCGGCCGCTCCCACATAGAGAGGGTCGTGCTCGGTGAACAGGCAGGTGAAAATCGAGAGCATGATCTGACCACGGATTTTATCTTTGCAGTTCCTCTTAATGAGCAAAGCTGTATGAATGCTTGGGAGACATGGTAAATCCGCGATAACGGCCGGCACAGCCAGCAATTGCCTTGCATGGCAGGGTCATATGGTCTATGGAGCCCCCGTCCGCGCAGACACCCTTGGAGGCAACGCGGATGAAGCGCATCGGACGATGTCCTTCCAATTCCCGGAGGCTCAGGCCTCTGGCGAATTCTCCAAATAACCTCGAAAGGAATAGCCATGAGCCACGCATCTTACGAGCTCAAGGCCGAGGCGCGCGAACGGGTCGGTAAGGGGTCCTCCCGTGAACTTCGCCGCAACGGTTTCATTCCCGCTGTCATCTATGGTGACAAGCAGGCCCCCATTTCCATCGCTCTGTCCACCAATGAGGTGACGAAGCGCATTCATGCCGGCGGTTTCATGACCACGGTTGCGACGATCGACTATGACGGCGGCAAGATCTCCGTCCTGCCGAAGGACTACCAGCTGGATCCGGTGCGCGATTTCGTCATGCATGTCGATTTCCTGCGCGTTTCCGCCGACAGCCAGGTCACCGTCGAAGTCCCGGTCCACTTCATCAATGAAGACAAGTCCGGCATCAAGATCGGCGGCGTGCTCAACATCGTTCGCCACCAGGTCGAAATGACCTGCCCGGCCAATGATATTCCGGAATTCATCACGGTTGATCTCGACGGCTTCAAGATCGGCGACAGCATCCACATCTCGGCCGTCAAGCTGCCGAAGGGCGCTGCTCCGACGATCACCGACCGTGACTTCACGATCGCCACGATCGTTGCTCCGGCTGCAGGCATTGCCGAAGAAGAAGAACAGGCGTCCGAATAAGGCGCGCCACACGGCCTGCCACACGGCCTGCCACGCGGGCTGGTTGCCAAAGCGCGGCTTTCCGCCAGGGGAGCCGCAATCGCAACCTGAACCGCGTGTTAGCAGAGTTCTGAAGAACCCGCCCGGGCAACCGCGGCGGGTTTTACGTTTTGGTGATCAGCATAGAAGAAAACCCGTCGGACGGCAGCATTCCCTAGCACAACTCACATTTGTTGCTTCTGCAGTTTAGCAATGTTTAATCAATGAGTGGAACCATGGCGGCAGTTCCACAGGAGGGAGACCAGCCCTTCCCGAGCACAATGTCCAAGAGGCTTTAAATGACTCGTTCGGTCGAGAGTCGTTTCATCGCGATCATTTCAGCAGCGCTGCTCATCGTAGTTGCGCCCCTCTTCACGCTGTTTTTGGCCCTGTCTTCGAAGCAGGCCGCCGAAAGCCTGCATGATCATGTCGATATCCTGGTCACGGCCAATGCCCAGGCGCTGGCCAAGCCGCTCTGGGAGCTGGATGTCGACAGCGTCCGGCAGATCACCGGAACGCTCCTGAACGAAAAAGGCATTCAGGTGGTGCAGGTCACCGATAGCCTCGGCAAGCTGGACGTCATCGAAAGCCGCGTGCGCGACGCCTCCGCATCGCTGGAGCCCTTGAGCCGGCCGGTGATCTATCGCAGCAATGACGGGCAGAGGACGGTGGGAACGCTGGTCGTCCGCTACGAGACAGTGGGCCTCTTCTCCGCGCTGACAAGCATGGAGACCGCCTTCATCTCGATCTTCGTGATCGCCATCCTGACCGTTGTCGGTGCCGCCATCCTCGGCAACCGGACCATGGTCATCCGGCCGCTGATGCGGCTGACGGCGGCGATCGAGGCGACGCGACGGCTCGGCTCCCGACACCATGTCGACTGGCGCTCGACCGATGAAATGGGCCGTCTCGCCCAGAGCTTCAACGAAATGCAGATCCAGCTGGAACGCGAGGAGCGCGAACTGAAGCGGGCGCACCAGCAGACCACGGAAATCTACAATCTGACCCCGGCAATGCTGTTTTCGCTGGATGACGACGACCTGATCTGGGCAGTCAGCGATTACTGGCTGCTTGCCACCGGCTATGCGCGCACCGACGTGCTGCGGCGTCCCTTTGCCGATCTGGTCGTGCCGGAGGACCGTCAGGCCTTTGCCGAGCGCAAGCGCCAGCCCCGGACCGAGGCCGGCGTCTGCGAGGTAACGCTGCGATTCCAGTGCGCCGACGGCCATTGCATGGATGTGCTGATCCTCGAGACCGGGCTGAAATCCACCGGCGACGGACTTCCCGCCTCGCTCAGCGTCATGACCGATGTGACCGAACTCAAGCAGTCGGAAATGCGCAACCACCGCCAGGCGATTTCCGACCATCTGACCGGCCTGCTCAACCGCCAGGGTTTCGAGGCCGTGCTGGACCAGAAGATCGCCGAGGCCGACCGCAAGCAGAGCGAAGTGGCCTGCCTCTTCGTCGATCTCGACCGCTTCAAGACGATCAACGATACGCTTGGACATGCGGCGGGCGACAGCGTGCTGCGCCAGTTCGTCGACCGCATCCGCCCGCTATTGCGCGTCAGCGACGCGGCGGCGCGGCTTGGCGGCGATGAATTCGCGATCCTGGTGACCGAAGACGATGCCACGCATCGGGCCGGCGAGCTCGCCCAGAAGATTGTCGACCTTCTGGATACGCCGTTCCGGACCGATACCACCAGCGTCAGGCTCAGCGCCAGCATCGGCCTTGCCTTCTATCCAAGCCATGCGGAAAGCGCCAGCGAGCTTCTGCAGCGCTCCGACATGGCCATGTATGCCCGCAAGCGGGACGGCAAGAATGGCGCTAATATCTACGACACCTCGATTGCCGAGCGGGCCCGCGAGCGCGCAGAGATCGAGAGCGATATCGAGGTGGCGCTGGCAGCCAACTGGTTCGAGGCGCATTTCCAGCCGATCGTCGACGCGCCAAGCCGTCGGATCGTCGGTTTCGAGGCGCTGATGCGCATGCGCCATCCCCGCAAGGGCCTAGTGTCGCCGGCCGCCATCATCGATGTGGCCGAGGAAACCGGCACGATCGGCCAGATCGGCAGCGTGATCCTGGAAGATGCTCTGGCCAATCTTTCGCAGCTCTCCACCTTGCCCGGCATGG